>JAGQQW010000077.1 GCA_020426005.1 Planctomycetota bacterium | reverse complement strand
TCGACCGGGTAGCTGCGGCGCGCGCTCCGCTCGCAGCCCCGCGACTTCGGGCACTTCGATGATCTGCAAGTCGATGTTCGAAGGGTCGAGCAAACTGGCGTCGCGCACTTGCAGCCAGCCAGCGAGCCCCACGACGTCGGGTTCCGTTCGAATATGGCCGCGTATCCGCGTGTGGCCAGCCACCTCGATCTCGACGCGTCCGTCGATGTCGCGCCAAAGCGGCCGCGTGTCGACGGCGCGGTTCTGCCGCTCGGGACGCTCCCCTGCCGCGCGCACGCGGAAGATCCACTCGCCATCGATCTCGCATCTCCCCGCAATGCGAATTCGAAGTGCCCCATGGTCCGGAAGCACGACGTACACGCGCTTGCCGGACCCGATGTGGACGCGATCGAAATCCCAGGTGTGCTCCGGCAGAACGCGTTCGATCCCCGTGGCGAGCTCGGCACGCCCCGACGCTCGGAGTTCCCGCGTCGAACCCGGCGGATCGAGTTCGCCGAGCGACTGGAAATCCGGCCAATCGGCGCGCGGTAGCCAGAGGCCATCCGGCCCCCACCTGAGGCTACCCTCGCATTCGAACGGAAGTGCGAGCTCGGAGAACGTGGCTTTCGAGGACACGGCGGGTCGTGCATGGACGAAGCGTTCGTCGACGCCGTCGGTGCGCTCCTCGGATTTGGGCGCCGGACGAATCGCAAGACTGCGGCCGAGCCCCGGGAACTGATATCCCATCGGATCCGCCGGGACGTCGAGCGGTGACAAGCGGTAGTCGAGCAGACCGCGCACACCCGTACGAAAGAACAGCAATCCCCCCGATGGCGGGATTGCCTGCGCGGGCTCGAGATAGAGAACGCGCCCACGCATCTGCCCGAGCCCTCCCGCCTCGACCGTCAGCGGAATCGGAGTGAGTACTTGGAGATCATCGATGAGGCGGAATGCTTCGGGGGTCGCCGACGGAGGGAAGTACGGCCGGTCGAAACGAAGCTCGATCCGCTTGCCACTCGGATCGACGCGAGGAACTTCGACGAGGCGAAAGGGCCCTTCCCCCGAACTCGGTAAGAACGTCAATCGTCCTTCGGCAGCTCGTGCCGCTGCATCCACGACGTCGTAGCGGACCGTCGGCGCCTTCATGAGCAGCTCACCGCGCTCGGACCGCAACCCGTCGGGGCGCGGATACGTCGCGATCACGAGCCGCAGTTTCGTTCCGGGACCGTACGAACCGTCATCGAGCGCGGCATGGATCGGGGCGCGCGGAACGATTTCGATCGTCGACTCACGAACGCGGATGCGAAGCGGTACGACGCTGCGCCCGCGCCCGTCGACGAGGCGCACGCTGTCCTGCGTCACACACAATGGATCGAGCGGACGATCGAATCGAATGACGACGCTCTGGTTGAGCAAGAGCGTGCTTCCGTCCTCGGGTAGGACCGACTCGATGGCGAGCACGTCGCCCTTGGCGCGACCACATCCCGTCAGGCACGAGGCGAGCGCGACGGACAGCGTGCACATCAGCCAGCCGCGTGCGAGGATCCGATGACGTGCGCTCATCTCCCTTCATAAGACTACGCGCGCGCACGAGTCGCAAGCACCGGCCGTGCGGACTCCCGTCAGCCCGAAGGGTTCATTTCGCTTCCTTGACGCGCCACACGATCGCGAGGCGCCCCACGTACGGCGTGCGCGTCGGCACGACGTCGACATCACCGACGAACGTGATCCGGAAGTTGAGGAACCGTGGTGCAACCTCGGTGCGAGCATCGATCAAGTCGTCGATGTCCAACGCGTAGGCCGTCACGCCGCGCGCGTCGACGCGGCCGGACGCGAGGTAGCGATACTGCTCGCACGCGTAGTGCGGATTGAGCAGGTTGTTGCGGCTCGCGGCAGTCTCGGTCGACGAGAACTCGTACGGGTCGCTCGATCGCTCGAACGACGACGCCGCTCGATACTCGACGATGACCTGCGTTCCCAACGGCAAGTCCTCCGGCCGCGGATCGAGCAACACGGCGAACTCCGCGGCACCGAACGTCGGACCGAGCTTCTCGAGATCGGGGTAGCCGCGGGGATTGGCGGGCCAACCATCGGGCCCCTGCACCGCATTCCGTCCGGGCAACAAGGTGTCGAAGTAGCCCGAAGTCACGACCGAGACCTTGCGCACGAAATCGGCCTGAGCCCAGTACGCGACCGAGTCCCCCGGTGGAACGAGCACGCTGTTTCCCGCACCGCCGATCCACCCGCCGTTGGCGATCGGCGCATTGGTCGGATCGACGATGATCTCCTGGAGTTGTCCATCGATACCGCCCGTGCTGTGCACGCGAACGTTCGTTCCCGCACCGAGAATTCCGACTTGGAACAGGTTGTCCGCGATGACCTTGCCGTTGGCGGCGTCGTCGGGATGCACTGCGAAATCGACGAGGAGCGGTAGCGCGAACGGCGCTAGGTCCTGGACTCGATCCCCCTTGTAGTCGTCATCCTGCCGCGCGTTGGCGCCATCGACGTCGGGGTCGACTTCGGGGATGTGCGGACTCGTCACGTCTCGCGTGCGGTCGGGGCTCGAGCCGTCGTTCGGTCGCTTCGAGCCACCCAGCCCGACAACCGCACCGTTGCCATCGATCGACATCACGCGCCGATCGCGGAACGTGAAGGTCTCCTGGAAACGCGGGTAGGAGATCATCGTCGTCCCGGTCGCCGCCGCGAACGCGTTGTTGGGATCGATCGTGTACGACACGTCCTTGACGACTTCGGCTCGCAACGAGTTGTCGAGATAGTTGTCTTCGAACACGAGTTCGAGACCGTTGAGGGCCGTGCCGAGTTCCGAGGCACAGGTCGGCAGGACTCGATTGTCCGGACGCTTCTCCGAATGGCCCAACGTCATCGACACGCGATCGAACAAATCGAACGTGAGCTTCGACGGCGTGCGTGCGAGGAACGGCGCCCAGTGCAACTGCTCGATGTCGATCTCCATCTCGACCGGATCGCTGTAGCTGAGTCCGAAGTCGACTTCGCGGTAGCTCTGCTGCATGCGACTACCTTCGGAGACGAACGGCTCGACGATTCCCGACCCCAAGATCGGTTGTGTGTAGAGGAACGACGGGCCAGGAGCACACCGCCTCGAGTGGTCGTTCTGGATCGTGGCCATGCGCACGGGATCGAACACACGACTGAATCGTTGTCCCGGAAGACCGTGCATCTTCCCATCTCGAATCTGGTACTGACCGAAGTAGTCGGGGCTCGACGACGTGTCGCTCGTCCCGTTCTCGTCGATACGATCCATGCGCGCGAGGAACGATCCCACGTGATTCGACGGTGCCGTCTTCGCGAGAACGAGCTTCGCCGTAATCGCCTCGACACCCGACTGCCCTTCGTGGAGTTCGAGGGGTTCTCCGGAACTGCCGCGGATTCCGAAGTCACCGTCGAACAGATGGACGTAGTACGCCTCTGTCGTTCCCTGTTCGTGATACAGACCCAGCGGCGTGTCGAGACGCACGGACGTGCCGTCGTTGTGCAGATCGGTCACGCTCGTCGGTACGACCGCGAGGCAACCGGTCTTCGGATGTTCGACGAAGCGCGGCTCGGCCCCCAGCTCGTTCGCGAGCACGAAGTTGTTCTCGGATCGAACGGTATCGAGCGCAACCGGCACGCTGAAGTGCATGGTGACGGTCGCGAACGGATCGATGTTCTCGTTGATCGGCAATGGTGTGCCGTGCTGATCGAACCGCGGCGGCTCGGGAACGAGTTCGAGGAACTCCGCCAAGCGTCCGCGATCGCCGACATCGACGTTGTTCGTGCCGACGATCAACTCATCGCAGTAGTGCACGACGGCGGTGCAGTCCTTTCCCGTACCCTCATCGACGGCCTCGAACGACACGGCATGCCCCGCGCTGTCGTAGGCGACGAGCGTGTCGACGACGAGGCGCGCGACATCCTTCGCGCTGCCGCTCCCGAGAGCGGGATCTCCTTCTCGTGCCGGAATCGCGAGGTTCTCGAGCACCTGTGCGTGCACCGTGAGGACCTCCCCTGTGTGTGGCGAGACCACATCCTGTCGAATCACGTCGCCGGAAAGGAGCGCACGACCCTGCGGTACGTATGCCGGGCCGAGCGGTCGTCCATCGAGCGTCGAGTACGGTCCGTCGACGAACGGGATGCGCGGCCGCAGGACGACATCCGCGTCGCGCTTGTGAACGACGATCATTCGCGTCTCGGCGTCGACGGCCAAGAGCCCCATGAGCTTGCGCGCGGTCAACCGCGGAGCCTCGGTCGACGGAAGTGCACCGCGAGCCGCTTCCGTCGGATGACCGGACCGGAAGTCGCGAATCACCGCCGTCGCGCCGTTCATGCCGCGACCGTTGAGTTGCTCGACCTTGTCGATTCGCACACGGAAACGCTCCGCCGCCGGCCCGGTCGTCGGTAGCGCCAACCTGATGTTGGCCGAGGACACGTCGAGCGCTGCTGGCAACCCGTGCGGATTGGCGACGCGCCCGATGGCCTCGCGCCCACTGACCTCGAGATCGACGAGAAGAGCTCTCCCACCACTCTCGACGAGGACGTGTGACGGAATCGGTGTGTAGGCCCTGCTCGTGCCGAGGACATCGGGATCGCCCGCGAGTTGCAGGACCTGCACGAGCCCTGGCGTTGCATCGAAGTAGTCCTGATCGAGTCCGAGCTTGCGATCGAACTTGAGCCTCAACGTCGCGTCCCGCGGAACGACGGGTGGCTGCTTCGGGATGCCCTTCGCAAAGGCGAAGTGCGCATCGATCAACGGGATTCCGGACGTCGCCTGCGTCATCGCCAGATCGAACGCGTCGCGCTCGAGCAGATCATCGAACAGAACGAGAAGCTCGCGATGGCCGACCGACGGCGTGTACGGCAAGAACCGAAAGCGCGCCTGACCATTCGTGATCGGGTTCTCGTCGCGCAGCAATGGATGGACGAGCACGTTGCGGCGCACGAGGACCGGTTCGCGCTTCCGCGGATCGATGCGGTCGGCATCGTCCTCGAACCTTCGCCGCCACGCGTAGACGTCGACGAGGCGACCGTACTCGACCGACTCGAGAGCCGCCCGCGCACCATCGACCGCGGATTCGGATGTCCGGTTGCCCGGTTTCCCACCGCCACAGGACTCGAGGGCTGCAAGAACGAACAGACCGAGCACGGCAGTCAAGCCGTGTCGCCGAAGACGGACGGAACTCATGGGCGTTCGCGGAAGTCGATAGGGTGTGCGACCACGCCTTGGGGGTAGGAACGCGCGGCCATGTGGGTCGAGGAGGTCGTTGGGGTGCGACCTCCGGGGGCTGTTAGTCCCGCCACGACCTCCAGCAACGCGATTCGTCGGCCCCGCACCGGTGCCCGGCGCCTCGAAACGCAAAACGCCTCCCGCGGCACCAGCCGCGAGAGGCGTTCGGATCGGTCGGTCGATCGGGCACGCGCCCGATCAGCCGTCCATCACTTCGGCTCTTTCACGCGCCACACGACGGCGAAGTAGTCGATGTAGGGCACGCGCGCCGGCTCGACGTTCGGGTTGTTGACGAACGTGATGCGGTAGTTCATGAAGCGACGCGCGACACCCGTCACCGGATCGACGAGGCTGTCGATGTCCTGCACGTAGTTGGTCACGTCGTTCGACTGCACGCGGCTCGAGGCCATGTAGCGATACTGCTCGCAGGCGAAATGCGGATTGAGCAGGTTGTTGCGGCTCGCCGCCGTCTCGGTGGTCGCCGAAGCGTAGACCGCGTCGGACTTGCTGAAGCCCTCCGACATGCGGTATTCGACGACGACCTGCGTGCCCTTCGGCAGGCTCTCGGGAGCCGGGTTGAGGAGCACCGCGAACTCCGACGGACGCCAGTTGGTGCCGAGCGTCGAGAGATTCGGATAGCCGTTGGGATCCGCGGGCCATCCGACCGGTCCCTGGACCTGGTTCTTGCCCGGAATCAGGGTGTCGAAGTACCCACCCGTCACGACCGAGACCTTGCGCACGAAGTCCGCCTGACCCCAGTAGAGGTGGTCGTCCCCCGGAGGCGCTTGGAAGCGACCGAGGATCGCGTTGTTGAGCCAGCCACCCTGGGCGGTCAGCTCGTTCGGCGGATCGACGAAGATCTCGTTCTGCTGACTGTCGATCCCGCCCGTGCTGTGCACGCGGAGGTTCGGCCAGCCGGCGTTGTAGTAGCCGTGTCCGGCAGCCGGATACAGCGGACCGATGTAGCCGATCTGGAAGAGGTTGTCCGCCTTGACGAGCCCGTTGGCCGGGTCATCGGGATAGACGAAGAAGTCGACGAGCATCGGGAGCGCGAACGGACCGAGGTCCTGGACGCGGTCGCCCTTGTAGTCGTCGGGCTGCCGCGCATCCGCGCCATCGAGGTCGGGCTTCTCTTCGGGAAGGTGCGGGCTCGTCACGTCGCGCGTGCGGTCCGGCCGCTGCGGGTCGTTGGGAGCCTGAGCACCACCGAGACCGAGGATGTTGCCGTTGGAGTCGATCGCCATGATGCGGCGATCGCGCCACGTGAACGACTCCTTGAACGCCGGATAGGCGATCATCGTCGACCCCGTCACGGCTGCGAACGCGTCGTTCGGGTTGATCGTGTAGGAGGAATCCTCCACGACCGCCGTGCGCGGTGCGTTGTCGAGGTAGTTGGCCTCGAACGTCGGCACGAGACCGCTCAAGAAGCCTGCCTGGTCGTAACCGCAGCACTGGTTCGGACCGTTCTGCGTGATGACCATCCGGAGGTCCGGACGCTTCTCCGAGTGGCTGAGCGTGATGCTCATCCGGTCGAAGAGGTCATACGTGAGCTTCGAGGGCGAACGTGCCACGAAGGGCGCCCAGCTCAGACGTTCGACATCGATCTCGAGCTCTGCCGGTTCGGTGTAGCCGAGATTGAAGTCGACCTCACGATAGGTCTGCTGCATGCGCGAGCCTTGCGACACGAAGGGCTCCGCGATGCCGCCAAGGCCGTTGAAGAGCATCAGCGGCGTTTGGTAGAGCTGCGCCGAGACGCCAGGGCACAAGGCTTCTGGCGGGTCGTTCGGGCCAGCGGTATCGAGGTGACAACGGCGCGACAGGTCGTTGCGCACGTTGGGCATCGTCGCCTGGTCGACGACGCGGCCGAAGCGCTGGCCGAGGAGACCGTAGAGGCGACCATCGCGCTGCTGATACTGACCGAAGTAGTCCGCGCTGGACGAGGCTTCGCTCGTGCCGTTTTCGTCGAGCGAATCCATGCGCGCGAGGAAGCTGCCGACGTAGTTCGACGCGGCGGTCTTCGAGAGCTTGAAGTTCGTCGTGATGCCCGCGATGCCACCCTGCGGTTCCCAGATGTCGATCGGTTCGCCAGCACGGTCGGTCGGTCCGGCGAGCCCATCGAGCAGGTGCACGTAGTACGTCTCTTCGGCGCTGTTCTCGTGGAAGAGTCCGAGCGGCGTGTTGAGGCGGATCGAGGTTCCGTCACTGTAGAGGTCGGTCGCTTCGGTCGGGACGACCGCTAGACCACCGACCTTCGCGTTCGCGATGAACTCGGGCTGCGCGCCGAGCTTGTTGGCGATCACGAAGTTGTTCTCCGGACGCACCGTCTCGATCGACATCGGCTTGCTGAAGTTCAGTGCGACCGTCGCGACCGGATCGATGTTCTCGTTCGGCGGCAGCGGGTTGTTCTGCGAGTCGAAGCGCGGCGGTGCCGGCACGAAGGTCAAGAACTCCGCGATGCGAGCGCTGTCACCGACCTCGACCGTGCCCGTTCCGAGCGTGATCGAGTGGTGGTAGGCGACGACCGCAGTGCATTCCTTGCCGAACGTGTCGGTCGAGGCTTCGAAGGTCACGACGTTGCCTGCGCTGTCGTAACCGTGCACCGTGTCGACGACGAGACGTGCCTCGGTCGCGGCCTTGCCGATCCCGAGTCCGGAATCGTTCTCGTTCGCGGGGATGTCGAGGTTCTCGATGATCTGCGCCGCGATCGTCACGCGTTCGCCCGTCGCCGGCGACTCGACCGTCTGCCAGATCACGTCACCCGAGATGAGCGGCCGCGCCTGCGGGATCCGATTGGGACCGAGCGGACGACCGTCGATCGAGGAGTACGGACCATCGACGAAGGGGATGCGCGGACGCAGCACGACGTCGGCGAAGCGCTTGTGGACCGTCAGCACGCGCGACGTGATGTCGACGGCGCGGATCCCCATTTCCTTGCGGGCGACGAGACGCGGAGCCTCGTTGTCCGGCAGCGCGCCACGATTGGCATCGTCGGAGTTCCCGGAGCGGAAGTCCCGAATGACCGCCGCGACCCCATTGAGCCCCTTGCTGTTGAAGTTGGGGATCGCGTCGACGCGCACGCGGAAGCGCTGAGCCGCGGGACCCGCGACCGGCAACGCGATGCGGATGTTGGCCGAGGCGCGATCGAGAGCCGCCGGCAAGCCATCCGGGTTCGCGACGCGATTGATCGCTTCTTTCCCGCTGACCTCGACATCGACGAGGAGGCGCTTGCCGTTCTCCTTGGAGATGACGCGCGACGGGATCGGTGTGTAGGCGACACTCGTGTCGACGACATCCGGGTTCGCCGAGAGCTGCAGGACCTGAACGAGGCCCGGCGTCGCGTCGAAGAATTCCTGATCGAGACCGAGGGGCCGATCGAACGTGAGTCGCAGCGTCGCGTCCCTGGGGACGATCGGCGGCGTCGTCGGCAGACCCGTCGCAAACGCGAAGTACGGCGACACGACGGGGATGCCCGCCTTGGCGCTCGCGACCGCGGACGCGAACTCGTCGGCTTCGAACTCGTCGTCCCACAGGATCAACAGCTCGCGGTGTCCGACATCCGGGTTGTAGGGCATGAAGCGATAGCGCGCCTGACCGTTCGTGAACGGGTTCTCGTCCCGCACGAGCGGATTGATCAGGGCTTCGCGTTCGACGAGAACGGGTTCGCGATTGCTCGGCGCCAAACGATCGGCGTCGTCCGCGTTGACCCGCTTCCAGGAGTAGATGTCGACGAGCCGGCCGTATTCGATACCCAGCAGGCTCGCACGTGCGCCGTCCGCCGACGATTCGCCCGTTCGATTCCCCGGAGCACCGCCGCCGCAAGCAGCGAGCCCCGAGACGATACCGAGAGCGAGGGTGCGGAGCAGGCGGTCACCTACGCGTCGGTTCTTGTGTTGGTTCACGGTCATGTTCGAGTCCTTCTCGATCCTCGAAGCGTATCTCGAAATGGAAGACTGGGACGGAACGGGTTCCCGAGTCGCCATGGGATGGCGACTTCGGGGACCTCAGTAGGCGTACGGCAGGCGCACGAAGCGCAGGCCAGGACGCTGAGACAACGCGTTGACGGGGTTCTCACCGGGCTGCGTGTCGGGGGACTTGTAGTTGTAGTCGAGGTTGAAGCGCACCTTCAGCTTGACGAACGGGTAGTGCAGCTTGCGCAACTGCTCGCGCACCGAACCCGTGCCGGTCGTCTCGAGGTCGTAGACGTATGCGTCGAGGCCCTTCGGGAAGCGGTTGTTGTCCTCGTTGCCGACGATGTCCGGCGTCGAAGGATCCTTGTGGAAGGCGAATCCGAGTTGCACGTTAGCAATCGGGTAGCGTTGGAACTTGCCGCCGCCGACGTCGACTCGGTAGGTCGCGCCGAGTCCGGCGTTGCCTTCGGTCACGACCTCGAAGAACTTCTTCGCGACGCCGACCTGGACGGCGCCATCCGGGACGATGCCGTCCCGAGCGTCGAGCAGGAGCGTCGTGTCGTCGTGCCACAGGATGCGGAAGTCGGCAATGCCGCCACCCGCGGCGTTGAAGAGACGCCCTTCCATGTTGGCCAGACTGTTGTCCGTGGGGAAGGTCGACGACCCGACCGTCACGCGGTGACAATCGAGCCCGCGATACTGCGTCGCGGAGGCTTCGAGCGACGCGATCGCGAACTTGTCGACGCCACCGAACCGGACGAGCGGGAACGTGAAGAGTCCCGTCTGCGCGTCGGTCTTGAGGTAACCCGACGAGTCGCCCGAGTTGATCAATCCGGCGAAGTAGTAGTCGGGACCGTAGTTCTTGTCGGTCGGGTCGAGCGCCGGCTTGTCGGTCGTCGAACGCACACCGGCATTCGCCGAGTCGACGACGCGGCGCACCGAAGCGCCCGTCGCAACGTAGCGCGAATACCACGAGGACGTGCGGCCGTAGGTCACCGGCATGAGCACCGGCTTCGGACGGATGTCCCCACCCTCGAGCCACGCGAGCTTGTTGGGCAGTTCTTGGTCGTTCGCATCGAGGAAGAAGATGTTGTCGTCCTGCACGTTTCCGGTCTGGTCGTCGTCGCGACCCGCCGGCGTCAGGATCTGCACGATGCCCATCCCACCGAAGCCGCCACGGTTGGGGCGTCCATCGGCAGTCTGGTACTTCTGCATGCGAGCCGTGGTCTGCCACGACGAGTGCGAACCGATACCACCGTCCGCCGTCAGAGCGAACTTGGTGTCCTTCTTGGTCCAGAGGTCGCCGTGCTGATAGATGACGACGCGCGACGCCTCGAGGACGACGATGCCACCGGCACCACCACCACCGCCACCGCCTTGGCGACAGCCACCGGCGTCTTCACCACCGCCGCCGAAACCACCGTTGGCCGAGATGAGGCCTTCGGCACCGATCGTGATCGTACCGAGCGCGCGGATGATCAAGGCACCGGCACCGCCGCCGCCGCCGCCGCCCTTCTCGTCGTTCCAGAAGTTCGGGATTCCGGCATTGCAGCTCGCGCTGGCCGAGCGGTCACCGCCGCCGCCACCACCGCCGCCACCGCGCGGAGACTTCATCTCGCCGATGACGACCTCACCCGTGGTCGTGAAGCCGCGACCCCAGAAGTCGTTGTCCTTGGAGGAGTCGACGAAGAGGCTCGGCATCGGTTCACCACCCGCGACCGGGGGATTCGGACCGGCGCCGTCGCCACCGAAGCCATTGGCCGCAGTGTCCGCGTCGTAGACCGTCACGAACTCGGCATCCCCGACCTGTGCGTGGCTACCGCCACCACCACCGGCACCGCCGATCGGAGCACTCAACTCGCCGTAGACGACGTTGCCGTCCTTGTCGACCAAGCGACCCCAGAAGTCGTTCTCGGGCACGTCGTCGCCGAAGATGTCCGCACCGGCGAGACCACCAGGGACTTCGACGGCGTTGCCGCCGACCGTGTTGTTCCCTGCGCCACCGATGCCGGTCGCGCGCGGATCGTTCGCGAAGATACCGAAGCCCGGGTCGCCCTGCGTGGCGTGACTACCACCACCACCGCCGGATCCGAAATCTCGATCGGAAACAGCGCCACACGACAGTTCACCACCGCCGCCGCCGCCGTCCTTGACTTGTCCCGGGCCGAAGCCGCTCTGACCCTTCTGGCTCGTCGACGTCGTTTCTGGACTCCCGACTCCGCCGTTGCCACCACCACAGACACCGTTGCCGCCATCGACTGGCAGGTTGGCGCTGTTGAGCGCGACCACGTCGGCGCCGTCCGAGCCATCGACTCGCAGCTCACCATCGACGCGGAACTCACCCGTCGTGAGCCACACCATCGGGTTCTTCCCGGTGCCGCGCACGACCGTTCCACGCGGGATCGTCACGTCATCGAAGCGGAACACACCGCCGATGACCGTGATCTCGGGGCCGTTGGAAGGCACGACTCGAGCGAACTCGGTATTGAGTTCGACCTCGGGTACGGTCGGTCGGAAGTCGAAGACGGTCGTGATGCCCTCGAAGTCGAACGAAGCCTGCAGGACGCCGTTTTCGATGTCGGCGACCGGATCGCGGAACGTCGCTCGCGGATCCTGGAGATCCGAATTCTCGAAGTCGAACGCCACCGCGTCGAACTGCGCGGGGTAACGCTCTTCGGTACGGAACTGACCGACTACGCGGTCGTACGCAGCATCGTTGACGTTCGACTCTCCCGAGACGTCTTGGAACTCCGCTTCGACGATGACGCGCACAAGGGTGTTGTTGGGGAGCACGCCGTCGGGTCGGATCGTCACCGTCGCACTCGTCAGGTCGTTGACCGGGAGCTCGACGCTGCCCGGGATCCACCGCCGTGTGCCGAGGACCGGATCGTCGTACTCGAGGAAGACGCGCCCCTTGTCGCGAATCTGGAAGTTGATCGGATCGAGGTTCTGCCCGACGGGCACGTTGGTCGACGCGGGGTTGACCGTCTGATTGAAACGAATGGAGACTTCGACCGGCTCGCCACCGAGATCATTGAGACCGATGCGATCTCCGATGCGCGGCGACACGTCGATGCCCAGCACGCGCGGTCCACCGACCGTGCGGTCCGTGAACAGCTCCTTCGGCGTCGTTCCCGACGCCGTCGTGAACTTCATGCTCTGGATCGGCGACTTGTCCGACAGCAACCTGCCGTCTTGGTCCCGCAACGTCGCGGACGACTTGCTACCCGAACCGATGATGCTGATGACGTAGGTACGGCCTGGGCGGAACCCACCGTCGGTGTAGCTGTCGTTCGTCGGGAGCCGAGGCACGAACTCGAGGACGCGCGGGTCCTGGTCCCCCACGTCGTTCTGCCCATGCCGGAACGTGCCGACCACCTGTTCGGTGATCGGGTTGCCCGACTGGTCACGCACGAGGAACGCGACCGTGTTGAAGTTCGCGGTCGACAGGTCGATCGGATTCGAGAAGAAGACCTTGATGCTCTGATTGAGGAAGATCTGACCGTTGTTGGCAGGTTCCGTCTTGAGCACCACGAAGGCTCCGCCGGCAATCTGATTGCCGGACGAACCTCCACTGCAACTCGAGAAGCCGAGTGCCGCGAGGAGAGCGGCACCGACAGACAAGCGCGAGCGTCGATATGCAGAGCGATTCAAGGGGGATCTCACTCGGTTCGGGATTGGTGATCTTCTGAAGTATGGCGCCTGATTCGGCGCGGGGTCGGCGCTCTCAGCGAGCCTGCTTCTGGATCCGATACGTCAGTGCGAAACTGTCGAGACTCGGCGTCGTCGTGGGGTTGACCTCGACGTTGTTGACGAAGGTGAAGCGCCAGTTGACGAGCTTCATCGTCTGCGGCGTCATTCCCTTCAGGACCGACTGCCCCGGCCCGGTTGCCCGGAACGTCGCGAGGAAGTCGGGATCGAGCAGCTCGTTCGGGTCACTGACGTAGGTCGTGAGCCGCTCGGTGTGCATCCAGCTCGTCCAGCCGCGTGCAGCCGAGTTGCCGGTGCGGATGTGCGCGTTGCCCGCGATCAGCGGATCATGCGGCCCAGGCGTGAGCGTCGTGTTGCCGACGAGGAACTTGTCGGCACCACGGAACTCGGGGATCAGCTTCGTGCCACCCGGGATCGTCGAGAGCGGTGGATCGAACCACGTCTCGAACTTGGGCAGCGAGTCATCGGCCCACGTGAACGGGCCGAGACGCGAGTCATTGAGCTTGTTCTTGGTCGCGCTGTGCGGGTCCGTCAGATCGATGAAGCCGAAGGTCATGACCGACTGGCGCTTCAAGAAGTCGACGCAGGCCCAGTAGCACGAGTTGTCACCCCACGAGGTGCGTGCACCGGTCTGCGGGTTCCAACCACCATTGGCCTGGGTCTCGGCGCTCGGGTCGACCTTCTGCTCGGTCGTGCCGTTGAGGCCGCCGGCACTGTAGACACGCCAGTTGGGCTGTGCACCCGACTGCACGGTCAGCGAAATCTGCCAACCGTTGAAGCCCGTCGCCTTCCACGGGTTGTCCTTGGGGACGAGTGGATCGTCGGGGTAGACGTAGAAGTCGACGAGCAGCGGCAGGGCGATCGAACCGACCTGGCCGTCTTCGTTGATCGGCGACCAGCGCGCACCTTCCCACGCGTCGCCGAACGACGCACGGAACGGACTGAGGATGCGGTTGAGGCCTTGCCCACCACCCGTCAAGGTCAGACGCTCGTCACGCCAGACGAGACGCTCCTTCTCGAACTCGGGCAACGGCAAGAAGCGGTTGACCCCCGTCGGCTCGAAGACCGAATCTTCGTTGCGGATGGTCAGCGACTTGTCCTTGAACGCCACGACCGGGTCGGGACGCACCGCGATCTGGTCGCGCGAGAACTGGCTCGAAGCGTCGTCCTTGAGGTCGCGCAGATAGTTGTGGAAGAACTCGCGATTGAGCCCCGAGGACGGGAAGACCGCGAGCGACGACGGCACGCCGACGCACGGGCTCGGGCGACGTTCGCTGTGACCGAGGTAGAGCGTCAGACGATCGAAGATGTCGAACTCGGTGCGCGGAGCATTCGCGGTCGCCTGGAACGGTGCCCACCAGATCCGCTCGACATCGAGGTTGAAGTCGAACGGATTCGTGCGCGACAGCGAGAGGTCGATCTCTCGCCACAGCGTCTGGAGCCGTGCACCGAGCGGGTTGAGCGGGTTCTGAATCGGCTGACCGAACGGGGTCGCTCCCGTGAGGGATGCAGCTTGGCTCGCACCGCAGTACGAGAGCGGCGGCGCCGGCGGAGACGGCAACTGGTTCCGGTCGTCGACGAACGAACTCACGCGCGACGTCGGTCGCCCCTGGATCGTCCCGTTGAGATAGATGATCGCGCCGAAGGCGTCGTCTTCGTTTTTCTCGTCGCCATCTTCGTCTCGCGCGAGGAAGCGTCGTGCCACCGTGATCGCGATGTTGTTCGGGAAGCGCGGCGAGCCGTCCGCCTGCAGGTTCGTGTCGAGATAGAACGGGAACGACACGAAGCGACGGTTGGGGTCGAGGAACTGGAAGTCCAGAGGCTTGCCACCGAGGTCCCGAATCCCCGTGAAGCCACCCACGAGATGCAGGTAGTACGGGAAGAGGTCCTTGTTGGCAGGCTTGCGCATCTCGTCGTCGAGATAGAAGCCCACCGGCGGCGAGCTGCGCAGCGCGGTCTGCGAACCGTCTTCGTCGAAGATCTGGCCGAGAATCAGACCCGGAGTGCCCTTCTTCGGATCGAGCACGACCGTCGTGTCCTCTTGCGTGTGGAACATCAGCGTGTCGAGCGGACGCACTGTGCTGAGGTCGACGGGCTTCGTGAAGCGCACGATGATCGACGCGTCCGGACGGATGTTGCGATTCTGTGCAACGGTCGTCTGCTGCGGATCGGGGATCGGCTTCGGGGTGAACGACAGGAAGTTGAGCGGATCGTCCTTCTCGCCGTTGAACTCGGTCGACAACACGCAGACCGGCGCATTGGCCAGCAGCCACGCATCGAGCTCCTTCGGATCGGTCGGGAAGTCGTTGCGACGCGACGGGTCGTAGGCTTCGAACGCCGAAGCGTCCCGCACCTGCACCGTCACACGCTGCACGCCCGGATCCTTGGCGTCGTCGACGGGGTCGACGGCGACGTCGGTCACGGCAACCGGCTCCTCGGGAGCGGCCGAGTCGAAGAGACGGAGCGTGTCGCCGATATCGATGTCGTGCGAGATGCCGGCCTTCCAGAGGATCAAGCGCTGATCCGAGGCGCTTCGCACTTCGACGCGCTGCAGGCGCAGCGCCATTTCACCAACGAGGCGCGGTGGCGTGTCGTCACGAACGAACCCGTTCGCGACCCAGAAGTTGGAGTCCTTCGCGTTGCCTGCGCGGAGGTCACGCACGACCGACTTGCGAGCAGCGAGGTTCTTCGAAACGAGACCGTTGGCAGCCCCTGTCTCCGCGATCCCGGGCATACGCAGCGGCCCCTCGAGGGCGATCGCGATGCGGACGTTCGGCGCCTTCGAGTTGGGACTCTCGGGAAGACCACGGGCGGTCGGCGTGAGGTTGTACGACTGGCCCTCCCCACCGAGAATGACCGGATCGAGCACGAGGCTCTTTCCCTTGTAGGCGATGCGGGTCGGGATCAGGCGGAAGTCGCCGCTGTCGACGGTGTCTCTCGGATCGCCGACGATCTCGAGGAGCTGAACGGCTTCGGGGTTGCGAATACCCCGAATGCGACCGTCCTGATCCTTGGCGAGGAAGAAGTCCTCCGACAGACCGAGATCCTTGCTGAAATCGAGGCGGAAGCCCGCATTCCGCGGAATCGCGCGGAACGGCGCCGTCTCCACGTCATCGCCGAAGGCCCGCGCATCGACCTCGATCGCCTTGTCGTCGAGCGCGTTGAAGAGCCCGATGAAGTCGTCGGACCCGATCTCGCGCGTAATCAGCAGGCGTGGCTGAAGGCTGGCCGTGTCGACGCTGATGAAGTCGTACTCGACCTCCTCGTCGGCCTTGCCACTGTTGCCGTCGCGCTCGTCGAGGATGTCCGGCCCGACGATCACGTCGCGTTCGTACAGCTCGATGAGCTTGGCGCCGCTCGCGGTCGTGCGGAACCCGTAGACGTCCGTCAAGCGGCCTGCGATGACGCGCATGAGTTCGGCGCCGCCATCGACCACGGCATTGCCGGACGTGGAGCTGTTCCCTCCGCCACAAGCGGTGAGTCCGAGCGAGAGCGCCAGCGCCCCGGCGGTCAGCGCTCGGAATGGGGTCAATGCGCGCAAGGGAGGGGTGCGGGGAGTGGGAGTCGTCTTCATGAGAATCGTCATCGTGCGACGTTCCTGAGGCTGCTCACGTGGAGAGACGCACCACGACCGTGTGGCGCGCGCGATACGAACGGGCGGAGAACTCGCGGACCTTCGGTCCGACGAATCCACGCGCCCATGCATCCGGAATCCGGAGACCGATTATCCAGAGACTTGCGACGAAGAACAGTCTGCACCCGCGCCACGCGATGGCGAAGTTCGGAGAGCGGACCGTTTCGACGGCGAAGGTACATGCGGGTCGGGAATTCCGGGGGACTGGCAAGGTTCGAGCCGGGAAGCCTACCCCGGCTCGGGCCACACCGACGCGGATTCGTCCCCCCGAGAGCCGATCCGGAGGCACGGATCCGACTGGAGTCGGCCCACTCGAGGCATGCAAGATCGATGCCGCCGCCCACTCAGGCCACGACTCACGACACAAGCCCCTTCAAGAAAAGGACTTAAACCAGCCATGCGGCGAAGATCGACGCACGGTCGCGGCCTCGATCGTGCGAACTCGCACGGCAACCCTCGAGAAACCGATCGTGGTCACGCGTTTCCGAAACCGGCAGCAGTCGCCTGCGCCTCGTCCTCGAAGTAGACCCGGCGCGCCGCCCCGATCCGCTGGGCTTCGGCAGCGTTGCTGCGATGCAAGCGACGGGATTGCGCATGACCGATCAGCGCGGGTTCCACCTCCCAGTCGCAGAACACGCAGCGCAGGAGCGGTGGCGCTTCTCGGATTTCGAGGAATTCGGGCACGACGTAGCGTTCGTGCGGGGCGTGCGTCACGCAGCGAGGGTTCTTGCAGCGAAGACCGACGGCCGAGCGATACACCGCACGCTCCCGTGGCTCGCGAGAGCGACCCGCAGGATGCGGCGCTTCGGGCTCGGCGTCGAGCTCGAGGCGCCCGAGGAGGAAGGCCAAGAGCGCCATCCGGATCGGCACGCCGAGGGCGGCCTGCCGGAAGTAGAGCGCCCGCGGATCATCGTCGAACTCGTAGCTGATCTCGTCGACGCGCGGAAGCGGATGCATCAGCCCCATGTCCTTGAAGCGCTTGCCCTGGAACTGAGCAGGGTCCAGCGACGGATAGCGATCGGTCCGGGTCGGGTCCTCGTTCCCCTCGAGCCGCTCCCGTTGCAACCGCGTCATGTAGATCGCATCGATGCGATCGATCTCTTCGTCGTCGATCTGCGTGAACAGCGTGTTCTGGTGCGGCTTGTTCGGCGTGACGTAGACGGCGTCCTTGCCGGCACCCAGGCCCTTGATCTCGAACGCGCGCGCACGTCGCACGTCGACCGAGAAATCGCGCTCGAGACGCACGAGCACGCTTTCGGGGATCTCGAGCCCCGGGAAGGGCTGGAACACGAGATTGGATCCGAAACGCGCGAGCGCGTACGCGAGGCTGTGGATCGTACGGGAGTACTTGAGGTCTCCGGCGAGGAGAACCTCGAGACCGTCGAGCTTCCCCTTCTGGCGCCAGAGCGTGTAGAGGTCACAAAGCGTCTGCGTCGGATGCTCGTGTGCTCCATCCCCGGCGTTGACGACCGGGACACTCGCGTAGCGCGCCGCGACGCGTGCCGCGCCCTCGAACGGGTGACGCAACACGATGATGTCCGAATACCGCCCGCCAACGACGCGCACCGTGTCGGCGAGGCTTTCCCCCTTGGTCGCACTCGTGCTCCCGGCTTCGCTCGCCGAGATCACGCCCCCACCGAGGCGAAGCATCGCGGATTCGAACGACAACCGCGTGCGCGTGGATGGCTCGAAGAAGAGCGTCGCGAGGATCGTCCCGGGGCACTGCCCCGAATGGGCACGCAGATCCGCCTCGAAGCGGTCGGCAGCCCGAAAGAGCGCGAGAATCTCCGAACCCGAAAGATCGTCGACAGAGACGAAATCGCGCTTGGCAACCATGAGCGCGGATCCTCTGCGGCCCGATGGGTAGCTGTCAAGCTCCCTGCGAGCGGCGGATCGCACCACCTGCGGCGAGGATGCGGGTCGCCTCGCGATCGTCCGGGATCGTTGTCCGTTCGATACCGATCGCCATAGTGAGGCGCCACGCGGCTCCGATTGGCAATTCCATGAACCAGAGCTTCCCCTTCCGACAGGTCGATGTGTTCTCTGCCCTGCCCCATCGAGGCAATCCGCTCGCGGTCGTCCTCGCGACCGACGGCCTCGCTGCAGACGATCTCGCTGAGGATCGCATGGCAGCCTTCGCGCGCTGGACGAACCTGAGTGAGACGACGTTCTTGCTGCCGCCGACGAATCCGGATGCCGACTACCGCGTCCGCATCTTCACGCCACAGCGCGAGTTGCCGTTCGCCGGCCATCCGACCCTCGGCTCCTGCCATGCGTGGCTCGAGGCCGGCAACGAACCACGTGCACACGACCGCATCGTGCAGGAGTGCGGCGTGGGGCTCGTCACCATCGGTCGCCATGACGGAAGGCTCGCGTTCGCGGCTCCGCCGCTGCAGCGCAGCGGCCCACTCGACGAGGAACGCGTCGACCGGATCGCGCGTGCGTGTGCCCTTTCGCCCGCCGACATCGTCGCGCATCAATGGACCGACAACGGTCCCGGCTGGCAAGCCGTCTTGCTCGAGTCCGCCGAGGACGTCCTGCGCCTCGCGCCCGACCCAGCCATCCTCGGTGACATCAAGCTCGGCGTCATCGGCCCGCATCCGGCGGGAAGCGAATGTGCGTTCGAGGTTCGCGCATTCGTGCCGAGCCTCGGCGTTCCCGAGGACCCGGTCACCGGAAGCCTCAACGCCGGCATTGCGCAATGGTTGATCGGCGCACGACTCGCGCCGAAGCGCTACGTCGCGGCACAGGGAACCGCCATGCAGCGCAACGGACGCGTGCACGTACACCAAGACGACGAAGGCACGGTCTGGATCGGAGGCGACTGCACGACGTGCGTCGACGGTATTGTCCGGTTCTGATTGCGTCCGGTTCTGATTGCGTCCGGTTCTGATCGAAGCCGCTGCGGTCGTCAGCGCACGCCACCCTGGACGACGTAGGTCAACGCGAAGCTGTCGAGCCCGGGCGCCGAGCTACCGATCGCCTTGACGTTGTTCTCGAACACGAAGCGCCAGTTGATCAACCGCACATCTCGCGGCTGCATCGCGATGGGCGTCGTCCCCGAAGGACCCGTCGCGCGGAATTGCGTGAGGTAGTCGGTGCGCAACAGGTCATTGGGATCGGTCACGTAGTCGGTGAGCCGCTCGGTGTGCTTCCACGATCGGAAGCCGCGCGCGATCGATGTCGATGCCGTGATCTTGACGTGCGCGTTGCCCGCGACTCGCGGATCGAGATGCCCATCGACGGTGGCCGCGAGGAAGCGATCGGCGCCACGAAACTCGGCGACGAGTCGGGTTCCCGGTGGCTGTGCCGCGAGCGGCGGGTCGAACCACGCATCGAAACGCGGGAGCTCGGTGTCGCCCCACGAGTACGGTCCGAGTCGCGGATCGCCGTAGGCATGCTTCGCTGCTTCGTGCGGATCCGTCAGATCGACGAAGCCGAACGTCATCACCGAACGACGTTTCAGGAAATCCATACTCGCCCAGTAGCAGATGCTGTCACCGGGAGCGGTGGACTTCTTCGTGCTCCAGTTCCAACCGCCCTTGGCGACCTCTGCGTCATCGGGGTTGATGCGAACGGTATCCGGAGGCAACAAGCCACCGGCCGTGTAGACACGCCAGTTGATCTGGATGTTGGCGAGCACGGTCGGCGAAACCTGCCAACCATTGGCACCCGTGGCACGCCACGGATTGTCCTTCGGAAGTGCGGGGTCGTCGGGATACACGAGGAAGTCGACGAGGAGCGGTAGAGCGAGCGCACCGATGCGGCCGTCTTCGTTCGGGAACTCCGACGAACCGTTCCAGCCGAGCTGAGTGCCTTCGCGGAACGGCCCGAGGACGAACGGAAGACCTTGGCCACCACCCGTCTCGAGCAGGCGCTGATCTCGCCACGTGAAGCGCTCGGCCTCGAACTCCGGCAACGGCAAGTACCGAACGCGCTGACTCGGATCGAAGATCGTTCCCTGCTCCGAGATCGTCATCGGCTTGTCCTTGAACGCAACGTGTGGCTCGGGGCGACTGCGGATCTGATCCTTGGAGCTCCACGTCGTCGCGTCGTCCTTCATGTCGCGCAGGTAGTTGTGGAAGAACTCGGTGCGCAGTCCCGACGCTGGGTACTTCGCGAGTGAAGTTCCGAGCCCCGCACACGGACTCGGTCGCCGCTCGCCGTGCCCGAGGTAGAGCGTCATGCGATCGAAGAGGTCGAACTCGGTCTTGGGTGCCGAAGACGTGGATTGGAATGGCGCCCACCAAATGCGCTCGACATCGAGATCGAAGTCGAACGGATTCGTCCGACTCAGCGAAAGGTCGATCTCGCGCCACGAGGTCTGCAAGCGCGCACCGTCGGGATTGAGCGGGTTCTGAACCGGCAGGGAGAATGGCGTCGCGGCGGTCAGCGGTGCGACTTCATTGGGGCCACAGAACGACAGTGGCGGTGCCGGTGGTGACGGCAACTGGTTGAAGTTGTCGACGAACGAACTCACGCGCGACGTCGGTCGGCCTTGGATGCGACCGCCCGCGTAGACAATCGCGCCGAAGGCATCTTCGTCGCCGCTCGTGTCCTCGTCCTCGTCTCGCGCGAGGAAACGCCGCGCGATCGTCACGGCGAGATTGTTCGCATAGCGATTCGATCCGTCGACGTTCTTGCCCGTGTCGAGATAGAACGGCACGGCGACCGAGCGTCGCTCGGGATCGGAGAACTGGAAGTCGAGTGGCTTGCCACCGAGATCGCGAATCCCGGACGGGCCGCCGAGCACGTGGAGCCAGTACGGGAAGCGATCGACGTTCTGCGGGCGGCGCATTTCGTCGTCGAGATAGAAGCCCATCGGAGGCGCCGAACGCAACGTCGTCTGAGAACCATCCTGGTCGACGATCCGCGCGTGCACGAGGTGCGGCGTTCCGAGTTTTGCATCGAAGACGATCCGCGGTTCTGCGTGCGTCGCGAACACCAACGAATCGAGGGGGCGCACCGTCGCCATGTCGATCGGCTTGGTGAACCGCAGGACGATGGACGAGTCGGGCGCGATGTTGCGATTGGCCGCGACACTCGACGCATGGACGTCGGGGCGAGGCCGAGGAGAAAACGCGACGAAGTTGAGCAGGTCGTCCTTCTCCCCGTGAAACTCGGTCGCGAGCAGGCAGATCGGCGCGTTCGCCTGCAGCCATGCATCGAGGACATCGGGGTCCGTCGGGAAGTCGTCGCGTCGCGATGGATCGTGATCGACGAACGCACTCGCGTCCCGCACGCGCACGACGACGTGCTGCACCGACGGTCGACCCTCGTCATCGATCGGATCTTCGACGATCTCCCCGATCGCCAACGGCTCCCCGGGGTTCGCCGGGTCGTAGAGTTGAAGCGTGTCGTGGGCGTCGATCTCGTGATTCACACCACCTTTGAAGAGCGTCAGTCGCTGATCCTTGGGCCCTCGCACCTCGACGCGCACGAGTCGCATCGGGATCGCACCCGCGATGCGCGGAGGCGTGTCGTCACGCAGATACCCGCCCGCGACCCAGAAGCTCTGGTCCTCGGCGTTGCCCGAGCGCAAGTCACGAACGACCGACGACCGTCCGGTAAGGTTGGTCGAAACGAGACCAGCGCGTTCGCCGGTCGCACCGATGCCCGGGATTCGCAACGGCCCTTCGAGCGCGATCGCGATCCGGATGTTGGGGCTCTTCGATGTCGGACTCGGGGGCATGCCGCGGGCTGTCGGCGACAAGCCATGGCTCCGCGCTTCGCCGCCCAGCAGAACCGGATCGAGCACGACGCTGCTCCCCCGACACGCGATGCGCGTCGGCACGAGCCGGAAGTCGCCGACCGGGTTCGCGTCGCGTGGATCCCCGACGATCTCGAGAAGCTGAATCGCTTCGGGGTTCGCGATGCCGCGAACACGACCTTCCTCGTCCTTCGCGATGAAGAACGCGTCGCTCAAGCCGAGGTCCTTGGAAAAGTCGATGCGGAACGCGGCGTTGCGCGGAATCGGACGATACGGTGCGGTGGCCGTGTCGTCACCGAATGCACGCGGCTCGATCTCGACGGCTTTGTCATCGAGCGCATCGACGAGTTCGACGAAGTCCGGCGAACCCACCTGCCGCGGGATCCAGAGTCGCGGTTGGAGCGAAGCGGGGTCGACGCCAACGAAGTCGTATTTCGTCTCGGCATCGCTCTTCTCCGTACCCGTCGGGCGTTCATCGACGATGTCCGGACCGACGATCATGTCGCGTCGATACAGCTCCCAACCAGTGGCGTTCGACGACGAGGACAAGCCGTAGACGTCGACGAGACGCCCGGCGAGCACGCGAACGACACGCGCGTCGCCACCGACCGACGCATTCGTGCTACTCGGCGGCGGGTCGCACGACGCCGTGGAGAGAACGCCGATGAGCAGAGTCGCGATCGCACCGACTCGATGCATGGTTCGTCGAGATCGACGGAGCATGGTCCGCCGGGATGGAAGGTGTGCGGTCGGGGCTCGACCAGCACGATGGGTACTCGGGATGGGCTTCATGGAACGCACTCGGATGCGGTGCGTGTGCGAACGCGCACGCACCGCGGACTCGCGGGGCTCGGGTTCGTCGACGATGCCGACGACGCACGGCGGGTCCGGTGTCGATTGCAAAGGCGATGCCACAGCACGCTGCGCTGCCGCGCGACCTCGTGCCGAAGCTCCTCGATCTCGTTCGCCGACAGCACCTGTACG
>JAGQQW010000076.1 GCA_020426005.1 Planctomycetota bacterium | reverse complement strand
ATCACCGACGGCTCGACGCGGCACGTCGCCGTCGAGCACGAAATCGAACGTGACGCCCTTCTGATCCGCACTCACCTGCAGCAGCTGGGCGACTCGCTCGCACGTGTCCCAAACGTCGAACTCGGTCTCCTCGAGCTCGACCGCTCCAGCTTCGACTTTCGTGAAGTCCAGCAGCTGATGGATCAGCTCGAGAAACGAATCGGCAGTCGAGGCGATCGTCGACACGACGTCACGCTGTTGTTCGTCGAGTTCGCTCGAGCTGAGCAGTTCGACCATGCCCAGGATGCCGCTGATCGGCGTCCTGAGCTCGTGGCTCATGTTCGCCAAGAAGCGACTCTTTTGTTCGGACGCCTCCTCTGCGAGTTCGAGGGCGTGATGGATCTGCGCGTTCTTCGCCTCGAGTTCACGATTGCGCGCATCGCTGAGTTCGACGAGCTGCATCGCTGCGTGCACGTTGGCTGTCGCGACATCCGCAGCCTCGCGGTGCAAGCGTACGTTCTCCTCCTCGAGCTCGCGGATGCGCGCTTCGAGTTCGCGAACGCGTTCTGCGTCGTCTGTGCGAGAAGTCGTCATGCACTTTCGAATGTCGAGACGAATCAGAACGTCACTGTCGGCACGCCACCCGCCACGCGTTCCATCAACGTTGCGAGTCCCGTCAATCGCACGGCGGAATGCGTGACGACGGCAGTCTCCCCCACATCCTCGAGCTGGAGATCACACACGTCGTGTTGCGATTGTGCGCACTTCTCACTCGCACACGCCGAGCAACAAGTGATCCGTGCACCGAGCCCATCGAGTTGATCGAGCAAGCTGTAGACCTCCTCGCCACCGATGCGATCTCGTGGCTCGCACGCCCATTCGGTCGCGTCGAGTGTCAAGAACACGTCGACTTCGACTCCGCTGGCAGCAGCCGCGAGAGCGGCGTGGAGACCGAGCACGGCGCGAGCCACATCACTCGGGCCGGTCGTCAAGATGACTTGCACACTCTTCTTCATGAATCCGACTCCCCCTGCGGTGCCTCGTCAGATCACCATGGCGACTTCGGAGTTCGCTGCGGCACCAATGCACGCGGTCGCGCCTCCGATCTCCAAACCGTCACGAAAGTCGCTCCGTCTGAGCCCCATGAGCTCGACCGAGGTATCGCAGAGCACCATGTGCACACCGAGCGCTTGGGCCATCTCGATCTGCTCCTCGAGGCTCGACACGCCGAGACGTCTCATGCGCCAACGCACGAGCTTCGGGCCGAGACCGGCGAACTGCAGATTGGACAGCGGTAGTCCTTTGGAGCTGCGGGGCAGCATCCAACCGAACACGCGATCGATGAGCGACTTCCCGTTCGCTCCTCGATTCGGATTCGGTCGCCGGAGAGCGGTGATTCCCCAGAACGTGAAGAACATCGTGACGCTCATGCCACTCGCCGCAGCGCTGTTGGCGAGTGTGAACGCCATCAGCTGCTTGTCGAACTCCTTGCTGAACACGATGAACGTCGATTGCTTGGTTCCCTCGTGCGTCGTGGAACACGGCGCGGGCTCGGTCCTAGCGCCAGTCCCACAAGAGCACATCGAGCTCGTGAGGGTCCCTGGCGTGTCGCTCGTCGTGGGTCCGCTCATTCGTCTTCGTCCTGTTCTGCGTCAGGATCGACCTTGCGGATGCGCACGCGACACACGTCGCCGCCATCGAGCTCTTCCAGGTCGTTCCCGGTCAAACGGGACCACGCACGAACGTCCGCGAGGAACGCGGCATCGGTGGCTTCGACTTCGACTTCCTCGCCGATTTCCATGTCCCGCAACGCGACGGCGAGCTGGACGATCGGCATAGGACAGCGCAACTTCCTACAATCCAAGCGACGAATTCCCACCCTCTCCCGATCGGCATCGGGTGGACGTGACTCAAGGGGAGACGCTCGTTCCAGCGCACACGGATGCAGGGCGATTCGAAGCGTCGATGCGATGCGCGATTGGCGTGCGCACGATCGGAGCATCCTTCCGGATTCGTGATTGCGGCGACGGATCCGTCAGAGGTCCGTCGGGTCTCCGAGCATCGTCTTGGGATCCAGGAGCTGCTCGAGAGTCGCTTCGTCGAGGAGCGACTGTTCGCGAACGAGTTCGACGATGCCACGGCCGGTGCGAAGGGCCTCTGCCGCGAGCTTCGTCGAACGGTCGTAACCGAGCACGGGCACGAGCGCCGTCACGATCCCGATCGAGCGCTCGACGAAGGACCGACAGACCTCTTCGTTCGTCGTGATCCCGTCGATGCAGTTCTCACGGAGCGTGCGGGCGGCGTTGAAGAACATCGTCTGGGATTCGAGGATGCTGTGCGCGATCACCGGCTCCATGACGTTGAGCTGCAGCTGACCGGCTTCGGCGGCAAGCGTCACGGCGAGGTCGTTCCCGATCGCGCGAAAGCACACCTGGTTGACCACTTCGGGAATCACCGGATTGACCTTGCCCGGCATGATCGACGACCCGGGTTGCACGGCCGGGAGATTGATCTCGTTGAGACCCGCGCGGGGGCCGGAGGAGAGCAGGCGGAGATCGTTGCAGATCTTCGAGAGCTTGATCGCGAGGCTCTTGAGAACCGACGAATACAGCACGAAGCACTGCGTGTCCTGTGTCGCCTCGACAAGGTCTTCGGCGAGACGGAACTTCCGATCCACGATGCGCGAGAGGTGTTCGACGCACTTCTTCGCGTAGCCCCGCGGCGTGTTGAGCCCAGTGCCGATCGCGGTGCCCCCCATGTTGACTTCGAGGAGCGGGGCTTCGACGAACGCGAGCGCTTCGTTTTCGTCCTCGAGGCTCTTCGCCCACGCACGGAACTCCTGCCCTAGCGTCATCGGCACGGCGTCCTGAAGCTGAGTGCGGCCGAGCTTGATGATGTCGCGGAACTCGTTGCCCTTGGCGCGCAACGACTCGACGAGTGCGCCGAGCTCTTCACGAAGGATATCGTTGCCGAGCAGTAGCGCGACGTGGATCGCCGACGGATACGCGTCGTTGGTCGATTGCGAACGATTGACGTGATCGTGCGGGTCACAATGCTCGTAATCGCCACGCCTGTGCCCCATGTGCTCGAGCGCGAGGTTCGCGATGACTTCGTTGGCGTTCATGTTCGTCGACGTGCCGGCTCCGCCTTGGATGACGTCGATCGGGAACTGCTCGTGATGCTTGCCGGCAACGAGGTCTTCGCAGGCTTTCTCGATGCCGCTCAGCACTCGGGCATCGAGCACGCCACAATCATGGTTCGCGCGTGCCGCAGCGAGTTTGACCATCGCGAGTCCGCGTATGAACTCGCGATGCTGACTGATCGGAACGCCCGTGATGTGAAAGTTCTCGAGCGCTCGCGCTGTTTGGATGCCGTAGTAGGCATCGGCGTCGACGCTCTTCTCGCCGAGCAAATCGTGTTCGACACGCATGGAATCCGTCGCGAAATCTGGCATGACCTGGTCGTTCCGGCCACTCCGGAACGCACAGTGTCATACCAGACGATGCGCTCTGCTCCGCGCTTCGGTCGGGATCTTCGTCTGTCCCCCACCGGGCAACTCGGGAGGTGCGTTCTGCGGCAGCGCGTCCAGCTCCGCTGGCCACGCGTTCGGCACCTCGTCTGACGACTCGTGGGTCTCTTCGTTCGGATCCACGCCGGGCTCGTCGGTTGGCTTCACACCAGGCTGGTCGCTTGGATCCACTCCGGGCTCGTCATTCGGCTCCACGCCGGGGCTCGTCGCTTGGCTCTACGCCGGGCTCGTCGCTTGGCTGTACGCCGGGCTCGTCGTTGGACTCCTCGTCGGACTCCTCGTCGGACTCCGCGTCCGAACCGGCGTCCGCATCGAGCGGGCGCTGGATGCCTCGCTTGCGCAACGCTTCCCGCAGCAAGTACTCGATCTGTGCATTGAGGCTGCGCATTTCCTGAGCGGCCCACGCACGCAGCTCGTCGTGCACGGGCTTCGGAAGTCGCACCAGGAATGCCTTGCGTTCGGACATGAGGATGGAGCCGTCAGGGCGATGCCGTCAGGAACATGCCATCAGAAGGGTGTCCTCGACGCGCTGTCCTCGACCCATCGCTCCGTGCACAGCCCAGCGATCGAACCACAGGATTCCGCGACGTCGGCAACGCGTGTCGACACCCCACGATTGGGTTGTCGCAAGAGTTCGCACTAGTAGATCGACCCCGCGTTGACGACGGGCTGCGTCGCGCGATCGCTGCAGAGTACGACGAGGAGGTTGCTGATCATTTGCGCCTTGCGCTCTTCGTCGAGTTCGACGACCTGCTCGTTGCGTAGACCGTCGAGAGCCATTTTCACCATGCCGACGGCGCCATCGACGATTCGCGTCCGCGCGTCGATGATGGCATCGGCCTGCTGACGTTGGAGCATCGCACCAGCGATTTCGGGGGCATACGCGAGATGGCTGAGGCGCGCCTCGAGCACGTCGATTCCGGCGAGTTCCAGACGATCGGACAGCTCCGTCGCGAGCTCGTCATTGACGACCTGCGAGCTGCCACGCAGCGATACCTGGCCATCATCCGCGTGGTCGTACGGGTGCGTCGACGCGAGGTGACGGACCGCTGCCTCGCTCTGCACTCGGACGTAGTCGATGAAATCCTCGACGTCGAAACTCGCCTGCGCACTATCCCGGACCTTCCACACCACGATCGCGGCGATCTCGATCGGGTTGCCGCGCTGATCGTTCACCTTGAGCGTGTCGCTGTTGAAGTTGCGCACACGCACGGACAGCGTTTTCCGGACCGTGAAGGGGTTGACCCAGTAGAACCCCGCCTCACGAACCGTGCCGACGTAGCGGCCAAAGAGCAGCACGACCTTGACATGGTTCGGGTTCACGAGCGTGAGCCCGATCAATCCGAGCACGAACGCGAGAATCGAGACGATCCCGAGCACGATCCCCAACACCTCGAAGTCGCGTTCGTTCGCAGCCAGCGCGAAGTTCAAAACCGCGAACCCGAGGAGCCCCAGCAACCCGAGCAGAGGCCCGATCCCGCCAATCCGCGGAACGAGAACCCGCTCGTGACTCGGGGAATTGACGCTGGGGAGATGGTTGCGACCCGCTTCTGCCATGATTCACCTTCGATCAAGAACAGCCCTATATCGAAGTGATATCACAACGATTTCAAAAAAGGCGCGCGAATCGTGCCAGGGTCAAAGTTCCGTACTTTCCCGCGCGAAACGTGCCAGGGACACTTCGCGGTACTTTCCCGTGCAAAGCGTGCCAGGGACGAAGTCGGGGCTTTTCGCGCCTAGCGGTTGCGGAGGCTCAGGAGGGCCATTGCTGTGCCGTAGCAACGGCCGAGTTCGTGGCTGTCGACGAAGACGCCATCGAACTCGGGAATCGCGAGGATCTGGTCGCGGAGTTGTTGGCGCCACTTGGCCGTATCGGGTGCCGTGCTGGTTGCGAGCGCGCGGGCTCGGGCCCTGACATCGAACCAGAAGAAGAACCCGCCGTATCGCAGCCGATTCGCGTGATCGTCGTATTTCCGCGTCGACTCGAGTTGGTCGTGGTGCTCGAACGCCGCTTTCAGCGCTGCCGCGAGGGTCGCTTGATCGCTGCGTTCGAACGCGAGCAACGCGCTTTCGCAGAGCGGCATGCGGCCCGCAGCCTCGGCCACCCCGGCGCGCACGCTGCGGCCGGCGCGCGTCTGGCTGTAGGAATAGGCACCGAGCTTGCTGCGACATGCCTCGAGACTCGCAAGGGCACGAAGCAGTTGCGGTTCGGGAAGTTCGACACCGTGGCGCTTCGCAACCGCAAGCGCGTGGAGCACCGTCGCGGTGACGAACGGATTGGAATACTCGTGGCGAAACGCCCCGTCGTTCTCCTGACGTGACCAGAGTTCGCGCGTCCAGTGCTCGAGTTGGGCTTTCAACCTCTCTCGAGTCATCCCGTAGATTTGCTCCGCATCGGTGTCGCGGGCGAATTCGTCGAGCAGGGTCGCGACGAGTTCCAAGGGATACACACGAGCCCAGACCCACTCGTCGAGGTCCTCCGGATTGATGTGCGCATCGTCGAAGCAGTATGCGAGGCCGAGCCGGATCGCGCGCTCGATCGCGACCCGCCGCGAGTGATCCGGCGTGGCCGCCAACTCGCGAACCAGCGCTTCGGTACACAGAGCCGTGACCGCGACGTAGACATTGGGAAGCGAATCCAGCCCCCCGAAGTCGTAGTTGCTGTCCTCGAACCCTCCGTGCTCCGCCTGCATCGCGAGCAAGTAGTCGACACTGCGCGCCCGCAGCGTCTCGAGCGCGACCTCGGAGGTGCGCACGGTCGTCGTCCACACGCGTGCCGCTTCTGCGTCAACCCGGAACGTCGTTTCTTCGTCGAACGGAAACGAGCGATACGACCAGAATCCACGACCGACCGGCCCGAACCCCTCCGCCTCTGCCGCAGCCCTTGGCCCGAAGATCGCGTCCTCACTGCCGCTCGCGAGTTCGCGCCAGAGTTTCTTGGCAAGCTCCGCACGTCCCGACCGCGCAGCAATGCACGCGGACAAGAACCGTATCCGCGCCGTCTTCGTGCTCGCCCGTTGCAGCGCGCCTTCTGCCATGCCGAGCGTCTCGTTGCGCGCGTCCGCCTCGCCACGGGCACCGTGACCGCCCACGCCAGGAGTCTCCTCCGTCCCGCCCGCACCGGTAGGCTTCTCGGCGCCACGCTCCACCGCACGCCCCTCGGCAGCAGCATCGCCCCGCGCAGTGTTTCCCGCAGCCGCGAGATGCGCCAAAGCCACTTGGCACGCGAGTTCTGGATCGAGCATCACGCTCGTCTTGTCGATCGTTCGACGAAGAGTCGCGAGCTCGGTCCATCGACCGTGCAGTCGCGCCGAGCGCAACGCGGCGGCGCTCGGCATCACGCCCGTCCCCGCGTCTTTGACGGGAACGTCCTTGCTCTTCCCCGCGACTCGATCGAGCAACCCCACGAACCACGTAGGCGAAAACGTCGTCAGAGCATGCGCCCGTGCGAGCTCGTTGCCCTGCGCATCGAGAACGAGAAACCCGGGCTCGACGAATCGGAATGGCGCGAGATCGAAGCGCCGCGCTTCTTCGCGGGACGGCACGCGTTCAAGCACGACGAACCGCGCCAACTCGGCCCGCAGATCCGGATCCGAGAAGTAGCCGGCTCGCACGTAGAGATCGACGATGTTCTTTCGATCCATCGGCGACCTGGGGACGGTCTTGATGTACCAGAGCACGCTGCGGTCTTCGGCCTGCGCACGCTCGAGCGCATCCTCGAGCGTCGCGACCCGAGGCAGATCGAGACCGACTCGATCCGCGAGTTCACTCGGCGCAACGTGCCGCAACTGCGCTCGCACGGTTCCGGTCGGAAGCACACACGCACACGCAGCGAGCCAAACGCACGCGACGAGAACGGTCGACGCCCACCGAGTGGGCGGACGCGAAGCGGAGACAGCCTGAGTGCCGACATGCAAAGTGGCAACGGAACGACGCGTCCAGTCGATGGGCATGCGGCTATCATGCCGGCTTGGCGCGAAAAACGAACGAACCTCGACTCGACGCGACCCCGCCGCCTCCCGAACAGCGCGGCTTCGATGCGCGCCGCCTCCGCGATCGCTCCCGCGATGATCTGGTTCGCGAAGAACCGCTTCGGCTCGACATCGACGGCACGCGCCTCGTCACGATGCGGACTCCGGGACAGGACGAGGATTTCGTGACCGGGTTCTTGCTGTCCGAAGGGATGGTTCGGTCGACGAAGGAAATCTCCACAATCGAATTCCGTCCCGGACGCCCCCCGAGCGAGCCCCGTCCCGGGGACGCCCCGGGCCTCGAAGCCGACCGGTGCCACGTCCGTCTCGCATCCGGCTCGGACGCCGAACCGAGAGCGCGCAGTTTGTCCCGCGTCCACGAGATCCGACCCTCGTGCGGTCTCTGCGGTATCGAGGATCTGGACGAACTCATGGCGGGGAAGCACCTCGAACCCCGCGAGCCGCACTTCGATCTCGTCCGGCTCGCCGGCATCCTCGAGGAGTTCCGCCGGAGACAGACGGTCTTCGAACACACCGGCGCTTGTCACGGAGCGGCGATCGTCGATGCGTCGACCGGCGCGTTCGTCGGCTTCGGCGAGGATGTCGGACGACACAACGCGCTGGACAAAGCGATCGGCATGGCGTCACGCGCATCGACGGACTTCGGCCGCTGCCTCGGCTTGCTCTCCGGCCGCGCGGGATACGAGCTCGTCGCCAAGCTCCTCCGCGTCCGCGTGCCGATCCTCGTGTCCGTCTCGGCGCCGACGGCGCTCAGTTTCGACCTCTGCCGCGAAGCCGGCGCGACCCTGATCGGTTTCGCGCGTGGCGCCCATCAGAAGGTCTACTGGGACGAAGGGCGCCTCGACGCGCGACCTTGAGGGTCGCTCGTGTATGATCGACCAACGTCTCGAGCGATCGGCGACGCCTCAGTTCGGAACCATCGGAGCACACCTTGGCACGCAATCTCGCTTGGGCATTGGCCGCGAAGACAGGACTTCCGTACCTGTATCGCAAACGTCACGAGCACGACTGCGTCATCCTCATGTACCACGCGGTCGTCGATGGCCCTCGTTCCTACACGCGTTGGACCCACGTGACCGCCTCCGACTTCCGGTGGCAAATCCGCTGGATCAAACAGCGCTACCGGATCCTGCCCCTCTCCGAGGTCGTCCAAGCCATTCGCAACGGACGCGCTCTGCCTTCGAAGACCGCCGTGATCACGTTCGACGACGGATTTCGAAACAACTACACGACGGCGTGGCCGATCCTCAAAGCCGAGGGCGTGCCAGCGACGATCTTCGTGACGACGGGGTACCTCGATTCGCGACGGATGAACTGGTCCGACCAGCTCTTCCTCGATCTGCAGGCAGCCGCGCCGGGAGAGTTGGACCTCAGCGCGCACGGACTCGGACAGCATCCCATCGGAAGCGACGCATCACGCTCCGCCGTCTGCGATCTCGTGCGACGACACGTGAAGACCTTGCCGAGTGCAACCAAGAACACCATCCTCGCCGACATCTCCCGATTCGCGGATCGGCCGGGCCGTCGAGCGGTCGCCGAAGCCCCGGATTTCGAACCGCTGACGTGGGACGAATGCCGGGAGATGGCAACTTCCGGCATCGTCGACTTCGGCGCGCACACGATCACCCACGAAATCCTGAGCCGCCTTCCCCGTGAAGCGATGCGCAACGAGATCGAAGAGAGCTGTCGGATCGTGCGCGAGCGCCTCGGCGTTCAGGACGTGCCCTTCGCCTATCCGAACGGTGGTCGTGACGACTTCGATGATCACTGCAAGGCCGTGGTGCAAGGCGCGAACGCCACTTGCGCCCTGACGACGATCGAAGGGCTCTGCACGCGCAGTTCGGATGTGTACGCGCTGCCTCGCATCGGCGTCGGTTCGGACATGACGCCTTCCCGTTTCCAGGTAGCATCCAGCGGCATTGCCAGCGGCCTCAAAGCAAGACTCGGTCGCGCCTGATCCCACGATGCTCGATATTTCTCGCGCGGAGTCGATCGACTCCGTTCCCTCTCGGACCTGGAACGAAGTCGTCGCATCGAGTGCGACTCGGAGTGTCTTCCAGACGCACGAATGGCACCGGGCGTGGTGGAACGTGCATGGCAGCGACAAGACGCTGTGGCTGCTCCTCGCTCACGACGGCGGGAAGCTCGTGGGAATCCTCGCAGCGACGCGCGACGAGCATGGCGACTTGCTCTTCATCGGCCATCGGCGAAGCGATTACGTCGACGTGATCTGCCCCGACGATCGTGAGGACGTGCGCGAAGCCCTCCTCGAACGACTCGTTCGTGAGGCCCAGCCGTGGCGTCGCTTCGAACTCAGGAATCTTCCCGAAGCCTCGCCAACAGCGAAGACGCTCGAGCGACTCGGACTACGAACTCTCCTACGGACCACGACCCCGTGCCCCACGCTCGTCATTCACGGGCACGAGGACTTCTTCGACGAAGTGCGTCGCAAGAAGAGCCTCCGCAGGCACCACAATTGGTTCAAGAAGCAGGATGGGTACGAAGTCCTGCACACGCACGACGCGAGCGAGATCGCGAGGCATCTCGACGCGTTCTTCGAACAGCACGTGCAACGCTGGCAAGACACGGATTCCCCGAGCCTGTTCTCGGATGACGAGAGTCGTCGCTTCTATCGCGAAGTGCTCGACACGATGCGCGGGACGACATGGCTCCGGTTCACCACCGTGTCGGCCATGGGCAAGCCCGTCGCGTTCCATTTCGGGTTCGTTCATGACGGCGTGTTCGTGTGGTACAAGCCGTCGTTCGACATCGACTTGCAGAAGAAGTCCCCTGGCGAAGCGCTGATCAAGGAGCTGTTCGAGCTCGCGCACGAGGAAGGTTGCACCGAGTTCGACTTCACGGTCGGCGACGAGACCTTCAAGTCGCGCTTCAGCAACCTGGTGCGCAGCAATCTCTATATCACGGCCTATGGCGGTAGCCTCGACTACTGGCGGCAACGCATGATCGAAGGCGCCAAGCGCCGTCTCAAGTCGAGCACGCTCGGCCAACGGCTGATCGAAAAGGCAAAGAAACTCGGCCGAACATGAGACTCGCACTCTTCGCCAACGACGCGTTCGGCAGCTACGTCTTCGAAACGGTGCGCGAGAGCGATCTCGACCTGGTCTGTGTCGTCGGCGAGACGAAGAGCGCGGCCGGACGATTGCGCAAGAAGCTGCGGCGCTACAAGAAACGTCCGAAGAACGCCTGGCGGGATCTCACCGCGAGATTTCGGCAACGTCCGGTCCCGGAGCCGCCACGCCGCCCCGGACGCTCACCGGCAGCAGGCATGCCGCCTTTACGAGAACGCGCCGAACAAGCCGGAATCGCATACTACGAGGACGAACGACTCGCGAGTCTCGCGTTCGCATCGACGCTCCGCGAACTCGAAATCGACCTCGTCCTCGTCGCGACGTTCGGGGCGATCTTGCGTCCGCACATCATCGATGCCCCGAGCCGCGGAGTCGTCAACATCCACTTCGCACTCCTTCCCCAGTATCGCGGCATGACGCCAGAACTCTGCTGTTTGCTGGACGGTGCGAGCGAGAGCGGAGTGACGGCGCACTTCATCGACGAGGGCGTCGATACGGGGGACATCATCGAGCAGCGTCGCGTCCCAGTAGCGCCGAACGACGGATTCGCCGACCTGCAAGCCAAGCTCTACCCGGAAGGGCGCGAACTCGTGCGGTCGGTTCTCGCGCGTTTCGCCGCCGGCAACGTCGAGGCCACCCCTCAGGACGACTCGAAGGCATCGAAGTGCAAGCTGCGACGTGGCTATCGCGAAATCTCGCTCGAACACACACCGGGGTCCAAGATCCACGACATTCTGCGCGCTTGCCTCGGCACGCGACACGCGCCCTACATCGTCCAGCAGGGCGGCGACCGTCTCTATTTGCTCGACGCGGAGTTCGTGCCTCGACAGGACGCCGATCGACTCACGTCGGGCCAACCCGGCAAGGGAGCGACCACGCTTGCGTGCAAGGACGGGGTGCTCGTCGTTCGCGAATCCTGGCAGCCGGCTTGAATCCGGACCTCGGCAGCGTGTTGAAAACCTCCGACATGCACCGAGCGGGCGCTTTCACCGGAACGGCGAAGTCGCGCACTCGTCGCTTGCCCGAGGTTTTCAACGCGCTGTTAGCACTACTTTGTCAAGTTCTCGCTGCCCGCTCGTGATCAAAGCTGTCTGACCGCTAGTCACGGCGCGTCCGTGCTTCCCCTTCCCTCGGCTCGAGCTCCGAGAAGCGCGCGGGGGCGACGAGAGGCGCGGGGCAGGTGGGAGGGACCGTCCAAAGTGATGGTTAGCGACCGAAACCCAAATCCCATGCACCGCATTCGATCGTTGCATTCTCGGCGATGTGCGTTAGCGTGATTTCAGCAACATGTGCTGATTCAAAAACGGCCGTCCGCGATTCGCCGGGGCGATCAAGGAGTTCAGGATGAGGTCTCGAACGAAGAAGCGCGGAGTGCAGGGTATGCTGTTCGGGCCAGGCCGCGGCGGAAAGCGACTCGGCGCCGGTCGCAAGCCGAAGGGCGAACGCGCGGGCGTCTCCCACGCGGCTCGCACGAAGCTCGTGAAGCGCTTCCCCGTTCACGTCACGATGCGCATCGCCGATGACCTGCCGTCCTTGCGGAAGCCGCACACCGAAGAGTCCCTGCGTGCGGTGTTCTGCGCGATGAAGACCCGCCCTGGCTTTCGCATCGTGCACTACTCGATCCAGACCAATCACGTGCACCTGATCGTCGAAGCCGAAAGCACAATCGCACTCTCACGTGGCATGCAAGCGCTCGCGATCCGCATGGCGCAGACGCTCAATCGCGACTGGGGACGAAAAGGCAAGGTCTTCGGCGATCGCTACCACGCTTCGATCCTCGATAGCCCGCGGCGCGTGCGCAACGCGATCGTCTACGTGCTCAAGAACGCCCGGAAGCACGGACGAGACGTGCGCGGCGCACTCGACCGGTACGCGTCGGGGTGGTGCTTCGCGGGTTGGCGCGAGAGGGTCAAGGTGAATGGAGTCGACGAGTTCGAGGTGCCGGTCGAGGACCCACGAACCTGGCTCCTGCGCGTCGGCTGGAGGAAGCACGGACGCATCGGCGTGTTCGAGATGCCGAAGTCGTCGCCATGAAAGCGCTGCGGTAACAAAGTCGATCCAAAGGGCGCCCGAAATCGCAGGCGCTTCGAACCTCAGACCTCGAGCGAGTGGCTCGAGAGGTGAGCCACTCTCGCCGCGAGTCGAGTTTGGCGGCTTGTCCGCACGTGCTTCGTTCTCGCTGACGCTGCGAATGCGCGCAGCGCCCTGGATCTCTCGGCGGAACCAGGCTCGTGGCAACGCAACCGTCCCGCCGATCCTCCGAATCGAAGTCGTTCTGTATCAGCCATGTAGTCGGTCTGAACTGTCAGCTATGTAACCGGTCTGCACCCCCGACTTCGAGCGCCTTACTGCGACGCACATCTGCCGAATCAGAAATCGAACGCCCGCACAACAAGCTAGAGCAAGGCCGCGAGTCGAAGCGCGCCGCGATACACGCAGTCGTCCGTTCCGCTGCGCGCTCCACGTTTGCAGCGCGGACCAAAGCCTGCGCGCAGGCGCGTACCACTAGGACGGTCCCTCCACCTGCCCCGCGCTTCTCGGAGCTCGAGTGGCGCCGCGCTTCTAGAACGGATACCCGACGCTCAGGTGCAGCGTGTAGTCGTCCTCGTCCCAGTGAGGATTCGGATTGAATCCTGCATCGAAGCGAACGGGGCCGATCGGGAGCACGAAGCGTAGGCCAGCGCCGATTGCGTATCGCATGTCATCGAGACCGAAGTCGTCGACGCTCACACCGACGTTGCCCGCGTCGCCGAAGACCGCGCCTTCGAACGGTCCGAAGACGGGGAACCGCAATTCGAGATTGAACACGTTGCGGAATTCGCCGCCGCTCGGGCGACCGAGCGGCGTCTTCGGTCCGAGTTGGGATTGCCGGAAGCTGCGCACGGTCGAGTTCCCTCCGTTGAAGAAACGCTCCTGGACCGGCACGGCGTCCTTCGAGAACACGACACCGCTCTGCATGGCGGCCGTGAGGATCCAGCGCTCGGCGAGTTGCGTGTTGATTCCCGCTTGCACGGTTGCGCGGTCGAACGTGATGTCGCCGCCGAGCGCGTTGTCCGCGTGTTCGAGACGCAGGAGTGCACGGCTTCCTCGTGTCGGAAACAGCCGTGAATCTCGATCGTCGAAGGCGAGTTCGGTGAAGACCGTGCTCACGACGAAGTCGTCGACGACCAGGCTGCGCAGCGACGAGTCGATGTTCGACCCGTCACTCCGTGCGATCGAGTAGCCGACTCGGAGCTGTGTCGCATCGAAGATCCGACGGTCGAAAGCCGCGCTCAGCGACCGCGAAATATCGGTGAAGGTCGGTTCCTCGCGCTGCGTGATCGCAGCAGTAACAGCCAACCCCGTATCGGTTGCGAACAGTCGAGGCTCTCGCCACGTCGCGTCCGCGCCGTAGCTCTTCTGACTGATCTTGCCGGTCACGCGCAGACTCTGTCCGATACCGAACAGGTTGTTGTCGGCGAGGAACAGCTTCGTGCGCGCGAGTTCGTAACTTCCATAACCGGCGAGGATGCCCACCTCGCGCGCTTCGGCTTCTTCGAGACGAAACGTGATCACGTCTCCATCCGCGTCGGGCGCTGATTCGCGACCGACTTCGATGCGTGAAAAGAGACCGGTCAGATAGAGTTCTCCGACTGCTTTGTCGATCTTCGACGCGTCGTACCACTCACCCGAGCGGACCGAGATGCGACGCCTGACGATGCGGTCCGCAGTCCGGTCGTTCCCTACGATCGCCACACTGTGGACGCGTCGACGTGGACCCGGCGTGCCGGTGACCTTCGCACGGACGCGGTTCGGGGGGCCGGTATCGGCCTGTCTTTCGACGGTCATCTCGACGCGAATGGACGGCGTCGGATACCCGTCGTCCTGGAGTCTCTTGCGCAGTCGGTCGCGAAAGGCATCCAGGCGAAGCGTCTCGTAGGCCTCACCGACGAGCTCAGCACGCTCTGAGTCGATTTCGCGGCGATTCTCGTCGGCTGTGCGCCCTTCCCAAGCGTCGAGGATCGAACTCTCGATGTCGAGGCTCTCGAGCACGAACCGCGGACCTTCTTCGATGTCGTACGCGATTCGCGCGACGTCACTACCCGGTTGTCGCTCGACCAGCGGGCCCTCGACCGAAGCGTCGAGGAATCCGCTGTCTCGGTACTTGCCGCGAAGTGAGATGCGAAACGCGTCGAGTTCTGCGCGCACGAAGTACGGGTCGCCGGTCCCCAGGATCCCGGAGCGTTGTCGCGACCACAGAGGAAGGAGTTCGACCGCGCGAAACGCCTTGTTGCCACGAAGGTGCATGTTCTCGATCGTGACGCGCGGGCCTTCTGCCGTTTCGAAGACGACGCGTAGCGGCTTGCGTGTTCGGTCGATCCGATAGCGCACGCGAGCTTCCGGAAATCCTCGCGACTCGTAGAAATCGCGAAGGTCGCTCGCTGCGTCGACGAGAAGCGACTCCTTGGTCGGGTCGCGCTCGAAGTCGATGAGGAGATCTTCGACGACGCGCCTGAGTTCGAAGTCGTGGTACGAATCATCGCCGACGAAACGCCAATCGACCAACTCGATCGTCTTGCCGTCCTCGGTTCGTACCGCGGACGAGCAACCTCCCAGCAGGGTCGAGAGAACCGCTGCGAGCGCAAGGGCTGTCGTGGATCGCCTCATCGGAACCTGAGGCGGTAGACGATTCCAAAGTTGACGTCTTCGTAGACGTCGCGCTCACCTTGCAACCAGACGCGTGGCATCGCGCGAAACTCGACGACGATGCTCTCGTTGCCGTTCGAGCTGATCTCGGTTCCGGTCAAGATCGAGAAGCGCTCGACGAAGCTCTCGCGAGCCTCGGTCGATTCCGACCCGAAGAGCCAGTCGGCGAGTTCTTCGACGACGTAACTTCCGACGACGGTGCCGACGCCGCGCGCTCCTGAGTTGCGCAACTGTTCCGGGCGCGTGCCGGTCGCGACCAAGACTGCAAGGTCCTCGGCAGGCAGCGGTGGGTTGGACGACATCAAGACTTCGGGGCGGTCGTACCGACCACGTACCGACATCGTCACGTCGAAGCCATGTCGACGACCCGAGGCGACGATGTTGATCTGCGGGAAGCGCGGCGATTGTCGATCGAACGTCACGAGCAGTGTCGAAACGCGGAGTTCGATACCCGGCAACTTGAGGCGCGCGTCGACGTCCTTACGCGGAACGCTACTGATCGTGCCGAGGATCAGAGGGTCGCGCAGGGTGCCTTCGACCGACAGCGCCGTCGTGATGCCACCCTGGAACACGTTGGTCTTGACGTCGATCGGCTTTTTGGTGGTGATGTCGACCGCGATGCGGCCGCCGATGCCATCAGGTAGCGAGAGACCTTCGATCCCGATGCCTTCGCGTACCGCGACTCCGCCGGTACGACCGACGTCGATGAACGGGATGCGGCCAACGACCTTGCTGTTGTCGAGCTGGACCGTTCCTCCGATTTGAATCGCGTCGACGGGGCCTGTTGCCTGCAGTGCGAGATCGGCACGAATGCGTACGCCGTCCTTACGCCAAAGGAGTGTGTTCTTGCCTTCGATGCTGAAGTCGACGGTACCGCCGTCGAGGCTTTCGAGCATGGAGCGAGGCGTCTTGAATTCGCCGCGAACTCCGAGTGGGGCAGCGCCCATCATCGCGTCCAAGCGCTCGATGCGGATCGCCTGCGGATGGACCGCGATGGTGCCTTCGATCGCATCGATGCGAGGCGCTGCCGCCGCGCGCACGGCAGCGTCGCGGATCGTCAGATTCAATTTCGGTTCGGGGGTCGCGACGGATCCCGAGACGACCAAGCGTCCATCCACCGTGCCGGACAGGTCTTCCAGGCCCGCCGTCGCCGGGGGAATCGATCGGAGATCGAAGTCGTCGAACTCGAGAAGGGCATCGACGTTCGCATCGGTGACAGGTGTCGCGCCCGTGATCAAGTCGCGTAACCCGATGCCGAGCATTGCGTGTCCGCGCGCGATTTCGGTCGTGGCCTTCACCGCGAGGTCTTCGACTCCGAACGCCTTCTCGTCACCCTGAACGCGTCCACTGACTTCGATCGGCTTGCCGCCGAGGGGCTCGTCGAGTTCACAACGAAGTGTGCCATCGACGCGTGCGGACGCCAGGTTGACGACGGCGTCGATGCTCTTGGGGACGTAGGAGCCTACTTCGGCCGATGCGCCTGCCTCGAGGAACGGTCGCGGGTCGAACGCCTCGACGTCGAGGCGTGCCGAGATCGCGTCGAGCAGGGTACCGATCTCGAGCGACTCTCCCGCGCGCAGCGAGGCGATCGCGCGGTCGAATTCTGCGGTCTGCATGCCTGCCGAGAGTCGCAGCGTCGTCCGTCCGTCCTGAAGGTACTCGAGCGAGTCTAGGCGCACGGTCTCTTCCGCACGCGATGCTGCGGCACGCACGAGGTGCGGCTTGCCGTCGACGAGGAAGGCGAAGTCGTCGATGCGCAGAGCGTCCTTCTCTGCGAGAAGTGCGCCCGTCACGCCCGTGATCGAAACCGAATCGCGGATCTTCACGGCGACATCGCGGGTCTCGACGCGGCCGTTCAGTTCCGGCGCGGCACTCGTGCCACGTACGGTCACGCGACCGGTGACGCTGCCACTGAGCATGTCGAGGCCGAGAGTCGGCAAGCGTTTCTCGAGATCCAGGCGGGACAAATCCTCCATGGCCAAGTCGAGGTCCATGGCGATCGATGCATGGTCGAGTGCCGTGACCGGGTCTTCACCGCTCTCCAGCAGGTCGATCAGCTCGAACGAGCCGAGTTCGTTCGCACGAAGGTTCAGTGACACTTCGTTGCCACTCGTCTGCACCGCAATGCGACACGCAGCTTTGTCGCGGTCGGTTCCTTCGGAACGGATTCGCACTGCAACGGCGTCCGGGGCAATGCCGGTGACGCTGCCATCGAGTTGGACGTCGAGCTTCCCCGAAGTCGGGTCCCATGTGATCGCGCCGGCGACATTGCCGCCTAACTCGTCGCGCCGAGTCATGCTCTCGGGGAGGAACGCTCGCGCGGATGCGAGATTCAACCGGGTCAGTCGGATTCGAGCGTTCGTCGCCTTCGCTGCCGCAGCGAGTCCGTCGATGTCCGATGCTTCGTCGATCGTGCCGTCGACGAGGAGTCGAACCGTCCCGCTCTGCTCGATCGCGAGCTCGCGTGCGTCGATGCGCGAGATGGGATCCGCGGTCTGGATGCTTCCCGCAACGCTCGGTCCGCGAAGCTCTCCACTCAATACGATCGGTGAGCTGTGGCGCGTCGCGGACTCGACGAACGTGCCCGACACCCGCAGGTCGGGGCGCAGTTCCCAAGACATCGGTCGCTCGTCGTCGAAGTCGAGCGGGTCCGTGAGCGTGCCTGTGATCGTTCCTGCTCCATCGATCGACTCGCGACCTCGGAACAATCGTGAATCGACCGACAGATTCGTCGAGAGGTTGCCACCGGCGAATTCGAGCGCCCCTCGAGTCGAGAGCACTTCGCATCGCAAGTCCTCGCCGAGCATGCTCGATACGGGTGACGTCGCATCGAGATCGGCGCGGAAGTCGATTCGACCACTCGTGTTCGGGCCGGGTTTCTCCAGGGCGAGTTCGCTGGAATTCAGGTGTACGTGCGTGCCACGGCCGTCGAGTCGGAACGTATCGAGCTCCGCGGTGCCCGACAGGAGTCGTGCATCGAGCGAGAGCGACCACGGTCGAAGCTCTTCGATCATGGTGGTCAGGTGCGAGTCGATGCTCTCGCCTCGTTCTCGCAAGAAGAGGGCGAGCCACGGGTTGTTGTCGTCGACGCGCATCGACAACGCACCCGAGTGTTCTCTCAAGGATCGAATCGTGGCCTCGAGCGAACTCGTGTCGATCGTCGCCAACGGGATGCGGACGTCGCGCGCGCGCACGTGGAGTCCAGGACCGTCGGCGTCGAGTTCGGCAGCGAGGACGCCTTCTGCATCGAGTCGAGCGCGGAGTCGGGCATCGGGAAGCGGCGCTCCATCCAGGCGGGTCGCTGCACGCCGCAAACCCGCACCCGCGAGTTCGAGCGTCGTCTGCAACGTCCACGGGGGAGCCAGTCGCGCGTTGCCTTCGAGGCGAACCCTGCCCGCGATCTGTCCGTCGCGTGGAAGGACGAGTGTGCTGAGCCGGCTCGTATCTCGAATCGACATGCGCCAATCGACTCGAGGCGCCCCGCCAGGCGGGCGGTTGACCGTCGCACGAACCAGCGTGGCCGGGAACTCGAGGTGCACGTCGGTCGTGCCGTCGTCACCTCGAGCGAGGGTCGCATCGAGTCTGCCGCCGTACTCGTTGCCCTGCCTGCGTACAGCGAGGTCTCCGATTCGGACAGCAGCCGCGTGGGGAAGGAGGTCGAGAATCGCACCGATGTCCGGTTCGCTCGACGGGGACGCGTCGCTCTCGGACTGCGGGAATGCATCGAGGTCGATGACGACGCGCTCAGCCGTGCACCTGACGACTCGGATGGCTGCTGGTGCACCTCGGATGAGACCCCACAAGTCGTAGTCGGCTTCGACTTCGAGACCCTCGATGCGCTCGATGCCGCGCTTTCCTTCGAGAACCGAAAGGTGCGCGAGACCGGCACTTCCGAGCAAATTGCCACGTAGGCCGCGCAGCTCGACGCGCGCATCGAGGGATTCCCCGAGCGCGGACGCGATCTTCGGGGCCAGCACGTGTTCGAACAGCGGGCCCGACGCGAGCCAGGCCACTTCGATCAAGATCGCGACGACGAGGCCGGCGCCCAGCAGGATGCGTGCGATTCGACGCATGGTCTCAGTCACGCAAAACCGACGGCCCGCGCAGTGCGGGGCGTGCGACTCAGCGCTTCTTGGGTCGCGCTTTCGCGCCGGACTTCGTGGTCGACTTCGCCGCCTTCGAACTCGCCGCTTTCGCCGCAGTCGCTGTCTTTGCCGTCGTCGCCTTTGCGGCTGCCTTCGCGGTCGTCTTCGCCGCCTGCGGTTCGAGAGCGGCCGTCGTCGTCGCGGCGGTCGTCTTCGAGTCGGTCGCTTTTGCCGTGCGTGCCGCGGGCTGGAGGACGCCCGACTTCTCGCCGCGCGGTTCGAGGATCACGCCCAGGGTCTCCACCGCCCGTGTCGTCAACTGTCGATCGCGGGCGACGCCGCGCAAGATGTCACTGAACGCGACGATCCCGCGCAGCGTGCCGTCTTCGTCGCACACAGGCAGGCGATGCACCCGCACCTGCCGCATGTGGTCGAGCGCGGCACTCACGTCGTCGTTCTCCGCGATCGACGTGATCTTCTGGGACATCGTGTCGGCGACGAGGATTTCGCCCAGCGTGCGATTGCGGAAGTAGCCGGCCATCGCGACGTCACGGTCGGTGATCATGCCGACCAGACGATTACGCCCATCGACGACAGGCAGGCTCCCACAGTCCTCGTTCCACAAGCGTTGGGCGACATCGTGCAAGGAATCCGTCGGCCGGCAGGTCATCGGCGACGGGGTCATCAACTCGTGGACTTTCATGCACGCGATTCTGCCGTGGGAATGGAATCCTGCAATGGAGGCCTTTCGCCACGTCTCTTCTGGGCGCCCTCGAGCGGGCTCAGAAGGACACGGTGAAACCGGCCCAGACGCGCGCATCGACCTCCGAGAACAGTGCGTCGTTCCCGGGCTGCCGGTAGGGCCAGGCCCGCCACGCGATTTCCCCACCTACTTCCAGGGCAACGTGATTCGTGATTTGGAACTCGATTCCGGGCCCGACACCCACGCTTGCGAACGGCACGCTCGAGAGCCCTTCCACGTCGAAGGTGCCGCCGCCGAAGCCACCCTGGACGAATGCGCGCACCCGATCCCCGAAGAACTCGTAGCGCGCGAGAGCGGACACTTCGGTTCGCTCGAAGTCGCCTCGCCCCGACAAGCGGACGAAATCGCCATTGAGGTCCGCATCGAAATGACCACGATCCCTCAGGACCCGGACTCCGGCTTCGAGTCTTTCATCGAGCGAGTAACTGACCGACACGCCGGTTGCTTGCCCCCACATGTCGATTTCGATCGAATCGATCGAGCGACCGCCATCGTACGACAAATCTGCACCGCCACCGAGCCAGCTGTGGAAGACGCGCACGTGCACCGGATGTTTGGTCTTGGACCACTGTGCCGACGCCTCCTCGAAACGGATCTCAGCGGGGCGCATCGGAGGTAGAGGAGTACCGCCACCGTCCTGGATCCCGAGGGCGGGTGGCGTTAGACGGCGCATGGCACATGCCATCAGGCACATGCTGGCGAGACAGAGCGTGGCGATCGACGTGCTGCGCATGGGCCTGCTATTCTCGCCGCATCTCGTCCCCAATCTCCACGGCTCTCCATGAACCAATCCTCAAAACACCGCCATTCTGGCGACCGGACCTCGAGTCGGCGCCACTTCCTGGCTTCCGTCGGAGGCAGTGCGATCGCCCTCGCTGGCAGCGCGAAGGCTGCGCCGCGTGCCCTCGCGAACGATCGCGTTCGCTTCGGCATGATCGGCGTCGGGAGCCTCGGGACGGCGCACCTCGGCACGTTGCTCGGGATGTCGGACGTCGAGGTCGTGGCCGTTGCCGACCCCGATGCGAGGCACGTCGAGCGCGCACGCGCGCGTAGTTCGCGGATCGAGGGATATCGCGACTTTCGTGATCTGTTGAACCGCTCCGACCTGGATGCCGTGATGGTCGTGACGCCCGATCATTGGCACGCGCTCGCGTCGATTCGAGCGATGGAAGCAGGGCTCGACGTCTACTGCGAGAAGCCGCTCACGTTGACCGTCGCCGAAGGTCGCGAGGTCGCCGATACCGCGAAGCGACTCGGGGCCGTGTTCCAGACCGGGACGCAGCAACGCTCGTCGAAGCAGTTTCGGCAGGCTGCCGAACTCGTTCGCAACGGCAAACTCGGCAAGCTCGAACGCGTTCATGTTTCGCTCGGTCAAGGACCGATGCGTTCTCGCGCTCAGCTCAAGAACGAAGCGAAGCCGCCCGAACTCGATTGGGACTTGTGGCTCGGTCCTGCCCCGGCGGTTCCCTACATGAGGGAGCGCTGTCACTACGAGTTCCGGTGGTTCTTCGACTACTCCGGCGGGAAGATGACCGACTGGGGTGCGCATCACCTCGATATCGTGCAGTGGGCACTGGGCGCGACGTCCTCAGGCCCTGTGCAAGTCGTCGCGAAGGGAGTGTTCCCCGAGGACAACATCTTCGAGACGCCGGTCGATTTCGACGTCGACTATGTCTACCCGAACGGCGTGACCGTGCACGTCACGGGTGGCGGCGAGAACGGGATCACGTTCTTCGGGACCGAAGGACGCCTCTTCGTTTCACGTTCGCGCATCGATGCCGAACCGAAAGACATCCTCGGGATCGATCGCGACGACCTCGCGATTCGGCTCGAAGTGAGCCCTGGTCATCATCGCAATTTCCTCGATTGCATCCGTTCTCGACGCGCGCCGATCGCCGACGCCGAGAACGGACATCGTTCCGCCACCGTGTGTCACCTCGGGAACATCGCGATGCGACTCGGGCGCTCGCTCCGCTGGGATCCCGTGCGCGAGCGATTCTTGGATGACGACGCTGCGTGTCGTCTTCTCGACAAGCCGCGGCGTGGAGCTTGGAGTCTGTGATGTCGCGTGTTCCTTACTTGCGTGTCGTCGCCACCGTCGTGCCCGTTTGCATGATCGTTGGTTGTCGTTCTTCCAACGGACTCGGAACCAAGGCCGAGCGAATGCTCGAGGCGGCGGTGTTCGGAACGCCAGATGGCGTTCGCGACTTCCGCCGTCACCTCGCCAAGCTGTCGGATGTCGATGACGACGCGCGTCAACGAGCGATTACCGAGGCTCTCTACATCGCGAAGGACGAACGCGCGACGGCGCAGCAGCGCACCGCGGTCCTGCGCGAAGCCGCGATCCTCGTGCACGATGACGATCTCGAGCGGATCGAGCCGCTGCTCGGCGACGCCGATCTCGGTGAAGCTGCGCTGTTCGTGATCGAACGCGTGCCCGGCGAACGTGCTTCGAAAGCGCTGATGCGGACCTTCATCGCCGCGGATCACGGTGGGGGAGATCATCCGCCGACCGTGAGTGCCGAAGCCGTGCTCACGGCGATCGCGAGGCGCGACGTCGATGCGGTCTCGCGGGGTGTGCTTCGCGATTGCGCAGGTCAGCCCAAGTGGGAGCGGATCGCACGCCACGCCCTCGCGCGTGAGGGCGACCCTGGGTCCGAGACCATCCTGTCGTCCGCACTCGAAGGTGGACGTCCCGGGGCCGTCACAGACTGGTTGCTGTGGCTGGACGCGAGTTCATCACGCATGGTCGCGGACAAGACTCGTGAACTCTGGCGAACGACCGCAGTCCATCCCGATCCGATGTTGCGGCGTGTCGCGTTCGCACGCGACGTTTCGCACGGAGATGCCGTGTCGGTCGCGATGGAGCGGCTCGGGGATCCCGATCCGCGTATCGCGGCAAGGGTTCATCAGGCGCTTCTCGGTGCGGAGGCGGATCCCATCCGCGATCGCTTGGTCTCGATTGCCACGGGTGAAATCGACGTCGTCTCCATGTCCGGTGACCGAGCCGCTTCGGCCCGCCGCGCGCGCGCGGCTGCGATCCGCGTGCTGATCGCGCGCGAGGACGAAGAGCGCGA
>JAGQQW010000075.1 GCA_020426005.1 Planctomycetota bacterium | reverse complement strand
GCGCGTGTCAACGACGAAGCATCCCTCACACTCAGCGGCACGATCGCGGGAACGCCGCACTACATGTCGCCCGAGCAAGCGCGCGGGGATCTCGTCGATGCGCGTTCGGACTTGTTCAGCCTCGGGAGCTTGATGTACGCGGCCGCGACGGGGCGGCCACCGTTTCGCGCGGAGACCGTGTTCGGTGTGCTCAATCGTGTGTCGGAGCACGAGCCGCGCGCGATTCGCGACATCGAGCCACGTGTGGACGAATGGCTCGCAGCGTTCATCGGGAAGCTCATCGCAAAGAAGCCCGAGGAGCGCTTCCAGTCCGCTGAGGAGGTCGCGACGCTCTTGTCCGCCGAACTCGCGCATCTGCAGAACCCCGTGTCGATTGCCCCGCCGCCGCGCGCTTGGATGGCGCGCACGGTCGCGGCTTCTGGCGGCTGGCGACGACGCGTCGCATGGATCGCGGGAATCGGTGCAGCCTTCGGATTCGTGCTGTGGGCTCAGGGAGAATCGGACAGCGCGAGACAAGTTCGAGGCGCGATCGCATCGCTACTGCCATTCTCGGTGCAAGATCCGGCGGGTGCATGGACGCGCCGAGTCGTCGAGCGGGACGGTGTCGGACATTCGGTCTACGAGCAGACCCTCGAGCGCACGAGGTCGTGTGCCGATGTCGGTGCCGTGCGCATGCGACTGAGCGGTGCTCGCGTCGAGCTCGTCTCCTCGAGCACGCCGTCCTTACGGGTGATCGCGCGCCGCAGTGTCGAAGCCGAAACCGAGCGCGAGGCCGCGGAGCGAGTCGCGGGCCTGTTCACATTCGGGATCGAAGGCGAAGGTGGCGGAATCACGATCGAAGCCGTGCGAAGCGACCGGGCGGAACTCGAACCCTCGGGCATCGCGACGGCGACGTATCGCGTCGAGATTCCTGATGGCATGAAGCTCGAACTCGATGCGCAGGACGCCACGTTGTCGATCGGCGATGTGGACGGGGAGACGAAGATCAGCATGTCCGGCGGTCACCTCGAGTTGGCCGAAGTCGGCGGCACGCTCGACGTGCGTGCGACCAATGCGGACGTGACCGCTCTCTCGGGAATGCGTGCCAAGGCGGACTTCTTCGTGATGCACGGTCGTGTTCGTGTCGGCGATGCTCGCGGGACCGTGTGGATCAACACCTCGGATGGGAACATCGAGCTACTCGAGAGTCCTGGCAAAGTTTCTGCCCAGGCTTCGGGTGGCAATATCGAGATTCACGGCATCCGCGGAGCGACGAAGGTCCACGCCGAAGGCGGCGACGTGCGGGCCGTGCTCTTCGACGAGCCGTCGGAGAACTCGAGCCTCAGTTCTGCAGGTGGCCGCATCGAAGTCGCCTTGGACGAGGGCGCCGATGTGCACTGTGTCGTCGATGGTTCCCTGAAGTCGGAACTGCCGTTCGAGCAAGTGTCGCCGACGCGCCACGAACTCGTGCGAGGCGAAGGCGGCAAGCGCCTGACGTGTGTCACGACGACGGGAGACGTGCTCGTTGCCGTGCACGAGCGCGGCGATACCGATTCGTCGCAGGATCGGCGGGCCGTGCGCTCACGGAAGTCCGGTAGCGACGGCAGCAGTGGTCCGGCTGGCAGTGGTCCGGCTGGCAGCGGATCGGGTGACCGTGGACTCCGTGGAAGCGGCTCGAGTGGCAATGGCATCGGCGGCAGTGGCCTGAGCGGCAGTGGCCTGAGCGGCAGTGGCTTGGGCGGCAGCGGGCTTGGTGGCAGCAGCGAAGGTCGTAGCGGCCTTGGCGGCTCTGGCCTCGGTGGTAGCGGCCTCGGCGGTAGCGGCCGTCGATCGGGCGCGGGAGAACGCGTCGCAAGGGCCATGCAATCGCTCGCGACCGAGGCACGTCCCGGCAAACTGTCCGTCGTCGAGTTCGAAGAGCCGATCGGCAACGTCGATGGCTACGTCCTGTATCTCCCGACGCGGTATCCGGATGGCGCGGTCGAGAGCGCTGCGACGACGTTTCCGCTGATCGTCTACCTACAAGGCAGCTTCGGTGTCGGTGGTGCGGTTTCGGATGTCGTGAACTGGGGGATGCCCAGGCTCCTCCGTGACGCACGAGACGCCACCGATGCACGCTATCGCAAGCTTCTCGACGACTTCATCGTCGTGTGTGTGCACATCTCGGAAGGGCGCTACGGGCAGACGCCGAGCGCGATCGAACGCATTCTCACGGAAGTCTCGCAGAATTACGCGGTCGACACACATCGTGTCTCCGTGACTGGCCTCAGTCGTGGCGGACACGGAACGTGGGAACTCGCTGCCAAGCTTCCGGGCCGATTTGCAGCGCTCGCTCCGGTTGGTGCGAGTCCGGGTGCAGTGGACGATTGGTCGAAACTCGCGAACACGTCCGTGTGGATCGCGCACAACGAGTCGGACCAGGTCGCTGAATTCGACGAAGCGCTCGCGGCCTCGAACCGCCTCGAGCACGAGTTCGGCGTGAAGTTCTTGCGGATTCACCCTCGCGCCATCGATGGTGTGACATCGGACAATGCGCGCTTCGAGAACGTTCGCTACGTCTTCTCGTCGTCGCCTACTGGCAATCACGACGCCTGGACGGACCTGTATACGAGCGCCGGGTTCTACGCGTGGTTGGCTGCTCAGGCTCGTCAAGAGTAGGCGAGTCGCGACTCAGATGATGAGTCGCACGCCACCGAGGTTCTGCAATCCATAGATGAAGCGATCGCCGGGCGAACCGATGAACATCAGGTTGCGTGGGATCTTCCATTCTTTGGAGAGGTTCTCGACGAACTCCGGCGTGAAGCGACCGTGCAGTACGACGAAGTCGATCTTCATTTCGGGGTAGGCCTCGTCGAGGAACTCGAGGTGCTCCGCGAGCTTCGGTGGCGGTTCTTCGCCCTGCGGGATGACCGTCACGACCTTGACGTTGTTCGTGTGCTCGTTGTCGCGGATGTAGAGCATGGCCTGGTTGAGGTTCGGCAGGTTGTCTCCGCGCGTGAAGAACACGAGCTGTTGGTTCGTGATCTTGCGCATCATGTCGTGCAACACACGATTCATCGCCGTGAAGCGGCGACCCGCAGAGAACGATCGTTTTGCACGGTCGTAGTCTTCTTCTGCGATTGCTTCTCGTCCTTCGAGGCGAAGCTTGCGCCGGATCTCGTCCGTGAAAAAGACGACGAGTCGGAGCAGTTGCACACGCATCAACATGATCGAAACGATCAGTAGGGATGGGACGAGATAGTCGAGGAAGATGACGAGATACTCGGAGTTGAGCCGTGCATTGCCGATCAGCGCGACGATGACGGCGATGATCGCCATCGTGACCGCGGTCCATGTCGCACGTTCGGGACGAGGCAGGCGTGCGCGCCGGATCTTGAGGAGGACGTTGCCGACTGCGAAGAGCAGCATGACGGACAAGAACGAGAGCGTGTAGACCGCTGCCAGGGACTCGAGGTCGCCATGCGTGATCAACAGCACGGACACCGCGAGTACGAAGAACGCGATGATGATGCGGTGATAGGTGCCACGGCCCGTCGTCTTCAGCAGGAACTGTGGCAGACAACGGTCGAGCGTCATGCGCTGCACGAGACCCGTCACGCCGACGTAGCTCGTCAACGTCGCCCCCGACAGCACCAGGACCGCATCGACGCTGATCAGCCAAGCGAGCCAGTCACCACTCGCGAGCGAACCCATGTGCGAGAGGAGGTTCACCTTGTGCTCGTCGATTTCGCCGAGCGGCACGAGCGCGAGTGCGAGGATCGCCATGCCGGGGTTGAGAACCGTGACCGCGATCCACATGTTTCGTAGCGTCTTGGGAAAGACGCCTTCGGCCTGCTCTTCGACGAAGTTCGCCGAAGACTCGAATCCCGATACTCCGAGCATCGCGGCGGCAAAGCCGAAGAAGAGCGCCGGCATGATGCCGCCCTGTTCGTGCGTCGTGATGTTGGTCCAGAGTTGGTCCGGGCCGACGCGAGTGACCGCGATCGCGCCGAGCACCAGCAGCAACCCCATCGAGACGAGATGGACGATGAAGATGACGATCGCGACGACCGCCGACTCCGTGATCCCGATGATCGTCAAGATCATGAAGAACGCGAGCAAGCCGATCGTCGCCCAGATGATCGGAAGATGTGGGACCAAGTGCTCGAGGTAGTGCATCGCCTCGTTGGACGAGATGACCGCCGTCGCCATGTACGAGAGGATCGTCAAGCACGCTGCCCACGACGCGCGGAACTTGCTGGTCGTATTCAGCAATGCGTTGTAGGCGCCGCCGTTGAGCGGGAGAGCGCCGACGACCTCCGAGTAGATCGAGCGGAAGAGCCAGAGCGTGCCAGCCACGAGCAGCAGGCAAACTGGTGCCCAGCGGCCCGCATACACGAGGGCGATGGCAGAGACGTAGAGGCACGATGACGTGATGTCGTTGCCGCAGATCGCCGTCGATGCGAGTTGACCCAATCCACCGTGTTTGTGCTCGGTGACACCGGGCTCGTTGTTGTTCGCCGCCATCCTGGCAGTATGGAACGACGACAATCGGTTGCGACGAGATCTTCGAGCCGATCGCGTCTTCTCCTCGTACTCCTCAGGATCGACGTCCGATGAAACTGCAGAGTTCGCGCGCCGCACGCCTCTCGACCGCTGTTCTCCCCTTGCTGCTGTCCGCGTGTGCAGGTCTGCACTCAGAAGCCGCAGAATCCATCCCCCTCGTCGTGTCGACTTGGCCATTCGGCAAGATCGCGAACGACATCGCGATCGCCGATTTGATCGAGGGACGTCCACGCCTCGACGCCGTCGAGGCCGGCATCCGCGAGATCGAGCGGCAGAGCTGCGATGGTTCGGTCGGGCTCGGTGGACGCCCGAACGCCGCGGGGTATGCACAATTGGATGCGTGCATCATGGACGGCCCTGGTGCTAGAGCCGGCTCGGTCGCGGCTGTCGAGGGCATCGTGCATCCGATCACGGCTGCGCGGCGGGTCATGGAGAACACCAAGCACGTGATGCTCACGGGCGAAGGCGCTCGATGGTTCGCGCTGAGTCAAGGTCTCGAGTCCGTGCCGGTCGAAGACCTGGAAGCCAAGAAGCGCGCATGGCGCGACAACGGAAACGGTGCGGAAGGAAAACGAGAGGGCCACGACACGATCGCGCTCCTCGTGCTCGACGGGGATCGTCATGTCGCAGGCGGATGTTCGACGAGTGGCGCTGGCGGAAAGCTACCGGGACGGGTCGGGGATTCGCCGATCCTTGGTTCGGGGCTCTACGTCGACGAAGCCGTCGGAGCGGCGGGTGCGACCGGGCGGGGTGAGAACGTCATGCGCCATTGCGGCACGTTCCTGATCGTCGAACTCATGCGGTCAGGTCTCCATCCAAGAGCTGCATGCGAAGAAGCAATCCACCGGATCGCGAGCAAGGATCCACTCGGCTATCGACTCGATATCTGTTTCATCGCGATCGACAAGCAGGGGCGGTTCGGGGCGGCTGCCTCCAATCAGCGCTTCCCCTTCGCCGTGACGACCGCGGGACGAAGCGAGATTCGCTACGTCGAACCTGTGCGGCAGCGTTGATCGCCGATCGACGATGCAGAGAATCGCGGCGAATCTCCTTACCAGCCATCATCGTCACTACTTCTGAGAGTAGGCGCAGCATCGTATAGTACGCACGAGTTTGGAGGTCGTCGATGATGGGTGTGACTACGACGTCGTCACGCATTGACGAAAAGTACACGTGCTTGCTCGATTGCGACGGCAACGTCGTGGGCAGCGACTTCCCAGCCGAGGATTCGACTGAGAACGCGCTCGGGTTACGCGAATCGCTGCCCTTCGCGGACGCCTTCGCGACGGATTCGCGTCCGCGACTCGACCTCGCCGAGAGCGATGGTCACTGGTATGGACGCTGTCGCTCAGCCGTGGGTGAATTCGATCTCCATGTCACTTGCATGAAGATTCGGGGGGCTACGACGGGGTTCGTCGTGCAGTTCAAGCGTGCGGTCCCGGGACTCTTGGCTCCGGATTCCACCGGTTGCTTGTTCAACGAAGTGCAAGCGCTGGCGCACGTGGGTTGCTTCGAATGGGATGTCAAGCGCGGGCGCCTGCTGTTCTCGAACGGGATGCATCGCATGTACGGGGTCGATGTCGGTGCATTCGGAGGCACCGTTCAGGACTACCTCGCACTCATTCATCCCGATGACCGCGAAGCCGTGCTCGCCAGTTTGGTCCACGCGATCGAACACGATGCCGATGACGATGGCTTCTTTCGCCACGAGAAGCGTGCACGTAATCTCGAAGGTGTCGTTCGGTATTTCGAGAGCCGCGGACGGGTCGAGCGTGACGAGTCGGGCCAACCAGCCCGAGTCGTCGGCGCCTGCCGCGATGTCACGGCGAGCAAGCGCCTCGAAGAACAGTTGATTCAATCGCAGAAACTCCAAGCAGTTGGACTGTTGGCAGGAGGGGTCGCTCACGACTTCAACAACCTGCTGACGATCATCGGCGGGACGTGCGATCTGCTCTTGATGGAGTCGTCGGCCTATGACCCGAGACGTTCCGGCCTCAAGTCGATCCAAGACGCCGTCACGAGAGCTGCCGAGCTGACCTCGCAGCTCTTGTTGTTCAGTCGCAAATCTACGGCCCTCGATGAAGTCGTCGACCTTCGCTTGCTCCTGCTCGATTGTGAGCAGCTCCTGCGACGCGTCATTGGAGAAGACGTCGAACTCGTCGTGGACCGCGGCGAGAAACGACTGACGATCCTTGCGGACCCCGGACAGATCGAGCGAGTCTTGATCAACCTGGCGGCCAATGCGCGTGACGCAATGCCTCGCGGTGGACGGCTCGAGATTGCGCTGAGCCCGTTCGATTTGGATCGAGACTCTCCGACGATCGATCTACCGAAAGGTTCGTACGCGGAGGTCGTGGTCACGGATACCGGGCGAGGGATCGATGCCGACGTACGTCAGCGGATGTTCGAACCCTTCTACACGACGAAGGACGTCGGCGACGGCACCGGGCTGGGACTGGCCGTCGTCTACGGAATCGTGCATCGAGCCGGCGGCCGAATCCTGGTCGAGTCGGAACGCGATCGAGGTACACGTTTTCGCATCATCCTCCCGCTTTCGGAGCAAGAGAGCGATTCGGTCGAGACGTCCGACGCTGACTACCGCCGTGGAACCGAGAAGGTCTTGATCGTCGAAGACGAGGCCTCCGTGCGAGAGGTCGTTCGGGAGTCGCTCGACCGTGCTGGATACACGGTGCTCGCCGCAGATTCGGCGCAGTCTGCACTCGAGTTGGTGCGTGTGCATGCCGATTCGCTGGCGCTCGTACTCACGGATGTCGTCATGCCTCAGATCGATGGCGCGACGTTCGCCAACGAACTGCACGAGACGTGGCCCGACCTCAAGATCCTGTTCATGAGTGGCTATCCGAGCGACATGATCGAACGTCGCTGCGGAGGTTTGCCCATCGGCGACTTGATCCGCAAGCCGTTCAGTCCCGCCGAACTCGTGTCTCGCGTGCGCGCCGTGCTCGACGCGAAGCAGAGCCGCTGAAAGCTCCGTGATCGTCAATTCAGCACATTGGTGAACTCGCCGGTGAACGTCGTCGCATCGAGCAACAGGCTCTGCACGAACGCGCCCGAGTTGACCGGGAACGGGAAGCCGAAGTCGAACTCTCCATGGATGTCGAGTTGTCCTGCGAAGGCGATGAAGCCCTGCGCGAGGTCGAGCTGGAACGAACCGGTGACACCGGGCACGGGGAAGCCGGGGATCGTGCGCGCGGAGACGACGAGGATGGCGAAGTGACCGCTCTTGCCGAACGCTCGCAGGTGGGTCGTCGTCCGGTCGCGCAACTGCGGCGCGCGGGCCGCAACCTCGACGGCACCCTTGTCTCCGCTGTAGCCCTTGACGATCGCATAAGTAGTTCCTTTTGGATACCGGCTCCCGAGCTGTGGATACGGGAGGCCCGCGAAGTAGGCCTGGCGCCAGCCGCGTGACAAGCCGGTCGTGCCGTCGACGAGCATCAGTTGTGCGTAGGGCAAGTACGTGCCACGCGTGAACTCGAAGTCGACGCCCGTCTCGGTGCCTTGGGCACAGACGAAGGTCACGTGCCCGTCGTTCTTGCTGACGGATGCTGCGGCAGTCGACCCAGGGACGATCGGCGTCGTCACTGGTGACCCACACGTCGATGCGATGTCGAACGTGCCGTTGCCCCAGAAGCCGGTCGAGACCGCGAAGTAGTTCGCCGCGGGCAACGTGCCAGACACGATCGATCCGAGTTTTGCCGAATCATCGTCGTTCTCGAGGATCTCGTCGAACTCGTCGTCGAGCAGCAACAGATACGAGTCGGTGAGAGGCTTCCCGGTCGTGCCCGCCGTGATCTTCAGTTCGACGTCGGACGGAGTCGTGAGCGCGAACCTGTACGCCAAGAAGTCTTCTTGTCCACCGGGGATGACGTCCTGCAGGCTTCCGTTGCAGGGGAGGATTGGCAGAGACTTGGCGACGAAGCTGGTCTGAATCGAAACGGGGCCGGGTGTTTGGGCGCGCAACGTGACGTAGTACGAGCCCTTGGGCAAGTGGGCGCGCAGTCCTGCATCCTTCTGCGTCGATGTCGACGCTGTGTCGACTCGGAACAGCTCGGTCAAGAGTTTCGATCGCAGGTAGAGCCGCGTATCGATTCCCTTTCCGTCGAGCTGAATCGAAAACACGCCCTCGCCCGGCAGGTCGAATGACAGCAGAGTCTCGTCCTGCGTCAATGACGCCGAGGATGGACCGCTCAGAGAGAGCCGCGGGATCGTGAGCTTCTGGAAGGTGATGTCGAGGCGATAGTCGCCCGTCACTCGCGACTGCATGCCGACGACGTAGTTGCCCGCGGGCAGTTCGATGTGGATATCCCGGAAGTAGGACGTCCAACCGATCCCCGACGCGATCATGAACCCCTTGCGGTTGTAGAGGTACAACGTACCTCCTGTCAGGCCATTCGCTCCTCGCCCGCGCGCGGACAAATCGACACTCGCGCTCTCGGTGAGCGAGAAGGCGTAGTCGTCGACGTCGTCTGTCCGATCGATCGCGGCATCGACCCTTAGGCCGGTGGCGGACAGGGTCCCGAGCGATTGCGCGAAGCCGGGCGCGTCATTGAATTCGCGCTCGGCTATTTGACCAGGCGCTCGTGTCGTGAGTGTCGCACTGACCATGGCGAATGCACAGCCGAACGCGAGGCGAAGGAGCGAGATGCGTCGTGAGGCCATGCGTTCATTGTTCCAAAAGAAACCGGCCTCGTGGTGCGTTCGTTGTCTCCCTGCACGCCGAAGCGCTACGCGAACTGCCATCGCGTGACGTAGAACAGCAAGCTGCGATAGATCGTCAACGCGCCGAAGCTCACGGGCAGGATCACGATTGCCATCACGATCGCCCTGGACTTCCCGAATTCGTGAAAGCGTCGCCCCGTGCCATATCCATACCACACGAGAAACGCTGCCAGCGCCGGACCCAGCGCGCGGTCGTGGAGCAAGAACGAACGGATCGCCTCGTTGCCGAACGCTTCGGCGGCTCTGCCGACTCCGATGAAGAGTGCGAACATAAGGACCTGAGCCAACAGGAAGTAGCTGACGAAGTGCAATGACGACACGAAGTGCTCGGACACGAGGCGACGCCGACTCTTCTTGGAGAATCTCGTCAAGAAGAAGGAAGCCGCAAAGAACATCGGCACCAGCGAGAACACGAGTGTTCGTGACAGCGAGTCGCCGAGTGCGTCGAAGCGATCTGTCAGCGCCAAGAAGCTACGAATGAGTTCGTCGTTCGCACCGGGCCCCTCGAGGTTCTGGAGCGTCGTCCCGAGCTGGCTCTCGACAAAACTCCTCGCGTCCTGCGCGTGGAACGAAGGGCGCGATCTCATGTGGGAGCGCAACGGTGTCGAGAGCGTGTCGATCCCGAGCCACGCGCCGGTTACGAAGAAGATCACGTTGGCGACCAGGAAGTACTGGATCGGTCGCGCATACGGCACGCGCTTCCCGCGGAAGTAGTCTGCAGTCAGCGCGCCCGGCTTGGTGAACAGCGACGTCGTTGCCGTCGCGAACGGTCCGTCGAGTTGCGTGAATCGCGCGATCAACGCTCGCAGCCAGAACCAGAACGAGAACTCACCAGGTCGCAGTCTGCGCTCGCCGCATCGATGACAGAACTGACCTTCGAAGAGCGTTTCGCAGGTCGGACAGACCATGCTTGGTGAGTCCGATGCATCGTCCGTTCGTTCGGATGGGCGTTGCATCAATCGGTGAATCCCCGCTGAAGGGGTGCTCGATCACGATCGCCTCGGTCGCGAAGTTCTGCGAGCGCGTTGCGTTGCGCGTCGAGGCTCGGTGGCGACGATTGCGGAGCGCTGCGTGCTGCCTCGTAGTGCGAGCGCAATCGGCGTGCGTGCTCGAGCGGCGTCGGGGAGAGCTCGGGCATGGACGCTCGCGCGCGCTCGAGCAGAGTCGGGTCCTGGAGGATCCTCTCGAGTGCATCCGCGAGCGCGACCGCATCGTGCGGCGGGACGAGGAATCCGGCCGCGTGAATGCGTTCTGCGAACGCACCGACATCCGTGACGAGCGCGGGTATGCCGAGTTCGAATGCTTCGTCGAGTACGAATCCGTATGTCTCGAAGCACGTCGATGGAAACGTGGCCAGGTCGATTCCGTGTGCTGCGAGTTCTTCCCACTCGTAGCGACCCGCGAAGGTCACGGGAAGATCGCGCGCCCGTTGCTCGAGGTCGCGTCGCAGATCCTCCAGGTCGACCTTTCCGAAAATCGTGAGTTCGAGCCGGCCTCGGAGTGGCTGGCGGGCTTCGAGAACGCGCATCGCGTCGAGCAACACGTCGACGCCCTTGCGCGCGGTCACGTTGCCCCAATACGCGAGTCGCAGAGCACCTCCGTGAGCGTGTTCACGCCTCGTGCCCTCGAAGCGACGCGCGTACCCGAGTGGCTCGAGGTGCACGAGTTCGCGATCGAGACCCAGGCCGCTCGTCACCAAGGTCCGTGTCGCCTCGGTCGCCGCGAGCACGCGGCCCGCCGACATCAGCTCTCGCCGAGCATTGTCGCGATAGAGATCGATGCCGCAGCGGACTTCCTCACGGCTCTCGTGTCCTCGCAATGGCACACAATCTCCGCAGCTCTCGAACGACACGACACGCTCACAATGGCTGTCGTCGGGGCGAAGGCGAAAACACGCGGGACAGGACGAATAGAGATCGTGCAGCGACACGAGGGAGCGAATGCCCTGACGTAACGCCCGGACCACGAGGTCGTCGGTCATGCGGATCCACTGGTGCACGTGGACGATGTCGGGTTGCACGTCCTCGAGGATCTGTTCGAACAACGCGCCAGCCGGGTCGTAGTGCGCCTTGTCCCAGTAGTCCGAATACGTGTCGGAGCGATGCAGTCGCCAGGCCTCGACGGCCAGGTCGTCCCGCGTCTCGAGGACGGGCGACGGACGTGGTTCGAAACTGCCGTGCAGCAGATACGGCTGCATCGAGAGGCGTGTTTGCGCGTCGAGCAGGCTGCGCACGTACGCTTCGGTTCCGCCGCCGGACTCAGGGTAGTATCCGTGCACGACGTGAAGGACCTTCGAGATCGCGACCGGGGTCGCCGACGTGGCGGGCGTTGCTGCCATGTGGAAAAGGCTCGGGTTTCGGACCGTCGTGCGCAAGATCTGCCTGGAACTGACGTCGCGGTAGCCAGTGGAGGAACCCTCATGAAACCCGTCGTACTCCTCGTCCTGGTCCTCTGCCTCGCCGGCGCCGCCTGGTGGCTGTTCGGTGGAACGGCTGGAGCGCCCAGCGGTCACGAGCTCATCGAAACGCCTTCCATCGACGCGTCGACCAGCGAGGATCAGGTCGCCGCAACGCGTGCGGATGCCAGCGAGACCCCCGAAACGGAGCGGAAGCGGCTGGAGGGCCCCGTGACCTCCGAGTCCCGAAGGGCGGCGGGAGATGCTGGATCCGGAACGATCACGCTGCGGCTGATGGGGCGCAGTGGCGACCGAACCGAGCCGATCGTCGGGGCGAAGATCGAAGTCCGGCCCGTCGTGACGCCGTCGAACCCTGTCTCTGCGACCGCGTTTTCGAGCGACTCCTTGCGCGCGAAGCCCAAGACAGACGATCCGGCCACGGACACGAGTGGGCGTTGTACGTTGGTCGGTCGAAGTGCGGGCAAGTATCGGCTCGCCGTGGATCACGATGATGTGCCGATCGACTGGCTCAGCGAGCGTATCGAGGTGCACGCGGGAGAGACGACCGATCTCGGTACGATCGTCATCGATCTCGCGGGAGGATTGCGCGGTCGCGTCGTGGACGAGAATGGCGCGCCCGTGCGCGACGCTCAGGTCACGTTCGTCGAGCGGGCGTTCTTCGGCGCGATGGAGTCCGCGGAACGCGGCGACGGAAGCGTGGCGACCGATGCTCAGGGGCGGTTCGAGCTCACGCGTCTGACGCCAGCCGATCGCGCGCTCGTCGTCGACCACCCATCGTTTCGTCGATTGGTCGTGCGTCGTGTCCTACGCGCCGCGGAGTATCTCGAGGTCGGTGATCTCACCCTCCGAAGTGGGCGACGCATCACCGGGACCGTGACCGATGCGACCGGCAAGGCGATCGCAGGCGCCTTCGTTGCACCGCGCGAAGAGACGGAGCTCGATGGTCAATCGAGTACGTATTTCTCACGATGGCGAGCCGTGCGAACCAGCGGTGGGGGGACGTTCGAACTCGATGGACTACCGAGTCGCGTCGCTCTGCGAGCCACGGCGAAGGGATTCGCGCCAATCGAGGTCGAACTCGAAAGCGATGCCGTCACGGCGACGATCGTCATGGGAGCAAAGCGCGGCGTCGTGGGGAGAGTCGTCATCGCGTCGGGCAATGGATTCGAAGGCGTGGCGGGAGCCAGGATCCAGGCGCAGCTCGAAGGCGATGACTTCGTGCACCACACGGCGACTTCGAAGGCAGATGGTGCGTTCGAATTCTCGAAGCTGAGTGCGGGGACTTATCGCATCGTTGCGGACAAGGACGATGTGGGGCATGCAGCGCCCGCCAAGGTCGTCGTGACCGAGAACGGTCTCGCGCCGCTCGAACTCGTCATCGTGCGTGGCCCCGGCTTGATCGTCGAAGTCGTCGACGCCTCTGGCAAGGCGATCGTCGAGGCCAAGGTCACGGCGAACCGGACGCCCGCCGGCGCTCGCGATGCGATCCACAACGTTGCGCGAAGCAAACGGACGAATGCGAGCGGCGAAGCTCGCTTCGACAATCTGTGGCTCGAGCCGACGACGCTCGTCGTCGAGCGCGAGAACTACGTGACGCAACGAGTCGACATCGCGCGATTGTCACGCGAGCTGCGGACCCGCGTCATGATGAGTGGGGGAGGATGGATCGTCGGACGCGTGGTCGACGATGTCGGTTCGCCGACTCCCGGTGTCCACGTGTACGCGTCGCGCCACGAGCCAGGGCGCCCCGACAGCAATGAGATGACCGTGTCGTTCGGAAACTCCAACGGCTCGAACTCGGGCAAGAGCGGCGAGTTCCGTCTCGGTCCACTCGAAGCCGGTGAGTATGTGGTTCGAGCAAAGCGTCGACGCCTGCGCAAGAGCGCGAACTTCTCGTTCGAGATTCCGACGAGCGGCAACGGCAAGGGGACGGCGGCGACGGTGCGCGAAGGCGGCGAGACGTCGATCGATATCGTGCTCCCGCGTCCAGGCGGCGTAACCGGGTTCGTTCGCTATCGCGGCCTTCCACTCGCAGGAGTCCGGGTCTATGCGCGACCGAAGGACAGCTCGGATCCTGTCTTCTTCGGCACCGACGAAACGACGACCGACGGCGAGGGCAAGTATCTCTTCGAGGATCTCACCGCCGCTTCGTGGATCCTGTGCTGCAAGGCGCCACGTGGCTCCTTGCCGTCGCCGGATCTCACCGTGGCTCTCTCTGCAGGAAGGATCACGCAGCAGGACATCGAACTTCGCGGTGGTGCGGTTGCAGGACGTGCCGTCGATCCTGGGCGCGTCGGTGCCGCCCTCGAAGGCTTCGAGGCGATCGTCGTCGACCCGAAGAACACGGTTCGTCGGACGGGTGTCGTCGCGGTTTCGTTCGGCGGTCTCGGGGCCGACGACACGTCATCCAACATGGTTCAGTTTCGCGATCCGACGGATCCGGACCCTGTCAAGGTCGCGCGTGACGGCCAGTTCGGTATCGAGTTCATTCCCGAAGGCACGTGGCGCCTCGAGATCCAGAAGGACGGGGAGAAGCGCTTCGAACGCGAGATCCGGATCGAGGACGGCGTACGACTCGAACTCGGCGACGTGCGCCTCGAGCCGACCTTCCCCGTCTCGTTCCGCGTCTTGGATACGAACGGCGCGCCGGTCGCAAAGGGCACGCTGGCGTTGTTCCCCGAAGGCAAGATCGGCGCCGGCGAACCCATCGCACGCGCGACCGTCGAGAACGGCTCGGCACGCATCGCGTCCCTCGCTCCGGGTCGCTATGACATCGAACTCCGCGAGGATTCGGCTCCTGCGGGCCGGCAGGTTCGTTCTGGAACCTTCGTCCTCAACGCGGACGGATCGACGACTGGAACCGAACTCCGCGTCCGGTAACGCCCACGTGGCCCCATGGATCAACTTCTCGCTCTCGTCTTCTTCGCGACCTCGGTCCTCCTCGCGCTGCTCTACGCGAAGGAGCGCAAGCGACGTTCGGAATCGCCGCCTGTGCCGGCACAGCTCGTATCGGATCCAGTCGAGCCTGTTGCATCCGCCGCGACGAGCGAACCGACGTCTGATCCCGTCACGACCGACGAGTTCACGGATGGCGATCGAGCGAAGACCATCGAGGAGATCGCGGCGACGCTCGACGAGGCCTACGAGCGCAGCGGACATCCAGAGAGCTTGCTGAGCGAAGCCGGGTTCGAGCGCGGCGTCGCGTTCCTTCGGGATCCGGCTGTACCCCTCGAGAAGCTGGTGCACGGCATCGTCGGCGCGAATCACCTCGTCGCCTTGATGGCGGCCGAAGCGCTCATGGAACGCGACGAAAAAGAAGCCCCGTACGCGGAGATCGTCGCCTTCGTGCCCATGGCGAATCTGTGGCGCCTCTACTACTTGCTGCGCTATTTCGGAGTGCTCGACCAACCCGTCGTCGCGCGCGTCCTCCTCATGACGCGCGAGTGGTGGCCCGAGAACCCACTGCTTCCGAAGATGCTCTCCGACTTCGTCGACGCGCGCGTCGCTCGCGGTGAAGAAGTGGGGATGTACGACGCGCTGCGTACCCACGGATGCGAGTTCCCCGATGAACTCGAGACGTTGCTCGCCAAGCTGACGTCGGAACACTCGGAGGCTCTGCACGAAGACTTCGAGCGCTGGCGGCGTGGCTGGGTCGACACGAAGTATCTGAGCGGAGTCGGGCGAGTCTGGGCCGAGCAGGACTGGCAAGGTGCTCGCGGTACCGCGTCGATCGACGGTGCGCTTCGGGCAGCACTTCCAGCGCTCCGCGCGAATCGCTCGATGATCGTCGTCGGCGAGCCAGGAGTCGGCAAGACCAGCTTCGTTCGGCGTCTCGCGGCAAACGCCCAAGAGGAAGGTTGGACGCTGTTCGAGGCATCGGCGTCGGATCTTCTCGCCGGGCAGACGTTCATCGGTCAGTTCGAAGGCCGAGTGCGCGAGATCCTCGCTCGGGTGGCGGTGCAGAAGCGCGTGCTCTTCTACATTCCCGCGTTCCACGAGAGCTACTTCGTCGGTCGTCACAACCAGAGTCCGATCGGCTTGCTCGATCTGCTGCAGCCGTCGATCGAGGCCGGCCGTGTTTGTGTTCTCGGAGAGACGCATCCGGCAGCATGGGATCTGCTCATCCAGCAGAAACCACGGCTGCGCAACCTCATGCACGCGATTCGTATCGAGCCCGCGAGTCGGACCGACACGCTCGCGCTCGCGCGGGAGGTGTTCCTCGCAGGAGAAGTCGAGGAGGCCGTGCTGCCCGAAGCACTCGAACTCGCGTGCAGTTATCTCACCACGACGCAGCGTCCTGGCAACGTCCTCGACCTGCTGCATCAAGCGTGTGCCTACGTGCGCAAGGACGGTCCGTCACGTCCCGTGTCGCGCGACGACCTTCTGACGTCGATCTCGCTGTCGACGGGACTGCCGCGCACGGTCATCGACGAACGGGTCGGTCTCGACATCGAAGAACTCCGTTCGTTCTTGACGGGCCGCGTGCTCGGTCAGCCCGAGGCAGTGAATTGTCTCGTCGACCGCATCGCGATGCTCAAAGCCGGCCTGACGGATCCGGATCGACCCGTCGGCGTGTTCTTGTTCGCTGGTCCTACCGGAACTGGCAAGACCGAGGTCGCCAAGACGCTCGCACAGTATCTGTTCGGTTCGAGGGATCGTCTGATCCGACTCGACATGAGCGAGTATCAGGATCCGAGTTCTCTGAGCAAGATGCTCGGCGATGGTGGCGACGGCGAAGAACGATCCCTCGTGCGGCAGATCCGTCGGCAGCCGTTCTCGGTCGTCTTGCTCGACGAGTTCGAGAAGGCGCATCCTCGCGTCTGGGACTTGTTCTTACAGGTATTCGACGATGGTCGACTCAGCGATACTCGTGGCAACGTCGCGGACTTCCGGCACTGCATCCTGATTCTCACGAGCAACCTCGGTGCGACTGCGCATCGCGAAGGACTCGGCTTCGTTCGTGGCGCGGCCGCGTACGGTAGCTCGCAGGTCACACGTGCGATCGAAACGACCTTCCGTCCCGAGTTCGTCAACCGAATCGATCGCGTCGTCGTGTTCCACCCGTTGCCGAAGACCGTCATGCGGGACATCTTGCGGAAGGAGTTGCGCGCGGTGCTCGAAAGACGCGGGTTCCGCAATCGGGATTGGGCCGTCGAGTGGGAAGAGTCGGCGATCGACTTCCTGCTCGCACGCGGCTTCACGCCGGACATGGGTGCGCGCCCCCTGCGTCGCGCGATCGATGAGCACGTTCTCGCCCCGCTCGCGCGGACGATCGTCGAGAATCGCTTTCCCGAGGGCGATCAGTTCTTGTTCGTGCGCGGCGCAGCGGATCACATCGAAGTCGAGTTCGTCGACCCGGAGTCACCGCCGACGGCAACGGCGCCCACGCAGCGCGAATCGTCTTCGCTCGCGGCGATCGTCACGTCTCCCGACGGCAGTGCGGCTGAGCGTTCGTGTCTGGAGAGCGCGGTCGAGGAGTGCTTCGAGCAGCTCGCTTCCGATGCATGGGCGGAGCAGAAGCGCACACTTCTCGCAGAAATGGATCGCGAGGATTTCTGGGATGACACTGCGCGTCACGACGTGCTTTCCGAACTCGAACGACGCGACAGCATCGAGTCCGCTCTCGGGAACGCCGTGTCTCTGATGCGGCGCTTCGAGTCGAGGCCAAGGGATCTCGGAGTGCCTGCATCGATCGCGACGAAACTCGCGCTGCAGCTCTACATGATCCGCAATGCGCTCGACGATCTCGAGGCGGGGCGCGCCGCAGAACTCTATCTCGCGATCGAAACCGCGATCGAATCGGCGAGTGTCACGGCGAACGAGCTCGCCTCCGACGGAGCGGTGCAAAGCGCGGAGGCCAGGCGCTTCCGCGAGCGGCTGTTCGAGATGTATCGCGCCTGGGCGAAGCGGCGGCATGTGCGGTTCGAGACGCTACGTGCGATGGATGGTGACCATGCACTCGCAGCGATCGCCGGACTCGGTGTGCACGGCATCCTCGGGAGCGAAGCAGGGCTCCACGTGTTCGAACTACCGAATCCGCGTGGAGGCTTCGATCGGGTCAGTGCGCGAGTGCGCATCGTCGCGCAGCCTTGCAGACCGGTACAGCCTGCCGAAGAGCCTGCACTCGCAGCCGAGTTGTTGTCCGCAGTCCCGACCGACACGACGATCGTGCGGCGCTATCGTGCAGAGCCTTCGCCCCTCGTGCGCGACTCTGCGAGCGGATGGCGAAGTGGACGGCTCGATCGCGTATTCGACGGTGACTTCGACCTCATCGAGTAGGTTCGGACACGTCGAGCAGCGATCGCTCGATCAACTGTCGCGCAGGCGTTCGTACTCGGCCAGGCTTCCGATGTCGTGCCAGCGTTCGACGATCGGGAAGTGCCCGACGACACCGGCTGGTGCGAGCGTGTTGAGCCAGTCGACCATGTCCCAGGGTTCGGCTCGTGGAACGTCACGACGCAGCTGCTCGTCGATCACGTAGATGCCTGCGTTGACCGGGAGACGAAGCGTCGGCTTTTCCTCGAGGTGATCGAGCCTCTGCCCTTCGAAATGTGCGAGCCCGAACGGGACGTGCACTTCGTGAAGATGGGTTGCGATAGTGACGCGATTCCCGTGACGCTCGTGCCACGCGAAGAGCGCCCGCAGGTTGACGTCGTGGTAGACGTCGCCGTTCATGACGAGTGTCGCGCTCGAGGCTGACGCTTCGTCGAGTTGCCCGAGGGCGCCTGCGGTTCCGAGCGGGTCGGTTTCTCTCAGGTAGCTGATCTCGAGGCCGAAGCGACTCCCATCGCCGATGTCGGCTTCGATGCGCGAGCCCAAGTAGAGGACGGAGATCGCACAGCGGGTGATCCCGGCGGCCGCGACTTGGCGCAGGAGGCGGTGGAGGAGTGGTTCTCCGTCGACGTCCAGCAAGGGCTTCGGAATCGAATCCGTGAGTGGCCGAAGGCGCGATCCGCGGCCGCCGGCCATCACGAGCGCGCGATCCACCGAGACCGATCGGGGCGGCGTTCCGATCAGGGGCGCCTCGCTCGGATGCGTCAGCAACGTCGTGATCGAGTGGTGGGGGCGTCCGTTGCCGCAGAGAGCGAGCCGAACGTCCTCTTCGGTCACGACCCCGAGTGGGCGGCCCTTCTTGTCGACGACGGGAACGATCGAAAGCGCAACGCGGCCGAAGATCTCGGCCGCGTCCGCGAGCGTTGCATCGGATGCGAGCGTCTCAGTCAGGACGAAACCCCGATGAGCCTTGGATCACAGCGAGGGTAGGGGGGATCAGCGGAGGTACGGGGGCAGCTTCTGGCGCCACTCGTCGTCGCGAACCGCAACATCAGCCTTGCCACTCATGAGGCGCGTCGTGAACTCGTTCGCCTTCATTTGGCTCTTGTCGAACATCAGGAGCACGTGGCTCGCACGCACCTGGTCCTCGGCAGGCGTTGCGCCCTTCTGCTTGCCGGTCACCTTGAGGAAGTGGTAGCCGAAGTTGGTCGCAAAGACCGGGCTGACCTGTCCGACGGGCAGCGAAAACGCCTGCTGCGCGAACGGGACGACCATCGACTGACGACCGAACTGTCCGAGGTCGCCACCTTGCGCGCTGCTCGGGCACTGGGAGTGTTCCTTGGCGATGGCCGCGAAGTCGGCGTCGGGCTTGGCTGCCGCGGCTTGCCACTCGCCGATCTGCTTGCGAAGCGCTGTGACTTTCTCGCTGCCGAGACCTGCTTCGATGGCGCGAATGCCGATCAACTGATCGAGTGCCGTCGACACGTAGGTGTCGGGAGTTCCGCCTTGGTACGAGGCGAGGTACTTCGCGAGGTCCGTGACCTCGGTCTCGGTGATCTGCGCGCCATCGACCGTGACCACCACGCCTGCGGGGAGGTCCTGCTTCTCGGCATCTCCGAACAGGCGAGCCGTCGGCTTGCCCTTGCCGGTATCGCCGGGGGCGTCCGTCGGCGTGACCGGCTGTGGCTGCGGCTGCGTCGCCGGATCGAAGATCTTGACCTTGCGGAACTTCGGCGTGCGCATCTTGAGGCGCGCTTCGACGTCCTTCGCGTCGATCTTCGACGACGGGACGTCCTGCGCGGCGTCCTTCGTGGGCTCGACGACTGCGGCTTCGACCGATTCGCCTTGGTCCGAGCCCGGCGTTGCGGAGCCGTCTTGCGCATGCGCGAGCGTGCAGGGGAGGCCGAAGAGGCAAGAAGTCGCGATGAGGCGTGTGGTGCGGAAGAACGTTGACATCGGTTCGGGGCGGTTGGATCGATCGGGACAGTCGGTGGACCGCATGACGCGCGGCCTCGAGCGTTGGGGGAGTGTAGCAGTCGACCCTGGGGTCCGGCACGTGCCGGGGTTCGATTTCAGGGGCCGGGCCGACACACGAGGCCCGCGACGTAGGGGGGCGGCAGGGACTCCCGCCCGACCACGAAAACGTGTGTGTGCTGGATGCGCCGCTTCCAACGGTCTCGTTCCAAAGGCCCGTTCCAGCGGCACTGTGTTCCCACGGCGCTGGGGAGCCGGCAGAATCGCGCGATCCGTGATGCGCGACCGACTCGAAGAACTCGAAGCCGACCCGATGTTCCGATGGCGAGGCGGAAACGTCAGCCGCATCGAAGGCTTGTCGGATGGCGTGTTCGCACTCGCGATCGCGCTGCTCGCGTTCGGCAACGTCCCGCGCGACGGCGCGGGGATCACGCGGTTCTTCCAAGAAGTGCCGGCGTTTGCAGCCTGCTTCCTCTTCGTGATCTGGGTCTGGTGGTACCACTACAAGTTCTTCAGGCGCTACGGCCTGCAGGACTTCGTGACGGTGATCCTCAACTCGGTACTGCTCTTCGTCGTCCTCTTCTTCATCAACCCACTCGGCTACGTCGCGAATCTCGTGATCACGAGGAACATGCTCGGAGTGGTCGTGCCTGGCGCTGATCCGGGGTTCGGGGATCCACGAGTCATCCTCTGGTATTCGAGCGGATTCACACTCCTGTTCGTTTGCTTTCTGGGGCTCAACCTCAACGCTTGGCGCCATCGTTCCGTGCTCGAGTTGGATGCCGTCGAACGTTGCCTGGCCGTGACGGCCATCGGAGAACAGATTCTCAACGTCTCGGTCGGCGTCGCGTCGATCGTGCTCGCGGTGCTCGGGCAGTATCCCTACGCTGGCTGGATCTTCGTTGCCCTGGGCCCGCTTCACGGGACTTGGGGCTTCGTGCGCGGAGTCCGCACCGATCGGATCCGCGGCCTACAACAACGAGAACGGACAACAACATCATGAGTGGAAGCGACGGCTGTGAGAGTGGCGCGATGCCGGGCATGCAGAAGCTGCCCCAGCACGATCAACTGCAACGCAGCGTGGGAACCTGGGATGGCGCGATGACCGCGTGGTCTCCGGATGGCCAAGAAATCACGAGCAAGGGTGTCATGGTTTCGACGGCGCACGGGGACTTCCACACGATCGATAGTTACGAAGGCGAAGTCATGGGCGCTCCGTACGTCGGTCATGGGATCAACAGCTACTGCCCGCTGCGCAAGCAGTTCATGTCGACGTGGACCGATTCTATGTCGGGGTGTCCGTTGCAGCTCACCGGTCAGTACGACGAAGCGACCAAGACGACGACGCTGCACGGCGAAGCGATGGGCCCGACCGGCATGGCGCCGTGTTCGACCAAGACGACGTTCGTGTCCGACGATCGCATCGATTGGGAGTTCTACGGGGAGATACCGGGAGTCGGTCCCGTGCGCTTCTTGCGCATCGAATACACACGCAGAGCGTGAGGTTCGTATCCACGCTCGCGTCATGAGTTCGGAATCGACACAAGCTGCTTCGCGCGACGGCTCGGTCTACTACTTCGCGTATGGCTCCAACATGGACCCCGTGCGCTTCGAGCATCGGGTCGGGCGCTGGAAGTCGGTGCAGCGTGCGGCGTTGTCGGGCCATCGACTGCGCTTCTCGGCCAACGTCCAGTCCGAAGGCGGTGGCGGCGCAGTCGTCGACACGGCCGCGGACTCGGTGGTGGATGGCGTGCTCTTCGAGATCACCGAAGATCAGCTCGCCGCGATGGATCGCGAGGAGTTCGATCCGTCGCGGAATACTGCAGGACTCGGCCGGCGCCAGCGCGTGGATGTCGAAACCGCAGAGGGTGTCGTCGCTGCCGAGGTGTACACGATCACGGACGACGGGCGTCATGCGGCACCCTCGCCGACGTATCTCGCGCACATCGTCGACGGCCTTCGCGCGGCGGGCTACGGGGACGACGCCGTCGCTCGCGTGCACGCGGCCGCAGATCGGGCTCGCTGACGGGCCCGCGACGCTCGGCAGCGGAACTCGGACATTCGTGAGACGGATTCCCGGTTGCGATCAAGAGTCGGCAAGAGCGCCTTCGTCGCGCGTGTCCGACTTGCATCTCCGGAGATTCAGAATGTCAGCAGGCAGAGTTTCGTTTCTTGCACTCCTCGTCTTGACCGCGTGTGCTTGGACCAGCGCGCGCGCCGTTGGACAAGTGTTCGTGCCCTCGGGTACGTACAAGGTGAAAGTCCTCAACGGAGCCCCACTGCCGGCGAACGTGGACATCGAGTTCAAAGTGGAGGTCAAGAGTGTCTTCCACGCCGAGATCACGCCTCGCGTCAACTTCAACGATGGCACCGGTTGGATCGTGTCGGCTGGACAAATCGCTCGACTCACCTTCCTGACGGGTCGTTGGGAAACCGTGTCGGGTTCCGTCGGTGTGTGTCGATACGACGCGGCGACAGGTGGCTACCAGTTCGAGACGACTCAGGGCACGAACCCTGGGCGTATCGTCGAGGCGACGCCGCAAGAAGGGAAGTAGGGGCCTGGCGCGCGAGACTCCGGATCCTGGAAGATTCGGTGGGAACAGCGGGCCGAGGATCACGTCCTGCGCTGCTTCCACCGTCTGAGCGTTCCGAGGTAATCCGCATGATCCGTCGATGGATCCGTTTCGCGTCGACCTTCGCGAGTCCGGCCGAGAATCCGGTTTGGGCTCGCGTCCCGTTGCTGTGCGTCGTGTTCCTTTGTGGCGCGGGCGGTCGGCCGCTGATGGCGAACCTGCCGGACGTGATCGTGCCGGGGCACAAATCCGTCGACCATCGCATCACGCTCGACTGGGGTAGCGATCTCGAACGCTATCGCTTCTACGTGAGTCCGAACGCCGGCTTCCACGGCAATGCGCTCGCGGAGCGCGGCGCGGAGCTGCGCTTCTCGAGCAAGTATGGATCACGCGTGTGGGCTGTTCCGGTGACGGAGGAACCTCCCGTTGCCGGAAAGCGCATCGAGGGGCCGTGGCCGAATGCGCGAGTTCCTGTCGGGGAATGGTCGTCGGTCCCGATCGGAACACCCGTCGCGAAGGTCATCACGCACTTGCGCATCGTCGCCGTCGATGGCGAGACGCTACGGTTCGAGACGGTGTCGGAGCAGCGCTTCGACGGTCGAGGGCGAGAGATCGGTTCTGGCTCGTGGCTGGTCCTGATCGTGATTGCCGTCGTCGGTGCCGCGGCCGTGTTTTGGTTGATGAAGGGCACGCACGCACGCGAGGAACAGGCATGTTGAGCGTGCTCCTCGAATACACACCATGGCTCGCGTTGACACTCGCACTCGAGTGTGCCGTGGTCGCGCTCCTGATCCGAGGCGCAGGGCGTCAGCGCGCATTGCGGGCGTGTATCGCGATCAACCTGCTGACGCATCCGATCGCGACGCTCGCGGTCCTCGAAGCCGGGTTCAACGTCGTTCCGGTCGAACTCGTCGTGATCGTGGTCGAGGTCGTGCTCTATCACCAGATCCTGCGGCTCAGGGCGACGCGCGCGATCATGCTCGGTGTCGTTGCCAACCTCGTGTCCTGGGGTGCGGGAATCGCCGCGAGCCTGGCCCACGACGTGTGGTCGTGATGCGTCGAGTCTCGTTCGGTCAGTGTGCCTTGCGCACCACGATCGCACGAGACAGGGATCGCCGCACGAGCTTGCAGGTCCCGGTCGCGTCATCGCAGTTCGGCACGAGGGCATAGCCTCGAACGGTATGCGATCCAGGTTCGACCTCGGCGTCGACTAGTGTCCCGCGTCAGGAGTACGTTGTATTTGTCGCAGCGTAGCGGCGTCTCTCGTAAGGCGCACGGACGCAGGC
>JAGQQW010000074.1 GCA_020426005.1 Planctomycetota bacterium | reverse complement strand
GGCTTGGTTGCTCTGCGATCAGGCGATCGCGAGGGCGGGACTCGTGTCGGTGCCGCGCGGGACCGACAGTTCGCCCGCCGAGCTGCGCACGATCGTGGAGCACTCGGGCGCACGGCTCGTGCTGCTCGGACGCCAGATCGATCTCGGGCTTCCGGGTCCGGGCGGTCGCGACGCCGATCCGAGCTGCATCTGCGTGGTCGATCTCCAAGAAGAACTCGACGCGTGGCTCGAGCGTGGGAGAGCCTTGGCTGCGTCCGCTGATGCAGACGAGCGGCTCGCGCGCGCGCGGCCCACGCCCGACGACCTGTGCACGATCGTCTACACGAGCGGCACGACCGGCAACCCGAAGGGCGTGATGCTCACGCACGCGAATCTCGTGTCGAACATCGACGCGGTCAACGCGACGCTCGCGTTCCCCGGACGCGGCACGATGCTGTCGATCTTGCCGAGTTGGCACATGTTCGAGCGCGTCTTCGAATACGTGTCGATCTCGCGGTGCTGCTGCATCGTCTACACGGACACGCGCAGGCTCACTGCGGACCTCGCGGAGTTCCGGCCGGACATCGTCGCGTTCGTGCCACGCATCTGGGAACTGATCGCCGCCGGGATGCAGAAGAAGCTCGATGCGCTTCCCGCGCGCAAGCAGCGCGTCGTTGCCGCGGTGCGTCGCATCGGTCGCCGCGCGCTTCGGACACCGCGTGGAAGTGCGTTGCGGCGGTTCCATGGGTGGCTCGCGCGGAAGTTGCTCGCGCCCGTGCATGCGGCTCTCGGTGGCAAGATCGTGCTCGCCGTGTCGGGTGGCGGGAGCTTGCCGGAGGAAGTCGATCGGTTGTTGCTCGAGGTCGGAGTGCCGTTTCTCAACGGCTATGGGCTGACGGAGACGAGCCCGGTCCTGACCGTGCGAATCCCGAATGGCAACCGCGTCGGTTCGATCGGCCCCCCACTACCAGGAACCGATCTACGCATCGTTCGCGACGGGCGTGTCGTCGATGGAGCCGAAGTCGTCGGCGAGATTCAGGCACGCGGGCCGCAAATCATGCGTGGCTACTATCGCGACGATCAGGCGACACGCGACGTGCTCACGGACGACGGGTGGTTCTCGACCGGAGACCTCGGCAGCCGCGACGCTGACGGGTGGTTCCGCATCACGGGGCGGATCAAGGACACGATCGTGCTCGCCGGCGGCGAGAACGTCGAACCCGAGCCGATCGAATGTCGCCTCAAGACGAGTCCTTGGATCGACCAAGCGATGCTCGTTGGCCAAGATCGAAAGGTGGTCGGCGCGCTCCTCGTCGTGAACCCCGAATTGTGCGAGAGCGAGCTCGGACGCTTCGATCCGAAGGACGAGGCACTTGCAGAACGCCTGCGCACCGAGATCGACGGCCTCCTCACCCTCGAGGCCGGGTTTCGGAAGATCGATCGCGTCGGGCCGTTCTGCGTCATGGATCGCGCCTTCTCGGTCGACGACGGAACGATGACGGCGACGCTCAAACTCCGCCGACACGTGATCGCCGAGCAGCACGCAGAGGTCATCGACGCGCTCTATCCATGAGCATTCTCGTCCTCGCTGGAGTCGACCCGAGTGGCGCGGCCGGTCTTGGGCGCGACGTGTGGGCGCTCGCCAAGTGCGGGCACGAAGCGATCGCCATTCCGACGTGCCTGACACTGCAGAGTCGTGTCGTCCGCGCCGACCCGATCGACGACGCGTGGCTCGCCGACACGCTCGATGACGTCGTCGAGCATGCGGACGTCCGCGCGATCAAGATCGGACTCGTCGTCCATGCGGCGGCGTGGCGAACTCTCTTGCCGCGCGTTGCGAAGCTGGTCGCGCGTGGCATCCCACTGGTCGTGGATCCGGTTCGCGGGCCGTCATCGGGCGGCTTCTCGGTCGAGCCCGACGCGCGTGAGATCGTGCGGAACGATGTCGGGGCGCTCCACGCGATCCTGACTCCCAACCTGCCGGAACTTGCGTGGCTCGCATCGCCTCCCGACTCGAGCGACGAAGCTCGAGAGGACGATGCCCTCGAGGAATTTCTCGCTCTCGGGTTCGGCGCGGTCCTGCTCAAGGGCGGGCACGCGGACTCAATGACGACTGTCGTCGACCGCCTCGTGAGCGCGGAGGGAGAGTGGCGCTTCCGACGCGCACGTCGAGATGACGGCGCAGGTCGACGCGGAACAGGCTGCACGTTGTCCTCGTTCTTGTCCGCCGGACTCGCCGACGGACTCGACATCGCAACGGCAACGCGCGTCGCGGGGCATCGCTTACAGCAAGTCTGGTCCGAGCTGAAAATCGGGTGAATCGATGGCCCACACCACGAAGAAGACGCGCATGCCCCGACATGAACGCCAGCAACAGCGAACTGACCCGACACGGCCGAATCGAGTTCGTCGGAGCGTGCCTGTTCTTGACGACGCTCGCGACCCCGATCCTGACGGCCTTTCTCTACCACGCGATCACGGGACACAAAACGGGGTGGTCAGCACCACTCGTCGCCACGGCGATCGCGGACACGATCGTCGCCCTGTGGGCAATCCGGACACGGCCCAGCCGGTGGCTGTTAGCGACGATGCTCGTCGGCCTCCCAACGACGGTCGCCGTCACGGTCCTCGTAGCCAGGGCGATCAGCCTCGCCTCCAAGTTCAGCACCCCGTGAGCACGAGCCCCCACGAACGAAGACTGCGCGAAACGTGCCAGGGTCGTTTCGCGGTACTTTCCCGCGTGAAACGTGCCAGGGTCATTTCGCGGTACTTTCGCGCGCGAAACGTGCCAGGGTCGTTTCGCGGTACTTTTCTTTGGTTCGTCGGGCTCGTCGCTTGCCAGAGCGTCGCTGACGAAATGCGTGTGCCGGCTCGGTTGCCATCTTCGCTCGAGTCGATGGAACGGTTGGCGCGTGGAGAGCGTGTCGAACTCCCGGACGCGAGAATGCTCGTGCCGACGGATCTCGTCGTCGATGCGAGTGGACGCGTCCCACTGGCGATCCACTTTCAGGGTGGGACGACCATCGCCGAGGAGAACTTCGCTCGCATGGATCGCCGCGGGGTGCTGATCGCATCGAAACTCGCGGGACGATCGAGCGCGTTCTCGAAGCCCTTTCAGGATCCTGCAGCGTTCCGCGAGCTACTCCTCGCTGGCGAACGCGAAGTCACGCGACTCGTCGGCCGCGCTGTGCGCTTCGGCCCGATCCTGATTTCCTTCTTCTCTGCGGGCTACGGCGCGGTTCGCGAACTCCTGAAAGAGCCGGAGTTCTTCGATCGCATCGATACGCTCGTCTCCGCCGATTCGATCTATGCCAACGTCGTCGACGAGGGTGTGCGCGCTCCCGCTGCCCACCAGATGGTCGACTTCATGCGTTTTGCCCAGGCTGCCGCGCGCGGCGAGAAGACCTTCGTCGTCGCACACGGCATGTATCAAACCGAGTACGCATCGACTGCCGAATGCGCGAATCTCCTCCTCGCGAGTGTCGCAGGCACGCGTGCGACGAGCGAACGCTTCACCGCGCGAGGAATCCCGATCGCGAGCGAGTTCCACCACCGTGGATTCCACCTGTACACGTTCGACGAAGCCGGTGCGGGCATCCACGTGGACTGCCTCTACATGATCCCCGATCTCGTCCGCCGGCACGTCACGTTGCCGCTCGAAACGGCACGACCGTCAACGAAGCGCTGACGGGGCACTGCCCGAGAGTCGCATCCACTCGATGCGCCGACCGCAGATGCCCCAGCATTCTCAAAAGACCATAGAACGGTACACGTTCGTCAAGTACGCCTGCTGACCACGCAGGATCAGCGCTTGTGCGTGCAGCTCGAGTCCATTGAGTGACGCGTCATCCGGAAGCGGCAAATCGACTTTGACCGATCCGACGAGCGGTATTGGGGGAAGGACGCCGGTCACTGCGAGCGTCGGATCGACGCGGAGGATGCCGAGCCCTGGCAGCGTGAGTTTGGCACCCCTCACTCCAGCGATGAGGATCGGCAATGCGCCCGGCTCGCCCGCGACGTGCCATGTACACACACCGCCACGAGACAGCACCCGCCAGAACTCGGGGAACGTCGCGAGATTGCTCGTCTGACCGCTGGCACTCATCCCACAAACATGACTTCCCGAAGTGAAGTAGCCACATTCGTCGGCCGCGTCGATGCCGGTCGCGGGTGAGGCCAGGGTCAAGACCGACCACTGATCGTCGTATGTTCCATAGAAGTAGAGATTGACGCCGTTGTCTGCGATCACTGCACCGTGGTGCGCCTTGAGGGTCTTGAGCGGACCGACATGAGGAAACGCCTTCCACTCGCTGAGTTGCGGGTTGAAGACGACCAATTCGCTGCCGCACTCGGCGACGAAGTTGCCGCCGAACTGCTGCACCCTGCCCGTGGGAGTCCTGGGTTCGATCGCGACGGCTCCCGACATCGATGCAAATCCGTACATCGACGAGGCAGTCGTGACGACACCGCCTGCATACGTGATGTACGCCTGCCCCCCGGGGAGTACGGGGGTCGCGATCCATGACGAGCGCATTGCGGAGTAGAAGCAAAAGACGTCGCCTGGCATCTGTACGACTGCCGAAGACGCGAGCGAGTGGTTGAAGAGACTTCCCTTGGCGCCCCCGCTGAGTGTGGACCACGAACCACGCATACCACTGAACGCGTCGAGGTCCGCACCATCCGCGATCAGCACGTAGTAGCTCGAGCGACCGAAGACCGTCGGCGAAACGAATGATCGAGTTTGAATCGAACCCTGCGCACTCGACCACGCATGCACCGTCGCACCGTCGATGACGACACTCGTGTGGTCACCGTAATCGAGCGTCGCTGTCGATGGCACAGCCACCGACGCGACGGAATCCGTGAACGCGCTGTAGAAGCGATAGCCTCCCGTGTCCTGCACGGCGATCGTCGAGGCACGCGCCGTTGGCGCGACGACCGTGCCGTTCCGCGACATCTCGCTGCGCCAGACGTTCTTCATGCCGCTGTAGAAATGAATCCACCCCGGACTGAGCGCATAGCCGCCATACCCGGCCGCTCGAGCAGTCGACACTGCGGCATAGCTGGACGGCAGTGCAACCACATTCCCGTGGTGTGCGCTGTAGGCAACCGTCTTCGATCCGTCGGTCGCCATCCCGACGACCTTGTCGACACCCGCCTGAATCGTGCCGGCGAATGCCGCCGTCGCCCAAGTCCCGGTGAATGCGGAGAAGAAGTGAACGTTCTGTCCTTCGACGACGACCGACACCCAGGTCGGATTGGGCGCCGTCAATACGTTCGGATTGGAGGCGAGCTTGAGCGTGTGAAACGTACCAAAGCGCGTCGTCCACGCCGTCACGTCGTTGCCTTCGACGATGACGAAATGATCGTCGTGGGCGAAGAACTGCGCGCCATTCTTCACCGGCACGGTGAACCAGCGCTTGAGGAACGTCGAGTAGGCGTGAATCCGATCGGACTCCTGCACGACGATGATCGAGGACTCGACATAGGTGCGCAGAGGCGTGCCGATCTCGATGCACTCGTAGGTTGGCAACTGTGCGGTTGCGGATGGCACAAAGGCGGCTCCGAACATTGTCAATGAAGTCGCAATGACGGTGCAGGTCGACATAGGAAACGAACGCATGTGATTCTCCTGTGGCTTGGGGATTCGGGAGCAAAAGAATGAACGCACGTCAACGACCGGAACCTGTCGCCGGCGTTTGCATGTAGAAACCGGCAATCGAGCACTGAGAATCGGCTTTGCTCCAAACGCCGACTCCACCCTCGCCAGAGAACGTCGTGTCGCGCACGCGCAGGGTCTCTCTCCCGTTGAGTACGCACGCGATGTCGTCACCGCGCTGCGTGACGACGATCGTGAACCAATCGCCGCTGCGATACGGAAGTTGACCGAGTGCTTGTAGTTGCTCGCGTACGCCGTTCACGACGCGATAGACACGGAAGTCTTGTTCGAGCGGATTGAAACGCGTGACGTAGTAGTTGTCCGCGTCTTGAACGCGCCAGATGAGCCCACCACCTTGGTCCACGCGACCGGCATCGGCCTTCATACGAACCGTCAACGTCCCGTCCCGAAACCGCAGCTCCGGGTTCCACAACAAATTGAACGTACGGTTGCTCCATTCGCCGGGATCGCTCATGCGCACGATGCCAGGGGAGTCGCCATCCACGCCCCATCTCGCACGACGATCGCCACCAGGATGAGTCGCATCGCTGCGCCAACCATCCGCGAGCTTGCCGGCGTTGCAGCCGAGCAACTCGGCAGACTGTGGAGGGCGAAAGGCGGTCGCTTCTACCGCAGGAATCTCACCGCGCCGACCGCGTTTCGAAGCGAGAACCGTCGCGAGTTCTTCCGCCCTGCCAACACCGACCGCGGTGAGCATGGACGTATCCGAATCGAACATCGGCGCAGCAGGAACCAACGATTCGATCACGAAACCGCGCTTTCCAAGTGCGTCGAGCAGAGCCTCCAAATCGTGGCGATCCGCGGTCCAGTCGACTCGCACGCGCGCGTCGTCGTTCGTTCCCGCGAACGACACGAAACGACCGACCCCCATACGGCTCGAGCCCGTGCTCTTTCCCAAGAGCGCAGGGCCGTCGAATCGGAAGAGCGCGACCCCGTCCTTCACCTCCGACTTGCACGCGAAGATCTTCTCGAGCGGCCGCTCGTCAATGGCACTCTCAGCGGCACGACACGTCGGCATGCCTTTGCGAGGCGTCGCGTTCGCTTCGCGTACGGCTTCCATCGCACGCAAGCCGGAAGCGACTGCATTCCCGAGTTCGTCTTCGGATCCCTCGCCGAAGAAGCGCAATACGAAGGCTCGAGGTACCGATCCGGGAAACCGTGCGACGACCGACGCGACGCGCAAGCCGCCTTTCGTCAACGCCGCGACGACCGGAATCGTCTCGTCACCGAAGAGCAGCCACTGTCCACTCGCGATGCACTCGTCTCCGGTCTTCGTGAAGGAAGTGCGGATCGACACACCTTCGAAGACCTCGACCGCGCGCCCCTCCCATTCGACGGGGGTCTTGCGTCGCCATGCATAGAAGTGCAGCACGGCTTCGTCCTCGATACGTAACGCTTTCTTGCCGATCGCAGCTTCGAGCTTGGCCTGATCAGGTAGCCCTTGTGCGAACGAAGTGACTGCGAGAACGCATGAGGCGACACTGACGGAGATAAAAGCTGAATGGAGAAGTTGGTTTCGCATGTTGGACCGAAGCCAACAAGCGTGCCCATGCAGCACTCCACACTCCGACAGGACGTGCAACGCTTACAACAACAACGCGAAGGATGCAGGTCTTGCACGATGCAACGCTTCGCACGACGCTCGGACCGCTAGAACTCACGTCGTCCGCGACAAACATCCGCTCCATTGCGCGACGACCGGCGCGTTCGATTCTCGACGTGTGCAACGCATGCACACGCAGTTTCGTACCCGCACCGTGACGCGCAGCGTCATCAATGTGACGCCGGCTCGCTTCGAAGCACGACGGCACACGTCGCTCTCGCCGCGCCCCGTGTCACCTGCGTACGACAACGATCTCGCCTCCGCAGTCGTGTCACAAAAGCGTGACTCAGATCAAGCGCTTCGCGGGCGTCTGCCCTTCTCCTAGCGCGTCGAGCAGACGCTGATACAGTCGTCGCTCGAGCCTGCGAAGCGTGCGCGGGCTGTCGTCCTCGAGCGGAATGCTCGCGCCACCGACCGTACCGTGTCCGCCGTAGCTGCCTTCGCCATCGAGCACTTCGCGCAGGAGCGACCACGCATCGCGCCCATAGGTCTTCGCGCGCACCGACACGTAATACGTGTCCTTGTAGAGGCCGCCGGTCACGACCCATTCGGTCCCTTCGAGACGCAACAACAAGTCGGCGTATTCGGCGACGATCTCCGGGTTCTCGGTCGTTCCGAGACTACACACCGCGAGCTTGCCGTGAATGCGCGTCGCGTTGAGCGCCTTGCGGAAGACCTTGAAGTAGTTCGCAGGCAACGACGGTTGCGCGATCGAAGCGAGTGCCTTGCGGTCCGCACGCTGCATCAAGTGCAAGTATGCGCGCTCGTCGAGCGGACTCGTGTTGCGCGATAGGTCCGCGGTATCCGTTCGGATGCCGTAGAGCAACGCAGTCGCGACTCGCGGTGGGATGTCGAGCCCGAGATCCATCAAGTAGCCGGTGACGATCGAGCACGTCGCACCGACGTCCGTGCGAACATCGCGGAAGACACTCGGTCCTGCACCCTTCGCAGGTGGAATGTGGTGGTCGACGACCGCGTCGAGACGCACGCCTGGCGGCACGAACGTGTGGCCGAACCCCGGCTGCGTGTCGACCATCGCGAAGCCGTCGAAGCGCGCGACGTCGATGTCCTCGAGTCGCACGAGCCCGATGCCGAGTGCGCGCACCATCTCGAGGTTCTCGGCGCGGAAGATGTCCCCGCGATACGCGAACGTCGTCGACACGCCGAGCCGCTTCTCGAGCAGGAAGCGCAGACCGAAGCCGCCACCCATCGAATCGGGGTCGGGATTGTTGTGACTCAATACGAGCACGCGGCGACGCCCCTCGAACGCTTCGAGGAGTTCGTGAACACGGCTGGGTTTCTCGAGGGTCGTCGTCATGGACTCGGACACGGCAGGCTGCCGCAGGGCGGCTCTTACAATCCTTCGGCTACGGAGCCGCTCCGCCTTAGAGGCCGAACTTTCCGAGAAAAGCTCGCCCCTGCTTCACTTCGTCGACCCGACAGGCTGGATCGAGTTCGAGACAGCAAGAAAGGCGCGATCCCGCGGGGCCGGTATAGGGCGCAACCAGGCGGTAATCTACGAGGCCGGATCCAGGAACCGATCGATAGCCGTGCTCCCCGTAGTCCGCTAAGTCCATTCCTTGCAGGTATTTGGACAGAGTTTCGAGCACGTGACCGGTCGCTGTCCCTCCGCTCGCGGCTCGCCACGACACGATGGCAGCCTGGTGCCAATAGTGCAGTCGCCGGAGCCCCGCGAGGTCGTCGAGCATGGCTTCGATCGCCGCAAACCCGCTGAGAGAACCGAGATCCGGAGCCTCCGTCAGACAGACGTGCAGGTCCGGGAACTGGCGCAGCAAACCGTGCAGGTGGCGGCATGCGTGCTCGAGACCGGCGTCACGACGAACCTCGACCGCGGCGGCGGCCCGTTCGAACAGCTCGCTGTCGGGCTCCCGCCCCACGGTCAAGGCGGTCTCGAGCTCTTCACGCATATCGCTCGACAGCGGCAGCCCGAGCGAGGGCGCCTCGAGAATCAGGGCCGTCACACCGAGTCGCGTCGCGAGCTCTGCGGCCCGTTCGAAGCGCCCTCGCGCCGCAAGCACGTCATCCGCCCTGCTCGAAGCGAGCGAACCGCTCTTGGCCTCGAACGGGGGATCGACCCGAATCGCCGGGACGCCGATCGGCAGGTCCTCGATCTCGCCACGCAAGGCCGGCCACGGAAAACGCTTCGCCGTCGGCGCGGGCACCAATGCGTCGAACCCGAGATCGAGCGTGCTCAACGCGGCACGACGACACGATTCCGGCGTGTGGAGTGCGATCCAACCGCCGCCGAGCGCGAGCTTGCCGAGGGGTAGCGCCATGTCACCTCGTCATACAATCGCCTCACGTATTGCGACAGCCTCGACTTGGTGCTCACCTAGCAAGTCTCGGGCGCGCTGTGCAGTCCCGAAGTGAAACTCCGCAGGAGCCCCGATGAAGACCCCGATCGAGATCGCTCGCAACGTCTACGCAGCCCAAGGCGAACTCCATGCTCGCGCCCGCACGCTTCTCGGGCGGCCGCTGACGCTGGCCGAGAAGATCCTCTTCGCGCACCGGTCGGACCCGGACCAACCCTCGCCGCGTCGCGGCAAGGACATGGGCAGCCTGCATCCCGACCGCGTCGCGATGCAGGACGCGACTGCGCAGATGGCGATCTTGCAGTTCATCTCCGCCGGCCTGCCCGAAGTCGCGCTTCCGACGACCGTGCACTGTGACCACTTGATCCAAGCACGCGACGGCGCCGCTCCGGACCTCGCGCGCGCAGAGGACGAGAACGGCGAGGTCTACGCCTTCCTCCGCTCCGCCGCGGACAAGTACGGGATGGGCTTCTGGCGACCGGGTTCGGGGATCATCCATCAGGTCGTCTTCGAGAACTACGCGTTCCCCGGTGGCTTGATGATCGGAACCGACAGCCACACGCCGAACGCGGGCGGCCTCGGCATGCTCGCCGTCGGAGTCGGCGGCGCGGACGCGGTCGACGCGATGGTCGGTATGCCGTGGGAAGTGCTCTGGCCCAAGCTCATCGGCGTGCGCCTGACCGGCAAGCTCTCGGGCTGGACCGCATCGAAGGATGTCATCCTCGAGATGCTGCGTCGGCTCACGGTCGCGGGCGGCACGGGCAAGATCGTCGAGTACTTCGGTCCGGGAGCCGAGTCGCTCTCGTGCACCGGCAAGGGCACGATCACCAACATGGGGGCCGAACTCGGCGCAACGACCTCGGTGTTCGCGTTCGACGACAGCATGGTCCGCTACCTCGAAGCGACCGGTCGCTCCGAACTCGCCGCGCTCTGCAACGAACATCGCGACGAACTCCGCGCGGACCCCGAGGTCCTCGAGAACCCGAAGGAGTTCTACGACGAGTTCGTCGAGATCGACCTCGCCGAACTCGAAGCCGGCCTCGTCGGACCGCACACACCGGACCTGTTCCACAAGATCTCGGACATGCGCGACACGGCGAAGCGCGAGGACTACCCGATCGAGATCTCGGCGGCGCTCATCGGGTCGTGCACCAACTCGAGCTACGAGGATCTGAGTCGCGCGGCCCACATCGCGCGTCAGGCGATGGCCAAGGGAATCGGCCCGAAGGTGCCGTTCTTCGTGAGCCCGGGCTCCGACGCGATCCAATCGACGGCCGAACGCGACGGCCAACTCGAAACGCTTCGTGAACTCGGCGCGACTGTGCTCACCAACTCGTGCGGCCCGTGCATCGGCCAGTGGGCGCGCCCCAAGATGGAGAAAGGCACGCGCAACTCGATCGTGTCCTCGTTCAACCGCAACTTCCCGGGTCGCAACGACGGCAACCGCGAGACGCTCAGCTTTCTCGGTAGCCCCGAACTCGTGACGGCGATCGCACTCTCGGGCAGGCTCGACTTCGATCCGACGCGCGACACGCTGACCGCGGGTGATGGCAGCGAGTTCCGACTCGACGTGCCCGAAGGACCCGAGCTGCCGGCGGACGGCTATGCGCTCAACGACGCCGGGTACCTCGCTCCGACACTCGCTGCAAGCACGGTCGTGCAGGTCGCGAAGGACAGCGAACGTCTCGCCTTGCTCGATCCGTTCGCCAAACCGGAGATCCCCGGCGACTTCACCGACATGCCGCTCTTGCTGAAGGCGGTCGGCAAGTGCACGACGGATCACATCTCGCCGGCGGGCTACTGGCTGCGCTTCCGTGGCCACCTCGACAAGATCAGTGACAACATGTTCATCGGCGCGGTCAACGAGTTCACCGACAAGCCCGGCACGGCACGCAACGTGTTCGATGGCTCGGTCGATTCCGTGAGCGCCGTGGCTCGAGACTACAAAGCTCGCGGTGCCGGTTGGGTCGTCGTCGGCGACTCCAACTACGGCGAAGGAAGCAGCCGTGAACACGCCGCGATGGAGCCGCGATGGCTCGGATGCAAGGCTGTGATCGTGCGGAGCTTCGCACGCATCCACCAGACGAACCTCAAGAAGCAGGGCGTGCTCCCGCTCACGTTCGTCACCGCGAGCGACTACGACAAGATTCGCGAGAACGATCGCTTCACGCTCGAGGGTCTCGACAAGCTCGCGCCCGAGAAGAACGTCGCATGCGTCGTGCGCCACGCTGACGGCAGCGAAGATCGCATCGAGCTCGCGCACACGATGACGGACGATCAGATCGAGTGGTTCCGGCACGGGTCGGCACTCGAGATGATCCGCGCCAACCAGGGGAAGTAGCCACGTTCGTCGCGTAGCCGCGGCGGCGAGTATCAGGGGAGTAGAAGGGAAAGGGGGGAACATGCCGCCATTCAAGAAGGGAGGCAGCTTCGTGCGCTTCTTCGTCGAAGGCTCGTTGCCGGACGTGCAGTCCGAGGAGTTCTTCGAAGCACTCTCGAATCAGCGCTTCCGATCGATCGAGAACGCCGCGAGCGAGGAGACGAGCGTCGGTTGGGTTGCGCCGTCCGATCCGAGTGGACAGGACTTCTTGCGCGACGACATCTTGCTTGGCGACTACGTGCGGCTTCGCATTCGCATCGACAAGAAGAAGCTGCCCGCGGCTTGGCTCGCGATCCACATGGCGGCCGAACTCCGCGCGCGTGAAGGGCAGAAGATCTCCGCACGTGAGAAGAAGGCGATCAAGGCCGACATCGAAGATCGCGTGCTGCCGAGAACCCTCCCGTCGGTCAGCTTCGTCGAAGTCGTGCTCGTGCCGCACGACTCCCTCGTGCTGCTCTTCTCGTCGAGCGCGGCTGCCGGTGCGGAATGCGCGAAGCTCATGCACAAGACGTTCGGCGTCTCCGTGGTCGAGGTCGATCCGACGTCGCTCGCGGAGCGCGCTCCCGTCGATCGTGATCGGCGTCAGTATCTCGAGCGTTGCTCTCCGTTCTCATTGCGTGACTCGCAGCAGGACGACTCGCGCATCGAACTGGTACGCGAAGCATCGCCTTCTCGAGACACCGTTGACGAACCGATGACCTTCGACGCGGAGGCGACACGATGACGGATCGAACCGAACACGCCTTCCTCGGCGAAGAGTTCTTGACCTGGCTCTGGTACCGCAGCGAGACCGGACGTGCGACGTTCACGTTGCGCGATCGCACCGAAGTCGGAGTCAGTCTCGACGATTTCCTCTGCATCGGTGGCAGCGAAGACGAGACCGAACAAACGCTTCGGCGTGGACTCCCGACGCGCAGCTCCGAGGCCACCGCGGCGCTCGCCTCCGGCAAACGGCTCGTCAAGGCACGACTCATCCTCGCGGCACAACACGACGAGTGGACCCTCACCCTCGATGGCCCGCGCTTCGCGTGCGCGAGCGTCCGCCGCAACAGCGCCGAAGAAGCCACCGACAGTCCCGAAGCTCGTGACATCGAACGCATCGAGAGCTTCGTCCGCGTCGGCGAACTCCTCGATGGGATCTACACGATCTTCCTCGAGGATCGCCTGCAGGAGTCGTTCTCGACGTCGACGCTCAGCGAGATGCGCAGCTGGGTCGCCGAACGCGCGAACATCGGCAGCCGCTGAGTGCTGCGGTCCGTGCCGAACGTTACGCCGACGGAGCAACCGACAGCACCGGTGCTGCGCGGCATCCCGTTGGAGCGTCGTAACGGGCCGTAGCAAGGGCGGTCCCGCCGCCTTCCGTCCGGAGGAACGGATGTTGCTGCGCAACGTGGCATGGCTACGTTCACCAGAGGTCGTTTCTGCGCTGCCGTCGCGCTGTTCTTCTCCGGGACCGCGATGGCCCAAGCGCCATACTCCTGGCGCCGGCTGCACGAGAACGGCCATGCGTTCGCGCCTCCCGCATCGCGGGACTTCCCGTCGAGCTACGCGTACGACTACAAGCGCGGTGTCCTCGTCGGCTTCGGTGAGTTCGTCGAGACGTTCGGCGGCATCTCCCGACGTGTTCTCGAAACCCACGAGCGGCACGGCGACAGATGGATTCGCAGAAGCCTCGCGGTGCAGCCGAAGCTCGGCGCCGCCCTGACGTACGACTCCGCAATCGGGAGCGTTCGCGCGTGGGACGGCACGACGCTGTGGCGCTGGGATGGTTCGAACTGGATCGCGACGTCGTCGACCAACACGACAACAACGATCGGCAGCATCACGTACGACTTCGCGCACAACCAACTGGTCCACGTGCGCAGCGATTCCGTCGCCACCGAGACGAGGGTCTGGAACGGAAGCGGCTGGACCCTCGCCGACTCACGATCCCCATGGGCATCGGGCTTGGTGCTCGGATCGAGTGCACTCGGCGCAATCGTCTTCGATGCCTACCAATCCGCAAGGCCGCGGATCTGGGATGGCACACAGTGGATCGTGACCGGCACGGCACCACAAGGTCAGGTCCTCGCGATCGCCACGCAGTCGCTTCCCGTGCTCGTCACGCGCATCGGACAATCGTCGATGGTCCAGCTCGAGACGTTCGATCCGTTCGTGGGACTCTCCATTCCGCTGCCTGGTAGCACGATTGCAGTCGACGACACCTACTGGCAGAACCCCGCGACCGCATCTGCGGTCTTCACCGACAGGTCATTGATCCTGGCGACGGACCGCATCGACGAACACGACGGCGCGAGTTGGAAACGACGCTTCGACACTCGAGGTCGGATCGCCCACGATCCGCTTCGTGACATCACGGTGCGGATCGGCTACTCGGCATTCTCCTTCGAATACACGAGCATCTTCGAGCGGCGGTCGTTCCGCGACTTGCAGATCCCGACACCGAGAGCTCAGGCGTTGCACTGGTGTTCGGCGCAGCGCGGCATCTTCGCGTTCGACACGGACGGCGCAGCGCGCTTCGACCCTTCTGGTTGGATCAAGGTCCCATCTCCCACCAAGCTCCCCACGTTCGTCCGCGCGAGCACCTACGACGACTCCACCGGCACGGCGATCTTCCTGCTGGATGGGGGCGAAACTTGGGAATGGAGCCAGGCGGGCGGCTATCGCCGCATCGCGACTTCGATTCCGCAGGGAGCGTACTCCCTTGGCTACGACAAGGACCGCAAGGTCCGCGTGCTCTTCGAGACGACCAACAGCTCGCCGCAGGTTCAGAGCATCAAGGAGTGGAAGAACGGTCAGTGGACGAGCGTCGCGACCGTGACGGGCATGCTGTTCCACGGGATTCTCAATCACGTCCCCGAACTCGGCGGCGTCGCGGTGTATGGCGGAACTGCGCGTCAGACTCCATTCCTGACCGGTGAGATCCATGTCTGGGACGGAACGACGTTTCGGACTGTGAGCGGTGTACAGGCACCGGATGCGAAGGACTATCAGTCGTCGCTCCAGTACTACGACGGGACGCGAAAGCGCTACGTCGTGCTATCTGCACACGAGGACTACGAGTTCGGATCGTTCGCGTTCGCACCGCACGTCGCTGGCGTGCAACCCGGTGGTTCGTGGCAGCTCCAGCATGACGACGCGACGACCGCGCGACTCGGCTACGTGTTCTGCTTCTCCGATCGGCTTCGGCCAGTCATCCCGTACCGCGTCAACCGCTATGGCGAACCGGACGTGCTTCCGATCGGAGCCAGCGCAGTGCTCGACACGAGCTTCGCACTCGGCATCGTCGGCGTACTCGATGCCAGCGGACGCGCTTCCCTGCAGCTCCCGATCCCCGCGCAAGCGTCGCTCGTTGGACTCGAACTCCATGGCGCGGCCGTTTACTTCGGTTCGGCAGGCATCGCGGGCACGTCGGCGGAGACGACACTCCGGATCGTTCCATGACGTGACACGCGCCACGTGTTGGCGCCCACGAGCACGGTTGCGAGCCCGGCCACGCTCGCGGCAAGGACGGATGTCACGTGCGCGGATCGAGCGATGGTCACGACGCCCGTGGCGATCGGCATCGCCCCGAGCGAGACTCCGAACGCGATCACGAGATTCTGCCGCGCATTGGCAATCGCCGCCCGCCCGAGAGAGCGAGCCTGCAGCAAACCATCGAAATCGCCACTCACGAGCGTGATGTCCGATGCGTCGATCGCGACATCGCTGCCGCTACCCATCGACACACCGACGTCCGCACGGGCCAGCGCGGGCGCGTCGTTGACCCCGTCGCCAACCATCGCGACGGTCCAGCCTTCGGCTTGCCAGTGCTCGACGTGCTTGGATTTCTCTTCGGGCGTGAGGTCGGCAGCGAAGTCGGTGATCGCGAGTTCCTGCGCGATCGCCGCCGCGGTCGCCTTCGAATCGCCTGTGATCATCGAGACTGCAACCCCGTGTCGGTCGAGATTGGCGATGGCGGTCTTCGCGTGGGGCGCCACGCGATCCGCCAGCACGAGGCAACCGACACACCGATCACCGTCGAAGGCCCACACGACGGACTGACCAGCCGACTCGTAGCGGCGCGCGACTTCCGCGAGCCCCTCGATCGGGATACTTCGTTCCGCCAAGAGCGCGAGGCTGCCGATCCCGACCGTCCTGCCTGCGATCTGCCCGTACACGCCACGTCCGCTCAGGGAGCCGAACGTCGTCAGCGGAAGCGGCTCGAAGCCGAACTCCGTCACTCCCTGCCGAATCGCGACACCGAGCGGATGAGCGCTTCCGGCTTCGACCCCGGCGGCAAGCCTCAATAGGGACTCGTCGTCGTACTCCGGATCGAACACCTCGACCCCGACGAGCTGTGGGTGACCCGTGGTCAGCGTTCCGGTCTTGTCGACGAGGGCGACATCGGCGCCCGCCACCGCTTCGAGCGCCGAAGCACGCTTGACGAGGATCCCATGCCTCGCCGCGCGTGCCGTGCCGGAGTACATCGAGAGCGGAACGGCGATTCCGACCGCGCATGGACACATGATGACGAGCACCGCGATCGCGTGTTCGACCGCCGCGAATCCTCTCGGCGGCGTCCCCGCAATCAAATGTCCGAGAAAGGTCAGCGCCGCGATGCCGAGGACGAGCAGCATCACCCGCCTCGCGAAAACGGCACTACGCCGTTGAATCGGCGATCGGCTCTGCTGCGCCTCGTCGACGAGACGCGCGATTCGTGCAACGACCTGATGCTTGCCGACATGCGTCGCGCGTACGAGCAGCAGACCCGTGTGATTCATCGTCCCGCCGACGACCCGATCGCCCACCGTCTTGTCGACGAGCCGCGATTCGCCAGTGAGCATCGCTTCGTCGATGCTGCTGCTGCCCTCGGTCACTTCGCCGTCGACTGGTATGCGTTCGCCTGGCCGAACCCGCACCGAATCGCCCGCGACGAGCACGTGGGCATCGACTCGCTCTTCTCGTCCAGATGCGTCGACGCGGTTCGCCGTCGGTGGCGTGTGAGCGAGCAAACTCTCGAGGACTCGCCCCGTCCGCCGCCGCGCACCGAACTGCAGGTATTCACCGAGTACGACGAACGTCATCAGCAACGCCGAGGCAGCGAAGTAGATCGGCAATCGCCCACGGGCATCGTGCATCGCGTCGGGGAAGATCCCCGGCGCGATCATCAGGACACAACTCGTCCCGAACGCCAACGCGATGACGAATCCCGTCAATACGTCGATCTCGAGTTTGGGGAGCGACGACGCGACGCGCTTCCACAACCCGGATCCGCCCCATGCGATGACGGGGACGGCGAGAGCGAACTGCACCCATGGCATGTCCGCGTAGACTCGCAGCCGCCAAAGCTGCGCAAGGACATCACTGCACGCGATGGCGACGAGCGAAATCGACAGCAACGCGCACACCGCGAACCGAAGTTTGATGGCCGCGAGGGCGCGCTCCGGTGGAAGGACACCGGGAGCCGAGCGAAGGAACACTCCTTCGCGTGCACGGGATTGATCGACCAGAAGAACCATGCTGTCGGGGCAGGCGATGAGGCAGCAGGTCGAGTGTAGCACCTCTCGGCTCCATCGAGCCAAGAGGACCCAAGTGCGTGACCGTGCGTGCGTGCTCCCGAAGCGCGCTTCAGATTCGTGAATACAGCATCAAGTGCCAGACGAGCAGCGCGGAGTAGATCGCGACCACGGACCAAAAGCCCCAGATCACACCTCGGAACTTCGACACGACGACGAGGTACAGCGTCGCGAGTCCAATGCCCAGCGTCTTGACGCCAAGGAAGACGAGTGGCCCCATTTCGAGGAGCTGCAGCGCGACGGGGTTCAGCTCTTGGCCGCCGAGTCCGAGGAACAGCAGAGTGAAGAACGCATCGAGCGCGTTGAGGAGGAGGATCGCGGTCGCGAGCAGGAAGACCCCCTGACCGAACCGATCGACGAAGACGTTCGTCGTCTCCCCAGTGCGACGGCCGCCTTCGCGGCGCCCCCCGAAGAACGTGTACCTCGAGACCATGCGCGTGTCGCGTTGGCGTCGATCCGGAAACCTCCGGCGCTCGATCCTCAAAGCCTCGGTGCGAACGAGGATTGGCGACATGGGGGCAAAACGAGCGATGTAGCGGCGGCTGCGGGCGGGCATTGGGTTCCTCCAATCGAGGCTACCCCAAGAATCCGCGCGAGGTGGAGCATCGACGAAAAAACGTCGCAGCCCGAGTTGACGCTACTGGATCTCGCTACGCGATCTCACGAACGGATCTCACGAACCTGTCTCAACCGCCGAGATCGACGAACACGCCACCGTTCTGCTCGGCGAGACGGCGCATGAAGCTCGCTTCGAACTCGCCGATGGAGATCGCGTGGATGACGACGCCGCGGATCTCGTTGACCTTCGTCACCTCTTTGAGGATGTCCTCGGTGTCCACGTACTTGCCGATCGAAGGTCGCCCGTCCGTCAAGAAGTAGATCGTGTCGAGCTTCGGTGGCTTCTTGTCGCCACCACCCGTGATCACGAGTCCCTTGGCTGGATCGAGATCGAAAGCCTGCATCAACGCTTCGTAGGTGTTCGTCTTGCCCGAGTCATCACCGGTCGCGCCACCGAAGCCGCCGGCAGACGCGACGCCCAGTGGCTTCAATCGTTTGATGTACGACAGCGCGGATGCCTTGTTCGAGATCGTGCATTGCGTCAGCCAAGGCTTCCAACGATCGACCTTCTTGCCGAACGCCAGGATGTTGAACCACGTCGTGTTGTCGAGGGCGTTGACCGTGTTGTAGAGCTCGGTCTTGACGATATCGATCTTCTTGAACGACGGGTACCCGCCGTCCTTGAACTTCTTGCGGTCGGTCACGAGATCGTCCATCGACGCACTGCAGTCGATGACGAACACGACGCGCGTCGACTCGGTCGGGATCCCTGCGAAGATCTTGGCATTCGGCCCAGGCACGTAGGCCTTGTCCGCTTCCGCCTTGGCCGCTCGCGCCTTCTCGAGTTCGGCGTCGGTCGGCAAACGGAAGTTGGGGATGCTCGTCAGGAACTTCCACTGCTTCTTCCACTGCTCGTAGTCCGTTCCGAAATCACGCGTGGTGATCTCGAACAGCGCGTCCGCCGCATCCTGCTTGAGTCTGCCTTCGTCATCGAGGAACTCGATCAACGGCTCGACGGCCTCTTTCGTGCGCAGCGTGCCGAGTGCCTTGATTGCCGCAGCCTGCACCTGCCAGACCTTGTCCTCGAGCATCGGAACGATCTTGGGGCCGAGCTCCTTCAGCTTGGTCGCGTTGACGGCATCGAGAGAAGCGACACGGACCTCGTAGGCGCCATCTTCGAGGAAGTCCGCGAGAATGCCCTCGCGTCCGGCAGTGCCGAGCCGACTGAGTGCACGAGCGATGTGGTACTTCTCGAGGACGTTGAGATTCTTGTCCTTCTCGTAGATCTCGTCGATCGTCTTGAGCAGGGACGACTGCTTCGCGCGCGCGAACACGTCGATGAGTTCGGCGCGCATCTCGCGATCCTTCATGTCGACGAGTTCGGCCAGCACGGCTTCGAAGGACGCCTTCTCGCGATAACCGGAGATCACGCGCTTCGCCGCATCGCGGATCGCGGGCTCCTTGTGTTTGAGGAGCGGCATGAGCGCATCCACGGCCTCGGGGCAGTCGTCGGTCTCGAGTGCGAGGATCGACTCGACCTGCTGCGCGACCTCCTTGAACTTGCGGAAGAAGCGCTTGAACTCCTTCACCGAATCGAGCTTTTGCTCGTAGGTCTTACCCTGCGGCAGCATCGCAGCAGCACGCGGCGCCATCGCAACCGAGAGGATCGCGGCACTGCACACGATGGCGACGCACGCCCGAAGGAAGCGACCAAGATGCGTCGGACAGATCGTGGACGAACGGGGCGAGATTGGCAGGTTCTTCGAGCGCATGCGCGATGGTGGCTGGATGCGTGTTCGGCGGGGCGAACTGCCAATCTACGCCAGAACCCGGCGAAGCTCCAACGCTGACGCCGGAGTCGCCACCTCGCCAGGACGCCTACCGACCCGGATTGACCGGGAAGACGCGCCGAATGCGCTCGCGCAGGTGATCGCTGCGCTCTTTCATGGTTCCCGTATCCAGTTGCACGCGGATCGCACCGGACTGCAGCTCGGGCTCGACCTTGACATCGGGCAGATCACTCTCGACGCGAGGCAGGGCGTCTTCGCTCCAGTCCTGATCGTTCTTCCCGAGACGGATCTCGGCGCGCTTCTCCTTCGTGACCTGCGCCACCGCGACCTTGGGGATCACGATGCGATGCTCGCCCTTCTGGATCGTGACGACATCCGGCAGGTCCTCGAGGATTTGTCCCCAGATCTTGTTCTGGTTCTTGAGCTTGACGTAGCCCTCGGGACCGCCCTTGAGGATGTTCGCTTCCTGGGATGCCAGCGGCATGAGCTTCTGCAGATCGCCAGGCAGGAACGTGATCTCGGCCTGGTCCCAGGTCATGACGAGTTCGTCTTCCTGCACCTTCTGCACGCGACCGACGAAGAAGTGACCGTTCTGCAACTGCGCGAACGCTTGCGCGCCACGCATGATTCCCGCGCCCCAACCATGTGGGCCACCCGCGATCGAGGGCGGATTCTTGCGCTGCGTTTCGTCGGCTGCAGCACCATCGGGAACCTTCGCGACATCGTCCGTGCCGCCCTGTGGCCGCGTCGGATTCGTGTCGTTCGCGCCATTGCGACGTTGCGAGTCGGTCCCGGTTCTCGGCGTTTTCGCGACATCGTCGGGGCGGCCTGGGATCGGACCACCGAGGATCGGGTCGTTCGGCTCCGTGGTCGTGATCGGATCGGTCTTCGTGCCCGGATCGCCCTTGGCGACGGGATCGGTCGTGCTCGTGTCGTTCGTCGGTCGGTCCGTGCCCGTGGCGGGATCCGCCGCTCCACTCCGCGAAGCCGCGTATCGCAACGCCATCATTCCGCCCGTGCGACCCGCCCATTGAGCGAAGTCACGAAGCGCGGCATACCGCTCTTTGCTGCGCTCGCTGATGTTCGCGAGCGGATCCTTCGTCGTACCCGTGCCGGTCTTCGAGCCGGTGTCCGGGTTCGTCGCGTCCGGGAGACTTCCTCCTGCAACGGCATCGAGCCTCGGCACGACGAACGTCGTATCGACCTTGGGACGTGGCGCATCCGCGACTTCGAGAGGCGGACGTTCCTCGACGCTGAGCCCGAGCGTCTCGCGGATCTTCTTCGCGAGCGGCAGGTCGGGCCTGAGCGTCACGAACGCGACCGTTCCGAGGACGAGTACCGAAGCGGCCATCGTCAACGTCATGAAGCTGCGCGCCCAGCGATTGTGTCGCGGCGCGCCGCCGATGACCTCGGCCGACGGATCGTCGACGACGTCCTGAACCATCTCCTCGAGATGGTCGTAGCTCCCGTCCTGAGCCATCCCGTAACGCACACCGGCCTGTCCCTGGTAGTCACCCGCCATGACCGGCTCGGATTCGCGCGGAGCGCCGTAGATCGGATCGTACTCCTCGGCGCCCTCGTTCGCCGCCTCGTCGTAGGCCTGGGCGCCGTAGCTCTCGTGGGCGTAACCCTCTTGGGCGGGCGCGTATTCCGAGTCGTACTGCGTTTCGTTCTGCGGCGACGCTGCCCATGCCTGACGGGTCGCTTCGGCCTGAGGCTGCTCGTACTCGACTGACGGCTCCTCTAACGGGACCGCAGAGAAGTTCCCGCTCGCGAGATCGGCATCGTGATCCACGAGGTGGAACTCGCCACTGTCGACGGCTGCCCAGTTGCCGCTCGACTGCTGGAACGCCGCCCCGTCCCCCGAACCGAGCAAGTCGCGCTCGAAGCTGCCCGGCGCGGGCCCACGTGTCTCGGCATCGTGCGGATCTACCCCCGGGTACTCGGCATCGCGTTCACCCGCATCCGAGGACTCGGACGGCTTGTTGATCACGTGGAAGTGATCGGGCGCCGAATGTTGCCCCGACTCGGGAACGCCACGCAGTTGCGAACTCGAGATCGTCCCGTAGTCCATCGGATTCGCAACCGGCGGACGATAGCCCGGCGGCGGCAGATTCGGCGCGGCTGGCGCGCTTTGGCTCGCACTGTCGAAGTCGTCCTCGAGATCCGACTCGATGAAGTCATCGTCGCCATGCTCCGGCGTCGAATCGAGGAGCTCTTGCTCCTCTTGCCAACGCGAGTCGGCATCTTCGTCCTCGTCGCCAAGGCCAGGAAAGAACTCACCGTCGTCACTCGAATCGAGTTCGAAGCTCGCCTCGTGATCGACGACGTCTTCCGTCGCGGCCTCGATGTGTTCCGCAGCGGCAGCCACATCGATGTCGGCGAACAGGTCTTCTCCGTTCGCATCCTCATCGAACTCATCATCGAAGAGCGCTTCTTCGCCGGACTCAGAACTCGTCGCGTAGAAGCCATCGGACGTTTCGTGGAAGTCCGAGGAAGCGTCATCCCCGTCATCTTCGTCCAAGACGTCCGACATCTCGTCTTCGACTTCGAGGACGAAGTAGTCGTCTTCGTTTAGATCGTGATCGTTGAGATCATGATCGTTGAGATCATGATCGTTGTGATCGCGTTCCTCGATCGGAAGATCGTCTTCCTCGTGACCGTTCTGCGTGTTTTCGAACTCGTCGGACGTCATGGGATAGCCGTCTGGATTGCCGTGGATGCGACCCCGCCGAGACCCGGCGAGGAAACCATCAGCGCTATCGACCGATCGAGCCCGAAAACCGCAGTGCCGCGCGAAAAACCGATCGCGCGAGCGGGGCGTCAGCGGCGTCGCAGAATGCGACGATCGCCTTTTCGCGCCGTGATACCGACGCGATCGAGGTGTTCGAGGAACGGGATCAAGAACTTGCGGCTCGTCTCGAGCCGATCCCGGAGCTCGGGAATCACGAGAACTCCATCATTCGCACCGCACACTTCGGTGACGTGGCGCAGTGCGGTTTCGAAGGATTTCGGCCCCCACAAGAAGTCCTGGCCAACGGCATGCGCACCGCGATCTTCCAGCAACCTCTCGAGATGCGTCGCGCCATCCCTCCCCCAACGCTGCGCGAACTCTTGTCGCGTGTGCGGCCGCTGACCGGCCTCGTCGAGCCACCGGCTGAGCGCGTCGAGCAGACGCCGTTCCTCTGGCGAGATCCGCTCGACCCGGCTCGGATCCTGAACCATCCCACCCGGCAGTACCTCGACCGCACCTGTCGTTGCAAGGCGCTCGAGGCCCACGGTCAGCAAGGCCTCGTTGCTGCTACCGATCCGCAACTCCGCGATCGGACACGTCGCCGCCATCGAATGACTTTCGTAGTACTCGGCAAGCTTGCGAGCGATGCGCTCTTCTTCTCGGTGCACACTCGCGGGCGCGAACAAGCGCTCCGATTTCGCGGCACGATAGGCATCACCGCGTTCGAGTACCGGCGCGAGCATCCCTTCGAACTCGCGATCGGTGCAACCAAGGCGACGCCTCGCGTCTTCGAATGAGAGCCCGACTGCGCCTGCTTCTCGGAGCGCGACGCCCAGACGCTTCTGCGGGTCCTCGAGGCTTCGTTCTTTCTCCTGCAGTCGATCGACGACTTCGTCCCGGAATCGGCGCAAACGCCGCCCGCCGAGTCCGAGCACGCGCCCCCCGGCAATCGTCCGTGCCGGACTGAGTCGTCGCAGAAGCGCGAAATCGCCGGGCAGACAAACGACGTGATCGTCGCACACGAGCTGCCCGAGACCCGTCTGACCGGCAGGTAGGTCTTTCTGGTCGAGGAGGAAGACGCGAGCCGTGGTTTCGGTCGTTCCGAGATGCAGGTGTACGCTTTCCCCGTGACGTAACGCACCGATGTCGTGCACGGCGCGCAGCTCGATCTCGAGGCGATCCACGGCTTCGAGCCGATCGGGCACTCCGACGACATCGCCACGCTCGGCGCTGTCGATTGGAATGTCGGGGAGATTGAGGGCGGTCGAGTGACCTGCCCGAG
>JAGQQW010000073.1 GCA_020426005.1 Planctomycetota bacterium | reverse complement strand
CGTGCGCCTGAATTGGGAGCTTCGACCATGCGTTCGATCATGCGCCTAGGCGCGAGTCAGGATTAGCAACGTTTTGAAATACTAGTGTCGATCCGCCCCGACAAATGCAACGAACTCCTGACGGGGAACACTAGCGTAGCGATCGCAAGAGCGTGACTCGATCGGCACCTTCCTTCGAAAGAAGTAGGTCGAGCTTGCCATCTCCGTCGCAATCGCTCCGTGTGATCGACGTGACGCCGGAGATCCCGGGGATTCGCGGTGCGAAGACGAAGCCACCTCGGCCGTCGCCGAGCATCACGACGAGGTCTCCAGTATTCGCATCGGCCGTCACGAGGTCGGCGTATCGATCGCTGTTGACGTCGATCAGCGAGACCGAGGTCATGGGCCCATCGAGTCGGATCGTCCGCACGCCGAACGCCAAGTCGCGCGGATTCACCACGTAGACGGCACTCTGCGTCGGCCCGGAGACGACGAGCTGGAGACGATCGTTTCCATCCAGAGCACGCGCGGTCACTTCCCGGAAGCCGGCAGCGGTCTCGAAGTCGACAGGGGACGCGAAGGAGCCGTTTCCCCCACCTGCGAACACCCGCAGTGCACCGCGACCCGTGAGCGCGACCGCGACATCGTCTTCGCCATTGCCGTCGAAGTCACCGACGACGATCCCGGCCGGCCCACCCGGCGTCGCGAGCGTGAGCCGTTCGGTTCGGAAGCCCGGTGCATTCGCGTCGCCGAACAAGACCGTGCACTGGTCCGCGCCTCGATCCGACACGACCAGGTCCGCAACATCGTCATTGTCGAAGTGCCCAACGGCGACCCGGTAGTCCGCCGAGGTCGCGACCTCGATCGCCGGTAGGTGCATCGCTGGCCATGGCACGAAGTCGATGGCTCCACCTTGGGAACGATTGAGGAGGCAGCGCAGTCCGCCCTTGGTCGTGACGATGACGTCGCTGCGACCATCGCGATCCATGTCCGCGATCACGAGCCGCGATGGCTCGGCGAAACCGTCGAAGACCCGTACCCTGGACAGTCGCTCCATCGGCACGTCTCTTCGGCCGGCCAACACGTGACAGGCCCCCGAGCGAGGATCCGAAACGATCACATCGGTGTCCCCATCACCGTCGAAATCCGCGACCGCGTGGTCCGCGATGCTCGCATCCGCGAGAACGAAGTCTTCCGCCGCGGCGAAGCCGGTGCTCGTGCCGAACAGGGCGCAAACGGCGCCTTGTCCGCCGGATGTCGTCATCACATCGGCATGGCCATCGTCGTCGACATCGACCACGAGCACGTGGTTCGGATGACCCGAAGTCCCGAACTGCCGCTCTGCACCGAAGCCGCCACCGGACAAGGTGTCGATCGTCGAGATTGCATCACGATCGAGAAAGCCGATCACGAGCTGCGCACGATCCGTTGGCGAGCGCGACGACACGGTCACGTGATCCGGTGCGCCGTGCACTTCGATCGTCGTCGCGGGAGCGAAATTGCCGACGCCGTTGCCTGCGAACACGGCGACGCGACGCGACCCGGCCAACGCGACGAGGATGTCGGGCACGCCATCACCAGTCGCGTCTGCGCCGTGGACGTCGAGCGGCTCGATCCCCGGTAGCGAGAGCAGCAAGCGCCGCGATGCGTCGTAGCCGGTCGCCGCCCCGTGCCAAACGAAGAGTTCATTGCGACTGGCATCCGCCACCACGATTTCCGGGAACGCATCCGCGTCGAGCATGCCTACCCAGAGGCTCTCCAGTCGCACACTCGCATCGAGCTCGAGCCGCGACGTCATCGCGAACATCCCCGCGGTGCTCGTGTGGATCTCGACGCTACGCCCCGCTGCAAGCACGAGGTCGGCATCTCCGTCGCGATCGAGATCCGCTACTCGCAACGCTTTCGTGGTCGCGGGAACGACGATGCTCTGCATCGGTGAGAAGCGACCGACACCATCGTTCGCGTAGATCTGCACTTCGGTATCGAACCGACACGCGAGATCGAGGTCGCCATCGCCATCGGCGTCGAGCGCGACGAGTTCGATCGGCCTCGATCCCAGGTCGAATCGTTGTGCCGTTGCCACCGAAAACGCTCCGGGAGACGACGCCGTGAGAACCCGCATCTCGGCAGGGACGGGCGACGCAACGGCGAGATCGACCTTGCCGTCGCCCGTGAAGTCGGCGACAGCCAGACATGCCACGTCATCGAGTCCAGTCGAGATGAGGGCACGCGCTTCGAATGCCGGTGGGGCTGCCATCTTCAGCAGCGGGCCCGGTCCATTCGCACCGGTGCAACCGGCACCTACGACAAAGCAGAGAACGGAGATGACGAGTGTTGACGTTCGCATGGGTGGCGGACCCGGCGGCGCGGTCCGCAGAAGATTACCCCGGCCACGCCCGTCGCGTCGGTCGCCGCGCGTTCGTCAATGGAGCAGGCGAGACGCCTCGTCGTCGAAGCTGCTCATCGCGCGTGGTGGACCGAGAACCATCTGCGCGATCACGAGTTGCCGAGGACTCATGCCGGTCGGGAGCGCTGCGCGCCCAACTTCCCGCGCCACCGGCACGATGCGCCGCGGCGGCACGTGTCGCACCGCCCCGAGGGTATCGTCCATGTCGGTCAGATCGTCGGCTCGCTTCTCGAACTCGCTAGCCATCGAGTCGATGGAATCGAGCGCTGCAGCCGCCTCGAACGAGGCTCGAGCCCGTAATTCTTCGGCGTCCCGTCGCTCTTGGCGCAACTGCTGAGCATCGGGAACCGGTACCTCATCGCGCTTCGCGGCCGGCGCGCCTTGCGCACGCCCGAGGATCTCCCGGATGCGCCGCGCCACCTCGTCGCCAGTTTCCTCGATGCGCTTCGTCCCGGTTTGCGCTGCAGGTTCGTCGAACGGGTCGTTGCCGCGTTGCCCACGACCGAGCGCCTCGTCGATGCGCTTGCGCTTCTCTTGCTGCGCCTTCCGACGTCGCGCCTTGGCCGTTGCAGACCCACCGAGATTCCCGAGGATCGCCATGACGACGAACACGAGCAGGATCGGATTGTCGAGCAGGAAGCGAATCAGCTCTTTCACGATGACGCTCCGGCGCGATCAGTTCGTCGGCGGTTGTTGCGACTTCGGATCGTCACCACCGAAACTCTGTCGCATCGACGTGTCGGCTTCGATGTTCTTCATGCGCATGTAATCCATGATGCCGAGATTGCCCTTGCGGAAGGCGTCGGCCATCGCGACCGGGACTTCGGCCTCGGCGAGCACGACCTTGGCGCGGTTCTCCATGACCGCGGCGCTCATTTCTTGCTCGCGGGCCACGGCCATCGCACGTCGCTCTTCCGCGCGCGCTTGCGCGATCCGCTTGTCCGCCTCGGCCTGGTCGGCCTGGAGGCGTGCACCGATGTTGTTGCCGATGTCGACGTCCGCGATGTCGATCGACAGGATCTCGAACGCGGTGCCCGCATCGAGGCCCTTCGAGAGCACGGTCTTCGAGATGTTGTCCGGGTTCTCGAGCACGTCCTTGTGCGTCGCGGACGAGCCGATCGTCGAGACGATACCTTCGCCGACGCGCGCGATGATCGTCTCCTCAGTGGCACCCCCGACGAGTCGCGCGATGTTGGTACGCACCGTCACACGCGCTTTCGCGAGCACCTGAATGCCGTCCTTGGCCATCGCCGAGACCTCGGTCTTGCCCTTGGAAGGATCAGGGCAGTCGATGACCTTCGGATTGACGCAGGTGCGCACCGCCTCGAGAACGTCACGACCCGCGAGGTCGATCGCCGCAGCGCGCATGAAGTCGAGATCGAGTCCCGCACGGTCCGACGCGATGAGCGAACGCACGACGTTGATGACGTTGCCGCCCGCGAGATAGTGCGCTTCGAGGTCATGCGTCGCGACCTGGACGCCGGCTTGGACCGCGCTGATCTTGGCGCGCACGACCACCGTCGGGTTGATCTTGCGCAAGCTCATTCCGACGAGCTGGAAGAAGCCGATCCCCGCCTTCGAGAAGTAGGCCTGCACCCAGAGGTTCAAGTACTTGAACAGCAGGATGACGAGGACGAGCAGGATGAGCAGCAGGACGCCGAGCATCCAAACCCACGGCGCTGGGCCGTTCTGCGCGAGAAGGAAAGCCGAGTCAGTCATCGTTCCACGTATCCGTTCTTGGTCATGTGAATATCAGACACTGCCGGCCTCGAGTCCGGCACCTGCGTCATCGGTGACGCGCTTGACGACGAGTTGTCCGAGTTCGATGCGCAACACTTCGACAGCGTCGCCCGTGACGAGCCCTTCACCGCGAGTCATCGCGTCATAGCGCCGCCCGTCGATGACGATCGTTCCGACCGGTCGCAGCGGCGTGATGGCCTGACCTCGTTTACCGATGCATGCGTGCAGCCCCGCATCCTGCGCCGTCGACTTCCCGGACGGACCTTCGAGGATCAGGCGCTTGCCGAACGGTGTGCTCGGCAGGATGCGCAACGCGAACACGACAGCCGTCGGCGCGAGCACGAGGACCGCCGCGAGGAACGACGACCCGATTCCGGTTCCGTGCTCGAACGCGAGGAACACCGAAGACACCGTGAGGACGGCGGCTGCCGTTCCGAGGACACCGAAGCTCACGAAGAACACCTCGGCGATCAGGAGCAGGAGCCCGCAGAAGAGCATGAACACGAGCCAGTGGATTGCGACGAGACCCGCATCACTCGTGGAGACCGGTTCGACGACGATGCGGTTGCCCTGCACCTCGAGGACGCGAACGCGCACACCGACTTCGTGGAATCCACCACTCGCGACCACGTCGTACGGTTCGCCATCGATCTCGACTCGCCCTGCCGGACGCAACTCGGTCAGCGTCGTACCGACACGTCCGACGAGCGGCGAGGTGACCCGCTCACTCGTCGCCGTCGTGGCGAGCGACCCGCCGGCGGGTGCTCCCTCGAGCAACAGGCGATTGAAGAACGGGATCTTCGGCAGCAATCGCGAGAACGCCATCGCGAGCACGATCACGATACCGATCGCGATCAAGAGGCTCTGCAGGTTGGCAGTCATCACGTCGTCCTGGAAGTCGTTCTGCGGCAGCGCGAACGACTGCAACGACAAGAACAACGCGGCGACGACGGCGAGGAAACCGAGCACGCCCGCGACGAGCGTCCCGGGCATGACGAAGAACTCGACGAGGATCAACGCGATGCCGCCGAGGAAGAGCAAGACCTCCGTCCACGCCGCGAGGCCGACGAGGAACTGCCCCGCGAAGAAGAACACGAAGCACAGCACGGCGAGCGCTTCGGGCACGCCCGTCCCCGGCGTCTTGAACGCGATGACGGTCATCAGAATGCCCCCGATCATCAGGAACATCCGAATCGAATAGAGGAAGCCGGCGAGCTCTTCGGACCAGTTGGCTTCGATCCGTGGCGGATTCGGCGCGATGTCGAGCTCGCGCGCGAGTTCGTCCATACTCGAGGCACGCCCCTCGGCAACGTGGTACTTCATGCACTCGTCCGCGTCGAGGACGAGTGGCCCCATCGTGAACGTGTGCTGTTCGAGCACTTCGACGCCAGGTTGATCGCGAAGATTCGCCGCGTTGGTCACGTCGAGAATCTCCGATCGAATCAACCCGTCCGCGCCGCGGACGCGCATCGCGACGAGTTCGAGTCGCGGATCGACCATGGCCTCTGCGAGCATCTGGACACCCGGTCCGTGATGCGCCGCGATCTGCGCGATCATCGACCGCATCCCGGAGAGGTACTTGGCGTAGACCTCGTCCCGCAACGCGTCCTAGAGACCACCGGCGACGACGGGCACGGTGGCTCCGATCGTCGCACGCGGCGACACCCAGATCCGCTTGCACGCGAGCGCGATCACCGAACCGGCAGAGAGGGCTTCGTTGCGGATCCACGCCACCGTGTCCACGGGTTGGTCGTCGAGCTGCTCCAGCACGGCGAGGATCTCCTCCATCTTGGTGACCTCGCCGCCGGGCGTGTCGATGTCGAGGATCAATCGCGAGGCTCCCGAAGCAAGCGCCTCGCGGACGCCGCGACGCACGAGCGCGACCATGCGGAAGTTGACCTCCCCCTCGATCGGCACGACGTAGCCGGCCTGCAGACCCGACCTCACGGAATCGGGCGGATTGCCCGTAGCTTGTGCCGTCGTCCCGACCGGCATCGCGAACAGGGCCAACATCGCGAGCAACGCCATTCGGATCACGAAGCATGCTCCCGATCGGTAGCGTCGCAGACCGCTGGCCCAGCGCTGTCGTGCACTCGAGATCATGAAGGCACTCGGGATCATGAGGGCACGCGGGATCATGGGGCGAACCATAGCACCGCTCGCCCCTCGAGACACGCAACCGAAGTCACCGCGGCTCCAACGCCGCAGGTTCACCGCGGGGTCGACCCTTGGTTTCGAACGACTCCTTGGTTTCAATTCCGTTTCGGTACACGCGAGCAGAGTGCGACCACCCGGATATCGAATTCTCACGGTATCGAATTCTGAGGGTCGCCCTGCGTAGCGGATCCATACGGAGCGCGGCACCCTCGCCGCGCAGGACATCCCTCACGAGACGAGCATGACTGACACGACGGCCCCGACCCCGACCAAGAAGAAGCCCAAGAAGGACCCGGATCGCGTCATCATCCGGCCCTGGCCGAAGGTCATCTTCTTGTATCCGACGCTCGTCGCCTCGCTGATCGGTTGGTTCGCCTCGTGGCTGAGCAAGGACGGTGCCTCGGCGGCGGGGAATCCGACCGTCGGTTGGATCTTCATGCTCATCTTGGCGATCAACCTGCTCGTGTTCGCCTTCGACTTCTCACGGATCAAGTCGATCACGATCTTGTTCATCGGTGTCGCGATCGTGTTCGCACTGATGTGGGCGAACAATCAGTGGGAGATCATGTCCTGGGTGCGCGAGAAGCTCGGCACGATCGACATCCGCATGAACGCGCAGTTCTACGGATTCATGGCGTTCCTGCTCGCGTTCATCTTCTTCCTCGTGTTCGTCAACACGCGGTTCAACTACTACGAGATCAACCGCAACGAGATTCTGCACCACCATGGCTATCTCGGTGACATCCGGCGTACTCCGACGACCGCGATGCGCATGCAGAAGGAGATCTACGACCTGATGGAGTACGCCCTCCTTCGCTCGGGGCGTCTCGTGTTCAACCCGCAAACGGAGCGCGAGGCGCTCGTCATCGATAACGTCGTCGGCATCAACGAAGTCGAGCGGCGCATCAAATACCTCCTGTCGAGTGTTTCGGTTGCGGTGCGTCAGGAGGACGTGAGCGAGGAGGCGTTCTGACTCGAGGGTCACTCGAAACGACTCGAGCGCGACTCCGCGTCGCTTCTTGGTGCCTTGGTGCCACCGCGATGCTGAGCTCGGCGCTCGATGCGCAGAGCGGTCGCGACACGACAACGAATGCGATTCGCGGACGCGTCGTCGACGTGCTCGGACAGCCCGTGGCGCGGGCGACGATCGAACTCTTCGCCGATGATCCGCCGCCGGACGCGAGGTCGACGGCGTGGGCATTCGACGAGCCGATTGCACGAGCCACGAGTTCGGGCGACGGTGAGTTCCGGATCGATGTACCGCATGACGACCGCAGCCCTCCGGGTCGGCTCTCGATCCGTGCGACGCATCGGGATTTCGCCCCGGCGCCCGTCCAGTCGGGCTTGCTGATCGCGAACGGACTCGATGCCGTCGTGCTCCGTCTCGGCGCGGGTCTCGTCGTCACCGGTCGGGTCGTGCGGCCCGATGGCCGCGGTGTGGCGAACGCCGAAGTGCTCCTGCGCGTCGAAGCCATCGATGAGCAGACCGACCGCGGTCTCGTGGCGCGCAGGATCCACACCGGCGCCGACGGTGAGTTCTTCTTCGGCGGCCTCGAAGGACGTCCGTATCGGATCTTCGTGGCGCCCGGCGCTCCGTACTACGACCGCGTCGTCAGCGGACTGATCCCTCGCTTTCCGGACTCTCGGTCGGCGCGCGAAGAACTGATCGTCCGCGCCATGCCAGCCGCCCTCGCGCGCGGCCGCTGCGTCGATGCCCACGAAGCGCCGAGATCCGCGGTCCGTGTGACCGCGATCTCGCTCGAGGATCCGACCGCAGCGCCACTCGAAACGACGACGGACGACGATGGACTCTTCGTGTTCGACCGCGCCCCGAGCGGCACGTTGCGGATATCGGCTTGGTTCGGCCCGTTCGCGCAATCCATCGATGTCGACACGAAGCTGCTCGCTGCACGGCCAGCGACCATCACCGAGCCGCAGCTCGAGTCCGCCACGGTGGTTCTGCGCGCCGGCGATGTCGATCCTCCGACGAGCGGTCACTGGCGTTACGTCCGACGAACCCCCGCACTCGAGCCGATACCAGGACTCGACTGGCACGCCTTCGACGTCACGGACGGGAGCGCGACGTTCCCCGTCGCCCCGGCGATCTCCCCTCCCGGATTGGCGATCGAGCTACGGTTCCATGGCATGGCCCGCTGCTTCGTCCCACTCGAGAGAAGCCCGTTCGTCCACCACGTGCAGCTCACGCCAGCTGGGCAGATCTCGATCCGCACCGAGACCGCCAGCGGAGCGCCGAGTCCGGCCCGCAGGCTGCGCGTGACACATCGCGAGGATCCCGTGTTCACGATCGAGCTGCGCTCGGACGACCATGGGACGGTCCGCGCCGAGCAGCTTCCGCCGGGCAGCTATGCGGTGCGAACGCTGCGAGGCGTCGACACGGCGACCGTCCGTGCCGGAGACGTCACGCCCCTTCGCATCGTGGATCCGCAGCCGCACGGCGCCCTCGAACTCGCGATCGGAGACGTGCCGAACGGCGAAGTCGAGTTGCACGTCTTCGCCGCCGATGGCTCGTTCCGTGATCTGCGCCGCGTCACGCCCCACGAGACGCTATTCTTCGAACGTCTTCCCGCTGGCCGTTACGGAATCGTCCTTCGCACCTCGGACAAGGAGGCGGGAACTTCCCCGACAAAGCGCTCGAAAGTCGTGGAAGTTCTGGACGGTAGCCGCGTCCATACACGCCTGCCTTGAACCCGAGCCGGGTCGATCGAACCAATGAAAGCACTCCCCGTCCTCGCCCTGATCTTGATCGCGCTCGGTGCAGCCGGGTATTTCCTCTTCGGCGGCGGCAATGGGCCGACATCGCTCGATACGCCGATCAGTATCGACATCGAGGATCCGAAGGAGACTCCGAGCGAGAACCTGACCTCGAAGCAGGACCCCGTCGTCGTCGAGAACAAGAATGACGGCAAGACCGACGAACCGATCCGCACGTCGAACACCGAGCGCGGAACGCACCCTCAGGGAATCGAGGGGATGGTTCTGTCGAGCAAGGGCGGTGTCGTGCGCGACGCTCCGGTCTACGTGATCGAAGGCATCTCGGCGACCAACATGATCAACGTCCTGATGCGCATGGCCGGCGGTTCGCGCATGCCAGCAAAGCTCGTCGCCGAGGGACGAACGGACGATCGCGGCGTGTTCCGACTCCCCTGCCCGGTCACCCCCGTCGATACTCCCTACGAACTCCGCATCGCGGCGCCAGGCCACCTGCACTTCGTCAAGAAGGTGCGCGTCCAGCCCGAACGCTGGGAGAAGTTGCCGCCGATCACGATCGACAAGGGACGAGTTCTCGAAGGCACCGTGCGTGACGCCGTGACCAAGCAGCCGATCGTCGATGCGATCGTCCGGGTCATGCCGCCCGACCTCAATGCGATCCAGCCCACGCCAGGACTCGAAGACGGCTACGAGGCACACACGGACACCAATGGCCGGTATCGCTTCGACGGCCTGCCGGCGGGACCGTTCCAGATGTCCGCCTTCGCCAAGGGCTACGGCAGCTACGTGAAGACCGATGTCGCGCTCGAGGACAAAGTTCCGCCGCAGACCGAAGACATCGAACTTCCGAAGGGTTTCGAGATCAGCGGCTTCGTCGTCGACGAAGCGGGTCACGGAGTGCCGCGTGCACGCGTCGAGGCAACGCCTCTGTCGAGCATGTCGCCCACTCCCGGCAGCACCTTCTCGAACAAGGACGGCTCGTTCTCGATCCTCGGGTTGACCGAAGGCGAGTTCATCGTCAGTGCGATCGCCTCGGGGTTCAGCAAGAACGAGCGCAAGCCTGTCTCCGCAGGCACGAAGGACGTCACGATCGCGCTCGAGAAGCAGGCGACCGTGCTCGTTGCGGTCAAGAACCGCCTAGGCCGTTCCGTGCAGACGTACACCGCGACGCTACGACGCTTCTTCCCGGAGAATCCAGAGCACTACGGCAACACGGAAGTGCAGCCGGTGGCAGCCCGCGATCGCAACGGAGAAGTGCGCCTGGCCGGCGTCGACCCAGGACACTACGTCGTCCAAGTCGATGCGAGCGGATACGCGAAGACCTTCAGCAAGAACTTCGAAGTCCACGAAGGCGCTGGCGAAGAAGTGCGCGTCGACGTGACGTTGCTCGACGGCGGTGCACTCTTCGGCGTCGTCGTCGACTCGAGCGGCAACGGCGTCGCGAACGCGACGGTCGAGAGTCTCTCGGTCGACTATCAGGACAACCCGATCTTCGGGATCTTCGGTGCCCTGCAACCCAAGCGGATCACCGAGACCAACGTGAGCACGGACCGCGAAGGGCGCTTCCGACTCGAGAAGCTGACCCCGGCGAGCTACCAACTCCGTGTCGTGCACCCGAACTTCGCTCGCGGCTACTTCAAGAGCTTCGACGTGATCGAAGGCGAGAAGAAGGATATCGGCCGCTTGACCCTCAAGGCTGGCGTCATGGTGCGCGGAACCGTGCGCGTCGGCACGATGCCCGGAGTCGGCGTCGAGGTCAGCATGTCGCGCACGAAGGACATCAACGGCCAGGGAACGACGACCCAAGTCTTCGCGAAGGCCTTCTCCAACGAGAAGGGCGAATGGGCGATCGATCGCAAGCTTCCCGAGGGCTTCTACGAGATCCAGGGCGCCCGCGTCGACCTTCCGAACCCGCTGATGAAGATCGTCGACATCCAGACGAGCAAGCGCGAAGTGCGCGTCGTCCACGGCATGCCGATCGTACAAATCGTCATCCCGAACGATCAGAAGTAGCGGCGAGGATTACGCCACCGGCGAGTGCGTCGCCTGCTCGGGCACCTTCGGCAGTTCGATGACGAACTTCGTGCCCGAGCCGACCTCGCTCTGCACGCGGACGTCACCTCCGTGTCCACGAGCCATCTGTTGCACGATGTAGAGACCGAGGCCGGTGCCGCTGAGGGTCGCCGTGTTGTCACCACGCGCGAACTTGTCGAAGATCGACGTGCGGCACTCTTCGGGGATACCGATGCCATTGTCTTCGACCTCGATCCACCACGCATCGTCGGTTTCGATCGAACGCACGTGCACTTCGCAGACTTCCTTCGTCGCGTCGCGGTAGTGGATCGCGTTTCCGAGCAGGTTCGCGAACACCTTCGTGATCCCGGCGCGATCTCCCTGCACGACGGGTAGCGGCTCGACCCGCATGCGCACGCCAGTCTTCTCGAGGTCGTAGCGGAGACGTCGCACGATGCCGCCGACGACCATCGTCAGATCGACGTCTTCGAAGGCGAACTCCATCCCGTCGTAGTCGAGACGCGACGAGTCGAGGATGTCCGCAACGAGTTCCTCCATGTAGCTCACGGACTCCGTGCAGTTCTCCACGGCGTCGCGCTGCTTGTCGGTCAGCGGGCCGATGAGCTCCTTCTGCAGGAGGTGCAACACACTCTTGAAGACCGTCAGTGGTTTCTTGAGGTCGTGAGCGATCAGCTGGTTCGCCTCGACGAGCTCACGGTTCTTCTTCTCGAGTCGGCTCTTGTACTCAGCGAGCTCGCTGTACAGCTCGGCGAGCTCGAGATTCGAGTGAATTGCCTGACCGAGCAGGTCGTCCGCGACTTCGAGCGTCGAGGCCGCGTCCTCTCGTTCGCTTGCCGCGAGCACCCGCTCCCCCGCGTCGTCATCCGTGTCGACCGCCCCACTGAGTACGGCGTCCGAAACGTCGAGGCCGGGAACATCGAGGTCGGGAACATCGAGGTCGGGAACATCGAGGTCGGGAACATCGAAGTCGGGCGCGTCGATCGTCGTGGAATCGAGGCTCTCGAACCGCTCTTCGGATCGTGTCTCGAGATTCGCGGCTTCGCCTTCCTGCGTGCCTCTCTCGAAGAGTTCGCACAGCGGTACGGCGGACGCATCGTCGACGAAGCCGAGAGGATCGTCGACCTCGGGTTCCATGAACTCGTCCGCGACGACCTCCACGGAACTGTCTGGATTCGACCGTAGCGCCTCGGGGCACTCGGGCACGGACAAGCTCACGAGACCTTCGCCGACTTTGTGGCCATCGGGAGACGCCTCCCGTGCCATCTCGAGTTTCATGCGCGACTCTCGGCCGACGATCTCCGGCTCGACCCGGCCACGACCGAGTCCGTAGTGACGCACCTTCTCCTCGACCATCCACCCGACGACCTCGGTGAAGGCCTCGTACACGCCGACGCCATCCGGCGCGATCGTCTCGAACACGGGCACGTCCCGGAAGCGAAACAAGCGATCGAGTTCGGCCCGCTCGATGAGGTCGGGAAGATCACGCTTGTTGTACTGGATGACGAGCGGAATCGTCCGCCAATCGAGCCCGTTGGCTTCGAGGTTGGTCTTGAGGTCCTCGATCGACTGGAGGTTGTCCTCGATCAACTTCTTCCGGCTATCCACGACGAGCACCACCGCGTCCGCGCCCTGGAGCACGTACTTGCGCATCACGACGTACTTCGGTTGACCGGGAACCGTGAAGCCCTGGACGCGAATCTTGAAGCCTTCGACCGTTCCCAGGTCGATCGGCAAGAAGTCGAACAGCAGTGTCGAGTCCTGCTCGGTGTTGATCGACACGAGCTTGACCTCGTCGTTCGGGCACAGCATCCCGTGGACGACCTTGAGGCTCGTCGTCTTTCCGCCGAGCCCGACGCCGTAGTAGACGAGCTTTGCGTTGATCGTCTTCTCCGAGAGGTTGATGAAACCCATGCGTCTTTGATCGGCATCTAGCCGCACACGTGTTGACGCTGATCGACAGGGATCGGACGCCCCGCATCGGATCGGCTACTGTCGGATTCTTCGACAGCAGGGCTCGCGGAGTTTCAATCCGCGCGCACGCGCCCGGCTCGCGGCAGGACCCGACAGCTCAGGAACGTCACGTGTGGGGCGCCGTAGTCATCGCGAACAGGCTCTTCGCAGCACAAATCGGTGCTCAGATACTTCTTGTTGCTGTCGCAGAACACCGTCGCAACGCGAGCACCGTCGCCAATCCGTGCTCCGATCTGCAACGCACCGAGCAGGTTGGCCCCACTGCTGATTCCGACCGCAATGCCGAGATCTCGCGCGAGCCGTTGAGCCATGAGGATCGCATCACCGTCCTCGACGTCGACGATGTCGTCCAAGGCAGAGAGATCGACGATCGCGGGCACGAACTCGTCGCTGATGCCCTGGATGCGATGATGGCCGACCTTGGTCCCCGTCCGCAGCGTCGGTGAACTCGCCGGTTCGAGCGGGTGGACCGTCACGTCCGGGAAGAGAGCACGCAGATACGACCCGACCCCCATGACCGTTCCGCCGGTCCCGACACCGGCGACGAAGGCGTCTGGTCGTTCGTCGACACTCACCATCTGTTGCACGATCTCCGGACCCGTGCCGAGACGATGGGCGGCGACATTGGCGGCACTCTCGAACTGGTGCGGCGCGAAGACATCATCGCGCTCCGCCGCGAACGCGTCGGCCTTCGCGATACTGCCCAAGAAGCCGCCTTCTTCCTTCGAGACCTTCACGATCTCGGCACCGAGACTGCTGATCACGAGTTCGCGCTCACGACTCATCCAGTCCGGCATGTAGATCCGCACCGGATGACCGAGTGCACGGCCGATCGCGGCGAACGCGATCCCCGTGTTCCCACTCGTCGCCTCGACGAGCGTGTCTCCGGGTCGCAGCGCACCCTGCTCGTAGGCACATTCGATCATGTGCAAAGCCATGCGATCCTTGATGCTGCCCGTGAAGTTCGCGGTCTCGTGTTTCGCGAACACGTGGACTTCGACTCCTCGGAATCGGCAATGGAGCCGAAACATCGGCGTATCACCGACGAGCAAGTGCAGAGATTCCAGCGTTGCCGTTCGATCCAATCGCGCCTCGCGAGCCCGTCTCAGAAGTACTCGGTCAGGAAGTCATTGAACTGGCCGAGCAGCTCGTCAGGAGCGAACGAATCATCCCGACGCATGCGACGGCCGAGCCGCAAAGCATCATCGATGCCGAGGGTTCCACCGCGCAAGTAATCGAGGCAGAGGAGACGTTCGGACGCAGGCTGTTTCGAATCGAACAGAATGTCACGAAACCGCGCGTGAACGCGGTCGAGCCGTGCAGCCTCGTCGTCACCTGGAGCCTTCGCGAGATTGGCGAGGGTCTTGAGGACGTGACTGCGCACCGCGAGGCCTTGGCTCGTATCGGTCGACATCGACTCGTAGACGCGCCACAACGCGGGTTCGGCCTCGAGGATGTTGGTCGTCACGATCGCCGCGTAGGCCACCGAATCGACATCGCGGCCGAAATCGATCGATGGACCCGTCAACACCGCCGTGAGATACGGCAAACTGGCCTTCGTCCCCATGCGTCCGAGCGCCTGAACGTAGATTTGCCGATCGCGCCCCTCAGCCTTCTCGAGTCGCGCGGCGATCGCCGGTACGGCGCGTGGATCCCCAGCCTCGATCAGCGACTGGAGCACGATGCGCAGCTGCGAGCCATCGGCAGTCTGAAGAAGCGAAACCAAGCGGTCGGTCACGGGCTTCGAGCGTCCACGCAGCGCATCGAGCGCCGCGAGTTCGACGTCGCGCACCTCGTCGTTCGCGAGCACCTCGAGCATCGCGACGACGCTTTCTTCCTTCTCCGATCCGTCGGGGATGGCCGCGAGGAAACGCGCGAGCGCGAGCCGAGGAGCAGCGTGTTTGCTGTCCGCGACGAGAGTCAGAACGGCATCGAGACTCGCCGCCGGATCCCGCAAGGCCAGACTCTCGACGAGGCCCCCGCGCCGAATGGGATCCTCTTGTTGCTCGAGCATGCGGAGGAGTGCGAAGCGACCTTCGTCGTCACCAGCCTCGTGGAGCAACTTGGCAGCGAGTTCTCCGGCTGTGTTCGGGAACAACCGCAACTTTCCGGCAAGCGTACCGCGTACGACTTCCGGCGGAGCACCGTGATCGAACGTCTCGAGCACCGCAGCGGTGAGCGTCGGGAGATCCTGCAGGACGATTTGACCATCCAACAACTTTCGCAAGAAGGGCACCGCGACTTCAGCGCTGCCGCGGTTCGCGATCACACGCAGCACGAGCACCTGCGCGCGCAAGTAGCGCGTCGCGAAACTGCGAAGCATCGACTGCACTGCAGTCTCATCCGCACACGACTCGAGCGCAGAGATCGCATCCTCGGAAATCTGGCGTATCCCGTGCTCACTGGCCCGCATCAACGCCGGTGAGAACTCGATTCGCTTGCTACGACGCATCACTTCCATCGCATTGCGAGCTGGAGCGTCTTCGCCGCGTGTGAGGAGGTTCTTCTCCAGGTAGCGCACGAGCGTCGCGCGAACCTCTTCGTCATCGCAGGACCGTGCGAGCGCGAGCTTGGAGAAGCGCCAAGCCTCGAGACTCGTCGCCCCGCGAAGTCGCTCGACCATCCGCTCGATGACCTGCGTCCGTGAGTAGTCCCAGACCTCGGTCGCGCGCGGAGAGAGCCGCGGAGGTGCCACGGGCACCGTTCCTTGACCAGGTAGCGAACTGCCGGAGACCCCCGTCAGGGCCAAGATCGATGCGAAGATCCAGTGCGCCGTCATGCCGTTTCACTATTTCGGGTGTCGGCACGCGTCACGCGAGCCCGGAGACCCGGATCGCCCGGATCAGTGCAGCACGGACGCAGCGTCGAAGCTCGTCGAGTCGATGCGACCGAGCGCTGAGAGCAGTCGAAACCACGCCGAGCGATAGTCGAGGCGAGCCCGTAAGAGCAACGAGCGCGCGTCCTGATATTGCTGGTTCCGACGCTGGACTTCGATACGAACTCCCTCACCGAGTCGCAGTTTGATCTGCTCCGACTCCAAGTCGCTGCGCGCCAGCCGCGCCGATTCGGTTGCGGCCGCGATGGACTTCTTGAGCGTCGCGAGCGCGCGAAGTTCCGTGCGCACCGCCTTTTCGATGTCGACTCGCGTGACTTGGCGCGCCCGCTCGCTGCGTTCGACCTCGAGCATCGCCTTGGTGCGTCGGCCCTTCGCCGCTTTGTTGCCGAGCGGCAGCACGAAGTTGACGCTGACGGCGTACTCGGGGTAGACGGACTCGTAGATGTCGCGTTGGAACGCGTGGTAGTCGTTCCGCTGCGCTGCCGTGCGGTACGACGCGTTGAGGTCGAGTTGCGGCAAAGCGTCTTGCTCGGCCTTGCGGAAGAGATACTCGGCCGCTTCGACGCGCTGTTGCTGCGCCTTCAAATCCGGTCGTGACGAGCGGGCGATCTCGAGCGCATCCTCGATCGTCGGCAAGGTGAACTCCGGGTCCTGCTCCCCGAGAACGTCCGTCGGTACGATGACGAAGTCCCAAGCACCATCTTCGCGGAACGGCAAAACGAGCCGTCTCAGGTCGTCCTCCCCATCGAGGATCGAGTTCTCAGCGCGAATGAGTTCTTCTTCTTGCTTCGCGACCTCGGCCTGGTCGGCGACTCGATCGCGCGGAGCGAGTTCACCGAGGCGGATCTTCTGCTCCGTGTTGGCGAGCTGCTCGCGGCTCAGCTCGAGCGACTGGTATCGCACGACATAGTCTTCGCGGCGGAACACGAGTTCGAAGTACGCGGCCGAAATCGCTTCGAGAATCTCCTGACGCCGCCGCTCGTGGTCGTCGATCCGTGCCAGCTCTTCGAGTCGCGCCGCCTCGAACTCGGCGAGATTGGAGTCACCCCACGCTCCCCGCAAGAGCGGTTGCGACGCGCTGAACGTCAGGTCACCCGTGAAGAACGTCGTCGGGAAGCTGAACGTACTCGCCACACGCTGATCGACGTACCGTGGCTGGAACGAGACCTCGAGCGAACCGCCGGTCACGAACGTCTTGCGCACCCCGATATTGCCACCGTAGTTCTTGCTCGTCGAACTCGGTTGGAACGCGTTGCGCGGCGGAGACTTCGTCCGTCGCCAATCGAGCGTCGTGAAGAACTCGGGCTCGAAGAACGCATCCGCGATCGCGATGTCTTCGGCAGCCAGGAGCTTCTGCAACCGGTCGAGCGCGAGATCGAGATTTCCGCGGTCTCCGAGGGCGAAACAATCCCCGAGCGTCAGATCGAGCCGCCGACCGGTCCGCTGATCCGTCGGAATCGCGGGCCGTTGCGCCTCGTCTTGCTTCGACCCTGGATCACTCTGGACCGGAGGAGTCTGCGGCTGATCCTGCGCGCGACTCGGGGCCACGAAGCCCAACGACGTGCAGAGAGCAGTCACCAAGATCCGCTGCGAGCGGTACCACGTCATGCCAACCTTCCTCATGCGAAGCGACGAGGATACGCCTCGCGATAGGGCGAACCCAGCCCTTAGCAGCGTGTTCAACGCGCTGCGAGTGTCCTGAGTCGCAAAGTCGCGCATGGGGACACCGAGTCGGCTGTGCCGCCGGCAAACGGCGATCTCAGTCGCTCGGGACCGGCTCCGTCCACAGCAGCTGCACCAAGAGCAGTCCGGCTCGCTCGCGGGCGGATTCTTCGTCGTAGTTGGCGATCACGTAGCGCAAGGCCTGATTGAACCGTGCCCAACCGACGCCAGGGAAGACGCCCCAGGCGAGATCGAGGAGGGCTCGCACGTCGCGGCCGAAGCGGTCGGGGTGGATGCGATACGCCTGCAACGAACGCCGCAGCGCAACGCGCTGATTGCCGCTGGCGAACGCGACGAGCATCGCGGCGCGCGCGGCGGCACCGGCAGAGCCTTCGGCCAAGCTGCGTTCTCGGAGCACGTCGTGAAGGAGGCCGCGAAGGCGTTGCACGTCTCCCGGCGCGGCGCCCAGGGCCGGCGCGACCCGGAGAAGCATCCCGGCATCGGCAACCGCGCCATTCGGCGCGTCGATCCTGCCGAGCCAAGGCCCGGCCGACACGACTCGAGGCTCGGCGAGTGCGAGCGGTCGCGGCATACGATCCCGGAAGACGAGATCCAGCGGGACGGAACGTTCGGGATAGACGGGTTGTGGTGCAGTCGCATCGAAGGCTTCGAGCTCTTCGTGCACGAGCCGCGCGATCTCGCGTCCCACACGTTCGAGTCGGCCTTCGTCCGACAAGACGCGCTCGTCACCCGCGACGAGCGCGGCTTCGAGGCACGGCACGAGCGCCGTCGCGAGTTCGGCCCCACGCAGCCCCGGCAGACTGCGCTCCAGGAAGGTGATCCCCCTGCGCACGGCAGCCTGTTGCGGTCCGCGCAGACGGGTCGATCCCGATCCGAGCAGTGCGCGCACACCGAGAGCGAACGCCTCGACATCCGCATAGTCGACGAACGGTTCGTTGCGGGAAGCCCGCACGAGCACGTCCGCCGCGACATCCGACGCGAGAGCCTCGATCCGGCGACGCGTTCGCTCGTCGGCCCCACCGATCTTGAGTAGGCGACGACGCAGCTCGACCTTGCCGCGCTCGTCCCAGAGTCGGCGCAAGCGCGTGAGATCGTTCTCACTCTCGAGCCACAGAAGACGCGCATCGATGGCCTGCGGCTCCCAGAGCGGCGCACCATCGTCTTCGACGGGACCCGGCACGGCTGCCGCGACGCGCCCCTCGAGGTCGAGGCGGGCCGACTTGTCGCGAATCCGCTGCTGCAACGTCGACGCCACCTGAAATGCGACGAGACCGACGACGACGAGCACGAACGCAGCCACGAGCGCACGAGCGAGCCGAGAATACCGCAGAGCGGTAAGGGTTCGGACCCGCAGGCTGTCACCCCACTCCCGGAGCGTCCGCGGCGCCAGCGTCCGCGCCGAGATTTCCTCGAGGCGCGCGCGCTTCAGCACTCGAGCGCGAAGCATGACCCCGAACTCCCGACGTGGAGATGGAGCGGCTTCGTCCAACGACCGCATGCGGTCGAGGAAGTCCGTGTCGTCGCGATCGTCGAACGTGGTCATGCGTGGGAAACCAGGAGAAACACTCGGGAAGTCGGGCGGCCTCAGGCCCGGAAACGAAGGCGTCGACCCGAACCGGGTGGATGGCGTCCTTGACGCGGCACCGACTCTTCGTCCTCACCTTCGTCCTGCAGCAAATCTTTCAGTGCGCGCGTCGCGTTGTGCATCCGCGACTTGACGGTGCCCACCGGGATGTCGAGCAACTCGCCGATCTCGGGATACGGCAGATTCTGATACACGGCGAGTTCGAACACGAGACGGTGCGGAAGCGTCAGTCGTTCGAGCGCCTGTCGCAAGCGCTGCTTCTCTTGGTCCTCTTCGAGCGCCTCACGTGGGTCGTGCTGCGGAGCTGCGACTCGGTCGACGATCGCGACGTCCTCGTCACGTTCGCATCCCTCCAGGCTGAAGAGCGTCGGACGCGGGCGCATCTGGCGCCAATGATCGATCCAACGGTTGGTCGCGATTCGATAGAGGAAGGTGGACAGCTTTCCGCGCGACTCGTAGCGGTGTGCGGTGCGATAGACCTTGAGGAATACGTCCTGGACGAAATCCTCGGCGCGGCCCTGGTCCCAGCAGAGGCGATAGAAGAAGCGCCACAACGGCGCCTCGTAGCGACCGACGATCCGGTCGAAGGCCCCCTTCTCGCCGCGCTGGAAATCGAGCAGGAGGTCACGATCGAGCAAGTCCGCAGCCTCGAAATCGGACAATTGCCCGTGGGCCTCATCGGAGCGCTCGCGCACGTCCTCGACGTGGGGGTCGCTCGGTGGCCGTTTCGCGCTGTCGTCCATGCCCGTCTCCATTCCTCGCCGCAGACCGAGGTTACACGAGTTCGATCGACCTGCGGACTCTGCGAACCCGAGACCACAGGCCGGATTTCGGGGACTCGGCATCCAACGGCGCGGGCGACCGGCGGTTCACGGCTCGCGTGCCGGATTTTCCTCACGCGCCGATCCGTGTTCTTGCAGGCCACGGATCAATGTGAGTTCACGGCTCTCGGGCCCTGTATGGCGCAACGAGACCCGGTGGAACTGCGATGGGACCTTCGTTTCCAGGCGGTCGGCCCATTCGATCGCCATGACGAACCCATCCCGTGCGTACGCCTCGCCGCCGTCAGCGAGGAAGTCACGGCTGCGAGCCGCGAAATACGCATCCATGTGCAACAGCGGCTTGGGACCCGGGTGCTCGATCATCAAGAGATAGGTCGGACTACGCACTTCGGCAGGGTCGTCGACGCCGAGGCCTTCGGCGATGCCGCGGACGAACACGGTCTTCCCGGCGCCCAGTTCCCCCTCCAGCACGACGCCATCCCCCGGTTCGAGTTCGGCGCCGAGTCGACGCCCGAGTTCTTGCGTCTCGCTCTCGGAGTGCGTCACGAACCGGCGGGTCGTACCCGGCGGACCGAGCAACGGCTCGAACTCGTGCACGTATCCTTCGGGCTCGCGGGTCACGACGTTGCCGTCCGCAGTGGCGAGGCGAATGCCGGGCCCCTCGTCGACGACACCGATCCGGACTGCAGTCGCGAGAACGGGATCCGCATCTGCTTGCAGACGGCTTGCATCGTCCGGGGCGAGCGCGAACAGGAGTTCGTAGTCCTCGCCATCCGTGAGGGCCGCTTCGAGCGGATCGCCCCCGAGCCTGGCATCGTCATGAATCGGAACGGCGGCGGCATCGAGCAGGACTCCGATAGGCGTGCCCGACGATAGGCGACTCGCCTCCAGTAGACGACCGAGATCGAGGAGAAGGCCGTCCGACAGGTCGATCATCGCGGTGACGTCGTACCGCGTCACGAGCCGGCGAGCGAACTCGAGGCGCGGTTCGAACCGCAGGTGCCGGCCACGAACGAGACTTCCGCCGAGCGGACCCGACACGAACAGCGCGTGACGGGCCGCGAGCCCGCCGCGAGGGACTGGGCGACGAATCGTGCGACCGAGCGCGACGAGCGAAAAGACGCTCGGTCCGGCAACGGACGAGAGGTCGCCACCGACCCAGCGAGCTCCACGCGCTCGGACGCAGCCATCGACTGCGCGATACAAGTCGTGGCGCGCATCCTGCGTCCAAGCACCCTCTCGAAACGCGAACGTCGCCAGCACGAACTCGGGCCACGCCCCCATCGCCGCAAGATCCGAGAAGTTGCGGTGCACGAGCTTGCGCGCGATGTCCGTGGCAGACGTGCCCGCCGCGTAGTGACGGCCTTCGACGAGCGCGTCGGTCGTCGCCAGCAACGGCTCGCCACCCGGGAGGAGCGCACAATCGTCGCCCGGCCCGAGCAGGGACCCAGGATGCTTCGCATCACCGAGCAGCGTCGCGAGAAAACGGTGGTCGTCGAGTTCCGACATTCACGCCTCAAAGCCGCACGAGCACGCGGTAGACGATGGCTTCGCGCTCGACGATGCCGAGGGTCGTCGAGTCCGGCAACCCGGTCCCGGGTCGATCCGCGAGCAGCACGTACCCACCGGGTGCGAGCACGACGCCCGAGAGCGTCTGAGGAAACGTGACCTCTGGTGGGAACACGCGTCCGCCATCCTCGCTCTCACGGCGCCAGCGGCCGTCGGCATCGACGAAGAACCGATCCCCCGGCACCCCGACGACTCGCGCGAACAGCGTCGCGCCCTGGTATTCCCACCACACGATCGCGTCCCGCGGCACCGCATGGGACGGGGACACGTCGACGATGAAGCGAGCGCGAGTCGCATCCGCATACATCGCGCTGAGCGCCGGTGTTTCGATGGTCGTCATGCGATAGCGCCGGAAGAGCCCGAAATAGAGCGCGACGGCCAGCACGACGAAGAGCAGCCAATGGATGCGCCTCGGTAGTCGTGTCTGCCAATCCGAGGTCCGCGGCGAAGAACGGTTCACGGGGACGTCAACGGCGCAGGGCCTCGACGAGTTCGGTCGCCATCGACTTCGGATCCTCGGCTTCGGCAAGGGCACTGCTGACCGCGATTCCGTGTACGCCCTGATCGACGACTTCCCGCACGCGCGCGGGACGGATTCCTCCGAGTGCGAAGACCGGCAATCGCGTGCGGCGTGTCAGGGTTTCGAGCCCGACCAAACCGAGCGGTGGAGCCGGCGGCATCCCGCGCTTCCGCACGGGGAACACGGGCGACACGATCACGAAGTCCGCACCGCCTTCTTCGGCATCGGCGAGCTCTCGATCGTCGTGCACGGACGCACCGACCCATCGCTCCGTACCGACGAGAGCACGTGCGCTCGCCACGGGAATCGATCCGTGACCGATCTGAACGCCGTCGAGATCGGTCGCCAGACAGGCGTCGACGCGATCATTGATGAGGACGAGCCCATCGCCTCGGGGCAGGATCGCCCGCAACTTGGGCGCGAACAACGCGAGACTGCGGGCAAACGAGGACTTCTCCCGGAGCTGGAACGCCCGCAGACCACCCGCGACCGCCGCGCGAAGCCGGCGCAGCAGATCGTCTCCGAGCCCGATTCCCGGACTGATCCAGAGAAGGCGTGGCAGTTCCTCGGGAACCTCAGGCATTGCCGTTGCGCTCGCCCGCCCCGTCGACGTTGCCCTTGCCGTCGCCCTTGCCCTGCCCGTCGATCTCGTCCTCGTCGTATCCCGACAGTTCCAGGAAGAATCCGAGGTCGCGTAGCAGCGAACGGAACTCCGCAGGACCGAGTCGATCCCCGAGACGCAGGTCCTGTTCGGAGCCTACGCACACTTCCCGCACGCGCTTGTGGGCGAGCACCCGTGTCAGGAGTTCGGTCTTGGGAGCGACGATGCGGCCGCCCTTGGTCAGTCGCAACGCTCCCGCTCGCGCCGCCCAGTCCTCGAGGCTGAACCGCACGTTCTGCGGCAATGGCGTACGGCAACGCAGGGTCAGGACTTCGAGAATCTGCCCGAGCCCCATGCCGTCCGCGAGTGCCGAGCGTAGCGTTTCCTCGCTCAGAACGAACCGATACAGACGATCGGACGACGTGCGTTTGGCGAACCGATCGAGCACGTGGACGAGCGGCCAGACATCGCTGTCGGGGAAGAGCAGGATTTCGAAATCCGGATTGACGACCAGCGTCGAGCGTGCTCCTTCGGCCGCCTGCGCGGGACTTCCTTGGAGCAACGTCGCGCCGATACGCGACAGGCGCAGCGCGGTCGGATGCCCGTTGTCGAAGCCGAGGTCGACGATGCCGAGCGGATGAAGGCGCTTCCGCACCCAATCGAACAGGTGCCAGGCGAGCTTCTTGAGGTCTTCGCGCACGACGTGGCGACCGGCGCTGCGTTCCCGTTCGACGTGCTCGCGTACTCCGAGCTCGTTCATCTGGACGACGTAGGCGTTGCGCGCCAAGAAGGGCACGTGCATCGCGTCATACCAGTGCTCGGGCTCGAGCCGACGCAGGAGTCTGACGACGATGCGACGCAGACGCCGTTGGTGGAACGGATCCCCTCCACCGCCGTGCACATCCTCGATCGCGAACGCGAGCAAATCGCGCAGCTTGTCTTCGAGCCCCTGTTCCTCGAACGCACGCCCCGCCTCGCTGAGCCGTAGCGTACGCTCTCCCGTCGCATCGATCAGCCCGTGCTTGCGCGCGAATCGATCCACGAAGTCGAACACCGCATCGACGTCATCGGCGCTCGCGTCGTCCGCGACGAGTTGCGCGAGCATGCGCTTCTTGGTCGCTTGGAAGATCTCACCGCGCACGGTGAAGCGAACGCCGTTCTCGTCGACATAGCGCAAGTAGCGCATCAAGTTGGTCGCGAGGTCGACGCCGGCCACGCGTTCGGTCGCCGGTGTCATGACGTGTCGGATCGCGTGCTCGCGCAAGCGAACGAGCGTGACGTCCTGAAACACGACGAGCGAGACGTCGCCACCCTGAATGCCGTAGCGCGCGAGATCGAGTCTCACGAAACGGCCGACGAGCGCATCGGTGAGCGCTTTACCGGCCTCCTCCGAATCGAACAGACTCGCGTCGCCGTGCGTCTCCAGCCAAACGCTGCGCGGCAGGAATCCACCGAAACGCCTGGTCGCGACATCGACGAGTTCGCGGAGTTCGGGAGCGAGGCGACCGATACGCTTCTCGATCGCGACCGGTTGCAAGAACAGCTTGTACGCCTGACGCGCGTGCTGCTTGGCTCGATCTTCCGATCCGCC
>JAGQQW010000072.1 GCA_020426005.1 Planctomycetota bacterium | reverse complement strand
GTACGCGCGGCGCTTCGCTTGGCTCTCGGGCATCGTCTTCTTGATCGTCGTCGTGTCCGTCTTGTTCGCGTTCTTGCTCGGGCACAGGCTCCAACGCCTCGTGACGGAACCGATCCTCGAACTCGTCGCGACGACTCGGGACGTCGCCGAGCGAGGGGACTATTCGATTCGCGCGCACAGTCATGGCGCGGACGATCTCGGGCGTCTCGCGGACGCGATCAACGGCATGCTCGCGCAGATCGAAGAGCGTGACCAACAGATCGTCGAAGCCAAAGAGCGCGCCGAGGCCGCGACGCGTGCCAAGAGCGATTTCCTCGCGAACATGAGTCACGAGATTCGTACGCCGCTCAACGCGATCATCGGGATGACGCAACTGCTCGTGCAGGAGCGGTTGCCGTCGTTCGTGCAGCAGGACCTCGCGACCGTGCAACAATCGGCAGAGCACCTTCTAGGGCTGCTCGGCGACATTCTCGACTTCAGCAAGATCGAGGCAGGTAAGCTCGAAGTCGAACTCCGCGAAGGCGACTTGCGCGCGACCATCGAGTCGGTGACCGAGCTGTTCAAGGAACGCGCGGTAACCAAAGGCCTCGAGATCTGCGCCGTCGTTCCCTCGTGCATCGACCTCGACGTCGTGACCGATCACACGCGACTGCGTCAGGTGCTCTCCAATCTCGTCGGCAACGCGATCAAGTTCACGAGCGAGGGCGAAGTGCTCGTCGAATGCGTCGTGCAGAGCGCGAACGAGTCGCGCGTCCAGGTGCGCATCGAGGTACGGGACTCCGGAATCGGCATCCCGGTGGATGCTCAGAACCGCATTTTCGAAGCGTTCAGCCAGGCTGACTCGTCCACGACGCGTAAGTACGGCGGCACGGGACTCGGCCTCGTCATCAGTCGGCAATTGATCGAGTTGCTCGGAGGGCGACTCTTCGTGGCGAGCGAACCCGGCGAAGGAAGCGTCTTCTCGTTCGTACTCGACGTCGAACGTGCCAAGGCGGGATTCTCGCGCGAGGAGCGCCCTCGCGATGTCGCGCGCAAGCTCGCCGGGCGTCGTGTGCTCGTCGTCGAACCGCATGCGCCGACCGCCAGTGTGATGCAGGATGCCTTGACGAGCTTCGGGCACCGTACGGACTGGGCGATCAACGTCGGTGGTGCACTGTGGCTCATGCGAACCGCATTGCGTGAAGGCGATCCGTACGAACTCGTCGTGGCCGCGGACCATGTCGACGACTTGCCGATTACGACGTTCCTTTCCGAATTGCGTGCCGACCATCGACTGACGACGACTCGCGTAGTCGTCTCGACCTATTCGAAATCGCGCGGACACGACCTCGCGGTGCACGAGGCGGCGATATGGGGGTTCTTGCCCAAACCGATCCGCATCGACGTTCTCGCGCGCGTCATCTGCGAGGCGCTCGAGCGCCGTCGCCCGCCGATCCAAGGCGAACGACGCGGCGGAGACCGGAGGCGTGAGGAGCGTCGCGGTGCCGGAGGCATGGACCCGAGATCGTCGATGGTGACGCAGGCACCCGCAGTGGCGCCGAGATCCACGGTGCCCTGCGCGGCGACCGTGACGCAGGATGGTCGCCGCATCCTCGTTGCCGAGGACAACCCGATCAACCAGAAGGTCGTCTCCAGAACGCTAGCCAAGCTCGGCTTCGAGGCGCACGTCGTCTCCAACGGGCGCGAAGCCGTGCATGCGGTCCTGTGTGAGTCCTACGCGGCGATCTTGATGGACTGCCAGATGCCCGAGATGGATGGATACGAGGCGACAGCCGCGATTCGCCGCAATCAGGCGCGTGGTGAGCACACGCCGATCATCGCGCTCACCGCGAACGCGATGCGTGGGGACAGGGAGCGTTGCCTCGCTGCGGGGATGGACGATTACATCGCGAAGCCCGTGCGGCCTCCGGAACTCGACGAACTCCTGCATCGCTGGATTCGCGCGGCCACGCCCGTTTGACCGCACCGTGCCGTCCTTGCGAAGCGGCACGACACGCTCCATGCTGCGCGCGTCCAGGCAGCCGGGAGGAACGTGACTTGAAGATCTTGGTCGTTGGCGGCGGTGGTCGCGAGCATGCGCTTTGTTGGAAGATCGCACGTTCTCCGCTCGTCGAGAAGGTCTGGTGTGCGCCGGGCAACGGTGGGATCGCCAAAGTCGCCGAATGTGTTCCGATCGGTGTCGAAGACTTCGCCAGGCTCGAGGCGTTCTGCCGCGAGCAGCGTGTGGACCTCGTCGTCGTCGGACCCGAAGCGCCGCTCTGCCTCGGGTTGACCGATGCGTTGCAGGCCGCCGGAATCAAGGTGTTCGGACCGAGCCGTCTTGCTGCGGAGATCGAAGGGAGCAAAGCCTTCTGCCGCGAGCTGTGTCGTCGACATCACATCCCATCGCCCCAGTCGTGGACGTTCTCGGACTTGGCGACTGCACTCGCCTTTCTCGAAGGGCATCGCGACGAGAGACTCGTCGTGAAGGCATCGGGGCTGGCTGCCGGTAAGGGTGTCCTCGTCTGTGACGATTACGATTCGGCCCGCAAGGCCGTCGCGAGTTGTCTCGAGTCGGGTGCGTTCGGAGCAGCGGGGTCGCAGATCGTGATCGAGGAGTTCCTCGAGGGAGATGAAGTCTCGATGCTCGCGCTGTGCGACGGGCGAACGATCGTGCCGCTCGAGTCGGCAAAGGACCACAAGCGCAGCCTCGAAGGCGACAAGGGGCCGAATACAGGGGGAATGGGCGCGATCTCGCCTGCGCCCGCGGCGAATCCGCGAACGATCAAGCACGTCGAGAGCCAGGTTCTCGTGCAGGCGATCCACGCGATGGTGCAAGAGGGACGCCCGTACCGTGGCATTCTCTACGCGGGGCTGATGGTCACGCCACTCGGTCCTCGCGTGCTCGAGTTCAACGCTCGGTTCGGGGATCCCGAGGCGCAACCGCTCTTGATGCGCTTCGAATCGGACCTCGTCCCGTTCTTGGTTGCGGCTGCCGACGGGTCGCTCGACAAGCTCGAGTCGGGGCCGACATGGGATGCACGCCCGGCGGCGTGTGTCGTGGCCGTGTCGGGTGGGTATCCGGAGGCATACTCGACCGGATTCGAGATCCACGGACTGGACGACGTCGAAGAAGACGACGACCTCGTCGTGTTCCACTCGGGGACGACGCGCAAACCGGACGGTACGATCCTCACCGCAGGTGGACGAGTGCTGTCCGTCACGGCCAAGGCCAAGACGGTGCGTGCAGCGCTCGATCGCTGCTACGCGGCGCTCGACAAGATCTCGTTCCAAGGCATGCGGTATCGACGCGACATCGGTCAGCGTTGACGGGTGGCTCGATGGAAGAGCGGATTCGGAACGAGACAGAGGCCGTCAAAGCTCACTTCAGGGAAGTGGGACTGCGGTGGACACGTCCTCGTCAGGAGATCGTCGATGCGGCGTTCGGCACGCACGAGCACTTCTCGGCCGAGGACTTGTTACACATGATCCGCGCCCGCAACCCCGAGACCGGCGTGCACCTCGCGACCGTGTATCGCACGCTCCAAGTCCTCGAGGAAGGCGACTTCATCGAAGGCCTCGATGTCGGCAAGGGCAGTCGGCTCTTCGAACACACGTTCGGCCACGAGCACCACGACCACATCATCTGCGAGGATTGCGGGCGGATCTGCGAGTTCCATGACGAGAACATGGAGTCGCTCAAGGATCGCGCTGCGCAGGACTTCGGCTTCACGATGAAGCGACATTCACTCCGGATCTACGGAGCGTGCAACGATCTTGCCGCCGGCGCGTGCGAGCACTTCGCTCGTCGCGGACGATCGTCCTGATCGTTGCTCGTCTACTTTCGTAGTAGGTGCGTGCGATAGGCACGCTCCACGCGAGGGTCTTCGAGCAGTGTGTCGAACGTGCGTTGCGCCGCACTCGTGCGCATCGTCTTCAAGCACGTGAGGATCTCACCGGGCGCACCTGGCGAGGCGCGATCGAGAAGTCCCGCCACGCGAGTTGCCATCGCCGAACGTTCTTGAATCTCGGTGATGCCGACGAGGAGCGGACCGAACCGCGTTCCCAGGTGGCGCGCCTTGCCTGCGGACAACAACGATTCGATGCGTTCGCGTGCGGCGTCGGGCGCGACCGTGGCGAGTGCGCATGCCGCTTCGGCGCGAACGTTCGGGGCGAGTGCGTCGTTCTCGAGCAAAGCCGAGAATCGTTTGGCAATGCCAAGGGATTGCTCACGCGCGAGCACGTCTTCGCGCCTTGCGAGCGCACGGAGCGCGATGCTCGCGAGTTCTGGATCCGCGACGCGCCAAGCCTCCGCAAAGGACAACACGGCATGCGCCGAACCCGGGATTCCGCGACCGAGCAGGTCGAAGCCCTGGAGCATGGTGCGTAAACGCGCGGGCCGATCGCCCCGCGCGTCGAGAGCGACGCCGGGATACTGCGACACGCGCCACGTCGTGGACGGACCGATTCGCACGGCGTCGAGGAAGAGGAGGCGCGCCGCTTGGGACACGTCCTCGTGCAGTCCGAGGCGGACGCCGCCGGGCATCGGCAGCACATCGCCGGGCGCGGTGCCACGCAGGACCTCGAGCACGCGAATCGCACGTCCGTGCACGCGGTCGTGCGTTTCGTGTCCGATCACGACGAGCGAAGCATGCGTCGCGGCGAGGTCGACGTTGGGCACGTCCCTGATGGTCGTGTGTTCGTGAGAGGTCGCAGTCTGGCTCGTCGCGAGGTGCGGCATCGCGGTCATGGCGATGCCGAGCGCGACGACGCACAGCGGTGACTTCATGGTCATGGTTGGGAGTCTCATCGAAGTGCGTCTCATTTCGCGTCGTAGTACGTGCGCTCTTGGAGATACGAGCGAATGAGCGGGTTGAAGTCCGTTTCGTCGGCGACCGAGCGTTCATAGCTCACTGCCGGCGACATGATCTCCGTGGCCGTCGAAGGAAAGATGGATGTCGACGTCAGGTCGATGTGGCCATCCGTCGAGCCTGGGAACTGTGCCGGCATGCCGCCGTAGAGCCCGCCGGGCATCGCACCGTCCTGCACGAGACCGACGCTGTGGCCGCACTCGTGGGCGAGCAGGACCGCGACGAAGCGGCCGAAGTTGGAGATCGCCGTCTGAATCACGTCCTGCCGGGCGTCGCCCGCGGTTTTCGAAACGATGTTGGCGAGCCTCGTCGCATCTGCGGTCGCTTCTTCACCGACGGGAATGCCGCGGAAACGAATGAGCGAATCGAAGTCGGCGCGAAGACCCGAACCGATGCGGTTCATGTCGGCCTCGATCATCGTGTGGACGAAAATGCCCAGTCGCGCCGTGAGCGCGACGCCGTCGTACGTGCCGACGTCCAAGGTGTTGTTGTCTTGTTGAGCGTTGTTCGAATCGTAGATCGCGGTGCCGAGTGTGCCAGATGCGGTCGTGGCGCCGCCGACCGCGATTCGAGAGTGATTCGCCTTGTCGTATGCGACGAACGGGCGAGGACTCGGGAACGGTCCTGGATCGCTGAACGTGAACTGCACGGTCGTGCCCGCGTAGTAGCGTTGGAGATTCTCGAGGATCGCGGCTTGGATCAGGCCGAGGACGACTTCGTTGGAGTTCTGCGAGCCGACCACGTTTTGCAGCGGGTTGTCGGTGCGCAAGCCGAGGATCGTGAGGTCTTCGTCGAAATCCGGCACCGTGTTCGCTCCTGCGACGGGTGCGTCGATGATCACGAAGTTGCCAGTGCCGTCGCGGCTCGACAACGCATCGAGATCGCGGGACAGGTCGATGAACCACGTTTGTCCCGACTCGAGTGGACGGGCTTCGTTGGTCGGTGTGCGTATGCGGAACGTCTGCGTGACGGGGTCGGACAGGAGGCCCGATGTGTCCTTGACGATGAGTTGCAGGGACTGATCTCCTTCCGCGAAGACGACGGTCGACGGTACCGTGAGGAGGAACTCGGCGGCCGTCACGTTGGTGGCGTCGAGTTCATCGAAGAGGTTGGCGCCTGCTGCGAAGAGCGTTCCACCAGAGCGGACGTCGACCGACGAGGACACGAGGAAACCGTTCGTGTCGATGGCTCCACCCGGGTCGTCGAACTTCGCGGCGAGGGTGAACCCCGTTCGCGGAAGCTGCAGAACGCCGCCGGCGGCGCCACGACCATTGAGTTCGTCCGGGATGCCGCAGACCGCGAGCCATGAGATCGTCGGTTTGGCACCGTCGCTCAGTTGGATCGTCACTGTCTTGGTCGTGTCGATCGATGCGTTCTGTGGATCGGTCACGACGTCCTGCGTCTCCGCGAGTTTGATCGTGTCCGTCGCGACGACGAAGTTGACGCCGGTCCCGAGCACGACGCGGATCGTGCGGTCATCGATCTGCGCGGGTGCGGCGAGACCGGTCCCGAGGGAGCCGTTCGAGAGCTCGAGCTTGCTGTCGTCGAGGATTGCACCGGTCAGTTTGACCGTGCGCGTGAAGAAGAACGTGAGCGTGTCGCCCGGATCCGGCGTCGTGTCCGTTGGGGTCGAGCCCGCGAAGACGACGCTGACGAGGCTGGGAGGCTGGCCTGCCGCGGTCCCGCCGCCGCCGCCACCCCCGCAGGAAATGACGGGAAGGAACAGCAAGGTGGCGCTGACGGCCAGAAGCAGGGTCGAAGAGGCACGCGGCCGCGCGGCAGCGCGCGGACATGGACGGTTCGTGGTCATCTTCACTGGATGATAGCAGTCGGTGAGGGCTGGCTTCCCGGCCCGCTTGCCGAGAACCGACCATCTTTCGCGGATCTTTAACGATTCCGATCGCGACCCGCGCAGCCCTTGGGATCGGAGGCTCGCTTGGCTACCGATTTCCCCAGCGGGTGGACTCAACTCGTATCGAGGTCCCGTCGAAGAAGCACCTGGTTCGGGGGAATGTCTGCGGGGGCGGAGACCGACAGGAAGATGATCCACATCGCGGTCGGAGAGATGATCGGGGACTACAAGATCACCCGATTCTTGGGACGGGGGGGCTTCAGCTACGTCTATTTGGCGGAGCACCGAACGAGTGGCGAGAAGGTCGCCCTCAAGTTCGGGAACAGCGCTGGCGGAGGTCACTTCGTCACGAGGCTGCTCGAGGTCAGTTCGCGGCGTTCGGTCGACGGGATCAGTCCCGACGAGACGCCCGGCGAAGCCGTCTTCTTTCACAAGGGCGGCGTGCGCGTCGACTTCCTCGATCGCGAGGAGATCGATCGACTCATCCGGAGTGAGGCAGACCTGCTCACGACGGGGGTGTCGCCGAACATGGTCAAGGTCAAGAACGCGTTCGAGTTCGAAGACCGACCGGTGCTCGTGCTCGAGTACGTGCGGGGGAAGACGCTTCGCGAGAAGATTCGCAACCTCGAAGGCGTGCACCTCAACTGGTTCCTCGCCGCGGTCCGGGCGCTGCAAGCGTTGTCGGCGGAGGACGGCTTGCCGTTCCACGGGGACCTCAAGCCCGAGAACATCATCATCAAGCCGTCTGGCAAGGTCGTTCTGATCGACCCGGCCTACCGCAGCGACGATGGCGAGACGATCTCGACGACGCCGTACTACAATCCGCTCGTTCTGCGGGACAGCAAGGCCGACGTCATGGGCATCGGGATCATGATCTACGAGATCCTGACGGGGGCGCTACCGTTCGAAGAAGTGCCCTGGCAGCACGCCGGCTCGACGCAGGGTGGCGAGACGATCCGTCTCTCGCTCAGCTACTTCCTGAGCTACCCGCCGCCACACGAGCTCAATCCGAAGACGCCCTCCGGTCTCGAAGACATCGTCTACCGCTGCATCTCGATCCCGAGCTACGGCCTCGACGAGCTGCGCCAAGATCTCGAGTCCTTCATCGGCAAGGCGTGATCCCCCGCAGTCCTGCGTGAAAGGTGCCAGGGACAAACCACGCGCGAAAGTACCGCGCTTTGTCCCTGGCACGTTTCACGCGCGAAAGTACCGCGCTTTGTCCCTGGCACGTTTCACGCGGGAAAGTACCGCGGTTTGTCCCTGGCACGATTCACGCGCGAAAGTAGGGAATTTCGTCCCTGGCACCTTTCGTGCGGAATACGGTGCTCGGGTCGTTCGTCCGTTTCGCATGCCGATTCCTCGCGCCTTCGGTCTCTGTGTTCTTGCTCTATTCGGGTCGGCTCGGGCGGTCTGGTCGCAGGGGGGATTGGAGGAAGGGCAGCGGCCCGAAGGGCTGGGATTCCATGGAACTGCTGCGGACTGGAATCCGATCGAAGTGGGCCGGAGTTCGCTGAAGCTGCTTCCCGGGTGGGAGTTCTTTCGGGAACGCCCGGCCAAGGATGCATTCGCTCCGTCCATCGTCGCTGCGCGGGACGTGGACCGGGCCGTCGGGCGGTCGGTCGCGGTCACGTTCGACAATGTGCACTTGTTCTTCACTGTGCGAGAGGGTGTGCGCGTCGCGGACGAGGCGGCGGCGGCCGAGCTCGCTTCCGTGTTGGCGGGCGGCACGGTGATCGAGCGCGGTGCGGTCGGCGAGCGGCTGCTTGCTGCCGCACGCTTGCTGCAAGACGAGCAACGACTCGTCGGCTCGGCAACCAACGGGCGAGAGGCAGTCGTGCGGTTTCCCTATCCGGCGCACGAGTCCAAGATGCACGAACGGCTCTTGCACTGGACCGTGCGCGTGCACGACGACGTCGAGCCTGCATGGCGCCCCAAGGCCGAGGCGGCTCCGTCCTTCGAGCTTCACGGCGCGATCACATCCGGTTTTGCTGTGTCGCTCTGTGTGTTTCGCGACTACCCGTATTTCCATGTCGCACGCGTGGACGTCCTGGTTGCGCGTGACGGGCGCACTCAGTGGAAGGAGAGCACGCTCGTCAGCGGACCACCCGTCGTGTGGAGCAGCGCGGTCGGATCCTCGAGCGATACGGACTTCGAGCGTCAGAACCGAGAAATGGTTGCCGACACAGCGCTCGCGCGTCGGCGCTTCGCTGCGGCGCTGGATCCGAGGAGAAGCCCCACATTTGCGCAGAAGATCTGCGCGAATGCGGAGGCTGCGGCCACGGGCTTGACGGGTGACGACGTGGTTCGAGCCCTCGGCAAGCCCGATCACGTGCTCCATGGTGAAGAGCAGATCCTCATCTACGGCCTACCGGACGGAAACGTTCTCGAGTTCGTAGGCGATCCGCGCGTGCGTGAACTGCGCCTCGCCGAGGTTCCCAGGACACGCACGGAGTTGCGCGACGACCTCGTTTCCGGACCGCGCATCGAGAAGCTGTGGGAGCTCAGTCGCTGACGCGACATTTCCGTCGAAGGCGCATCCTGCGATCCCGTCCGCGACGAAGAAGTCCGGGACCGAGTCGCCGTTGGTCGTCACGCGCGACCGATGCCCGAAGTCGTTCGAACTGGCGGAGATCCACGAGAACCATGGCGTGCGATATCGTGTGCGCACGATGTCGATTGATGCGAAACGGATCACGGAGGCGATTCGCAGTCTCGAGGCGGGCCACGACGAGGCTTCGGGCAAGGACCCGGCCGCGGAACTCCTGCCCATGGTCTACGCGGAGCTACATCGTTGCGCAGCGAGTTTGTTGGCACGAGAGAAGCCCGGGCAGACGCTGCAGGCGACCGCCCTTGTGCACGAGGCCTACCTCCGCGTGGTCGGTAACGACGATCCCGGGTGGAACGGGCGCAAGCACTTCTTCGCCGCTGCGGCCGAGGCGATGCGTCGGATCTTGATCAATCAAGCGCGGCGCAAGGCGAGCCTCAAGCACGGTGGCGAGTTCGCGCGGCACGACGTCGATGCACTGTCCCTCGCGATCGACACGCCGAAGGACGACATCCTGATCGTCGAAGAAGCTCTCCAGCGCCTCGAGGGTGCGGATCCGAGGGCACGAGAGATCGTCAATCTGCGCTACTTTGCCGGATTCACGGTCAAGGAGACCGCGTCCGCGCTCGGTCTCTCGGTCACGACCGTCGAGCGCGAGTGGGCGTTCGTGCGCGCGTGGCTCAAGGACGCGCTCGCGCACGGTGGGAGCGAGTCCGGCGATGGAGTCGGTCCCGAAGCGTGAAGAGATCGCGCCGCGTTTCGATCACCGTGGTCTGGTTCGACGGCGCGCGAGCAGAACCTCCCGCAGTGGTACGGTGTCCCAGACTCGCAGGCTGTTGTCCCCCGAAGCCGAGTAGATGCGCTGGCCATCCGGGCTGTAGACGAGTCGGTATACGTAGGCAGCGTGACCTCCGAGACGAACGAGCTCGTCGAGAGTTTCGCTGTCCCAGACACTGATCGACTTGTCGTAGCCGGCAGTCACGAAACGTCGCCCGTCGGGGGACCACGCCGTCGCCAGGACGGCCGTTTGGGTCGAATCCCGTTCCGCGATCACGCGACCGAGTCGTGCGTCGAGCAGAACCCATCCGTTCGATGCCGGGCGTTCATGCTCTCTTCCGAACGGAATCAAGACGCGAGGCTCCGTGCCGAGTGGTGAGAAGCAAGCCTTGCAGCACTTCCCACTCGTCCTGACGCGAGCGAGTTCGCGACCCGTGGCTGTATCGCGCAGTACGACGGAAGCTCCGACCGGTTGCATCGGGATGGGTGCTTCGTTCTCCAGCACCAAGAATCGTGTGCCGTCCGGGCTCACGGACAGGCCGCGGTAGTCGCGCAGGTTCGCGATCGGAGACTCGCCGAGAGCGCCGGTCTTGCAGTCGATCCATAGCATCACATCGTCGCGAGTTCCGATCCAGATGCGCTCACTGTCCTCGCGAAACACCACGGGCTCCGACGAGTCACGCAGATAACTCGTGTGGTCCCACTTCTTGGTGCGGCTCGCCACGTCCCAACACGTGAGGTGCACCGGCTTGGTGACGTCGTTGTCGTGGTTCTTCTCGATGGTCACGAGTGTCGTGCCATCGGGACTGAATCCGAGGCTCGTGACGGGCTCCTCGAAATCGCGCAGGGATCCGATCTCCATCAGCGTCTCGGCGTCCCAAAAACGGACCGTCATGTCCCATCCACCGCTCGCAATCACCTTGCCGTCGGGGCTGACGTCGAGTGCGTAGACGTAGCTCGTGTGACCGAAGAGCGCCCACGCCTCGCTGTTCGAGTTGGCGTCCCACACCCTGAGGTCATCCATGGTCTGGAACGAAATCGAGGCGACGAGGGAATCGTCCGGCGAAAAGACGGGGTAGATCCTCCGGCCGCGATGCCCGTGCAAGACGGTGCGTATTCGAAGGCTGTCCGCATCGAGCAAGAAGACGAGCCCATCCTCCGAACCGCAGGCGATGCGACGTCCGGCATGATCGAACGCCGCACCGATGATCCTGTCCGAGGGCAGGGTCGTGCGTGTGACCTGAAGTCCGGATTCGACGTTCCAGAGGATCACGTCCGAATCCGAATCCGTCGTGACAAGGAAGCGATCGTCCGGACTGAACGCGCTGCCGTTCACCTGGTTGTGATGTCCCTGCAGCGCGACGAGTCCGCGCGCTTCGTTCCACAAAGAGAGACCACCGATGGTGTCGGGCACGATGAGCACGCTGCGCTCGTCGTGCGAAATCGCTGCGGGCCACCCGTTGCCGATCGTGCGACGGCCCTGTGGTCTGTCCGTTGCATCCAAACGGGCGAAGTGGGTCGCACTGTCCTTCGTTTGCCACGCGATGCTCGTCGCTGCCCAGTGCGTTGACAGCGCTACGTTCTCTGGCGTGTCGACCACGAAGTTCGACGGCGGTATTCGGCGATGTTGACCGTTCCCCACGTCCAGGCGCACCCCACCGTCGAGACCATGGCCCATGATCGAGTGTCGGTCGGGGTGCGAGAACGACCAGATCCGGGGACCGCTGAACAGGAGCGACGACGTGCGTTCCCCGGTTTCTACGTTCCATCGCTCGAGTCTCGCATCGTGTCGCGCGGCCTCCGTAGGTGTGTCTACGAAGACGTTCGTCACCGGATGGAACACCGATCTGCTGTCTTCGCCGAACCAGAGCAGCGAGTCCGATGGTTCCGCGTCGGATGGCAATTGCAGTGTCCTGAGACTCATGTCGAGACGACTCTTCAGATGCCTCCATTCCCACCCGCGGAGATGCGTTGGCGTCCCTTCGAGAGCTTTGTCCGCGGCGCCGACGTCGTGCTTCTCGAGTGCCGCACTCGCGACCATGAGGTTCGCCGAATAGGCGTTACGCATCGATCGATTCGCGAACGCCGCCGATCGAATGGCGAAAACGAGGGAGACCGTAGTGCCTGCGACGAGCACGATGAACGTCGCCGCGAGCCCGATCGCGAGTCCCTTGTTGCGCCGGACGAACTTCCGCATGCGATACAGCGCGGTCGTCGGGCGGGCGACGATCGGTTCGTCGTTCCGATACCTGCGGATGTCTGCGGCGAATTCGTCGGCGGACGCGTACCGCCGATGAGGATCCTTCTCGATCGCCTTCTGCACGATCGTCTCGACGTCGCCGCGAAGTCCCGCCGTGATCTCACTGAGTCGCGTGGGCTCGTCGTCGACGATGCGGCGCGCTGCTTCCGCGACCGAGTGATGCCGTACCTCGATCGGCAGCCTGCCGCTGAGCAATTCGTAGAGCGTGACGCCGAGAGCGTACACGTCCGTACGCACGTCGATCTTGGACGGGTCTCCGAGGATCTGCTCGGGACTCATGTAGGGCACTGTCCCGAGCACTTGACCTGGCGACGTTTGCATCGTCACGTGCTGGATGTCGGCATCGATGATGCGTGCAATCCCGAAGTCGAGGATCTTCGGAGTGCCGTCCGCGGCGACGAGGATGTTGTCGGGCTTGAGGTCGCGGTGGACGATGCCTTTCCGATGCGCGTGTGCGACGGCTTCTGCGATGGTCGCGACCAGGTCGAGACATGCCGCGGAATCGAGCCGAGCTTGCTTGGCATAGTCGCCGAGTGGGACGCCGTCGACGAACTCCATCGCGAAGAACGGTCGATCGTCCTCGGAGGCTCCGACGTCGTAGATCTGCGCGATACCTCGGTGATGCAGGCGTGCGAGGATCGACGCCTCTCTCTCGAAGCGCTTCGACAGCGACGTGCTGCGCAACCCGGGGTGAAGGATCTTGAGCGCGACCTTGCGCGCGAGACGCTTCTGTTCGGCGAGCCACACGACCCCCATGCCGCCAGAACCGAGCTTCTCGAGCAGCGTGTAGTCGCCGAGCTGCACCGGGTTGTCGGCGGGGTCACGATCTTCGTCAGCCTGCGCTTGGCGCAGCAATCGCTCGACGGTGTCTCGTAGCTCTGGCGTGCAGTGTTCGTCGAGGTAGGCACCGCGCCGCTCTTCGGGCAACTCGATTGCGCCGAGGAAGAGTTTCTTTGCCTGCAGGATGTCGTCCATCGAGTCGTCGTTGCGCGTCACGATCGTGCACGTCAGCGCTTTTCCTGTCGAGTGACGATGGGTACGTAGCCGACTTCGAACCCCTCGGGGGGCTCGACGAGTATCGAGGGATCGAGTCGCGCGAGGGTTCCGCGCGTCGGCGGTGGCAAGTATTCGAGGTCCTTACGCCACGCTCGATGGAGCAGCTCGACGCGCGCTTGCAGGCGTTCGCGTTCTTCGGCGCTCAAGTCGGCATTCTGCAGCGCGGGTTGATCCGCGAAGCGATACCACGAATACGTGACGATACTGCCGTCGCCGAGCTTGGCTTCGAATGGGCCAGCAACCGGTCCGGGGTTCGACCAGCAACCGTCTTCGGGTGTGACGTACGGCTTGGGCGGTGTTCGCTTCGCGGGGGCGAACGACGCGGATCGAAGCGTCGACGGCGCGGCCGAAGGCTCGAGAGTCGCGGGGGTCCAACGCGCCTTCTTGCCTTCGCCTGCTAGCTGGAACCACTCGGGTAGCGTCACGAGTCCACTCGGCGATGCCTCGCCGGTCTTCACGAGTTTCGAATCCCAGCGGTAGCCGAACGTCGAGTCGTCGAGCGCGATCGGCGTGGCGAAGCGTTGCCAGTCCACTTGCCGTCGGTCTTCCTTCTGCACGTTGGGCGTGTGAATGCGCCACGTCGACCAACCCTTACCCGGAATGTGATGCACGATCGAATGCGCGACATCGATACGGCCGCTCGCAGGATCGCCGCTTTCGAACCAACGCTGCACGCGGTCCCACAGTGCTCCCCGTTCGTACGAAGTGATGCGATGCACCAAGATCGATTCGCGACCATCGTTCGCAGGAAAGCGGGTCGGCGCCACACGTGCGACGTCGCTTCCGTCTTTCGCGCGCGCAACCATGGCGGGCACGTATTGTGTCTCCATTTGCAACGCGCGATTGGGATCGGCCGGCCTGCTATCGAGAAAGTGACCGGCCAACTCCGGGCGATCGACCGTGACTCGAGAAAAGAAGTAGGGCGTGAAGAAGGCGACCGGACCCTTGAACGTCGCCGTGTTGAGGAAGAGCGTCCAACATTGATTGCCGGTGGGCACATCAACGCCGGCGGTCGTTGCCTTTGGCTCGGTCAGCGGCAACGGCAGATAGCCGTACCCGAAGAGCTGCCCACACGTGCCTTGTTCGAGATTGAGGCCGTCGGGTGGCCAAAGCACCCACGGGCTGAGTTGGGCGACACCGTACTTCCCATTGGGTTTCGACCAGTCACGACCTTTGCCCGCACCCGGGCCGTTCGCCCAAGCGACGAAGTTGAGCGCGACTCCGCCCATGATGAACTTGGGCGTCGCCGTCGGAAACCGCGTGTCCCGCCACCATCCGAGTCCGCCTTCGATGTCGGAGTAGAGCCGTTCCTTCGGCTTCGGGCCGTCGAGGCGCGCGTGCATCCACGTTCCGAACAGCCCTGTCTGGAACTTCGGTCCGGGATGTTCGGCGAGTAGTGGCCATGCCGCGACATAGAGCGAAAACCCACCGCCGTACGAGGCATCGACGCGATCGTTCGGAACACCGAGGTATCCGTCCATCTGTCCGGCTTGCGATCGCGGGTGTTGGGCGACGAGCAGCGCGACGATGGCCGTGCCGAGTGTGCGCAGGATGGTGTTCATGAATTGTCGTGCTCGCACGTCCTGTGAAATCGAACTCGTGAATTCGAACTGGTGCATTGCTTCCGTGGACTCGCAATCGCGGATCGCGACGCGCGACGAATCTACAGCACGCGCTGCTACAGTGTCTGCGGAGCGATGCCGTAGACCAGGGAGGCAACCATCGACGAGTCCATCTACTTTCTTGCCAAGGATCGTCCGTTGCGAGACGACGTCGCTCGGCTCGGGCGCATGCTCGGAGATGTGCTCCAGGATGTCGGTCCTCCGCGACTCTTCGAAACCGTCGAGCGAGCGCGAGTCGCCGCACGTCGTCGTCGTCGCGAAACTCCAGAGGCCGATGAAGAACTCGCAGTCGCACTGCGGGGACTCGACAGTACGCTCGCTCTCGAAGTCGTGCGCGCGTTCTCGAGTTACTTCGGCCTCGTCAACATGGCCGAACGTGTGCACCGGTTGCGACGTCGCAATGCCTACCTCCGCGATGGCGACGATCAGCCCGGCTCCTTCCGTGCCGTCCTGCGGAGCTTGCGTTCTCGAGGAGTCACGATCGAGGAGCTGCGAGAACGGGTTCGTGCTGTGTGCCTCGAGCCTGTCTTCACCGCGCATCCGACCGAAGCCGTGCGTCGGACGCTTTTGCAGAAGGACCAACGGATCGCGCGCGCGCTGATCGAGCGCTTCCACTTCGAATCGATGACGCCGGGTCAGCAGGCTGCGAACGAGGAACGCATTCTGCTCGAGATCACGACCGGCTTCCTGACGGACGAGCAGTTGCGGGATCGTCCGACCGTCGCCGAAGAGGTCGAGCATGTGCTCTTCTACCTGACGGACGTCGTTTATCGAATCGTGCCCGATCTCCACGACGATCTCGAACGTGCGGTTCGAGAGGTCTATGGCGACGAGCTCGGGATTGCACAGCCACTCGTGCGTTTTGGTTCGTGGGTCGGCGGCGACATGGACGGGAATCCGAATGTCGGCGCTGCGACGATCCGAGCAACGCTAGGGCGACAGTTCGAACTCATCGTCTCGAAGTACCGCATCGAGATTCGTCGACTCTTCGACCACCTGAGTCAGTCGGAGAGTCGTGCTCGGTTCTCGGCCGAACTCCGCGCTCGCATCGAGCGCTACCAAGCGATGTTTCCCGAGTCGTTCGCAGCGATTCCATCGCGGTATCACGACATGCCGTACCGCGTATTCCTCTGGCTCGTCTCGGCTCGACTCGATGCGACGCTCGCCGGCGAGAAAGCGCGCTACGAAGGTCCTGAGACCTTTCGCGAGGATCTCGATGCGTTGTCCGACAGCTTGCTCCAATGTGGAGGCGCGCGGGCGGGGGCGACGATCGTGCGCCGTTTGCAGATGCGACTCGCGACGTTCGGCTTCCACCTGGCGACGCTCGACGTGCGGCAGGATTCGCGTGTCCATGGAGAGGTGCTCGCCGAAGTTCGCGGCGGACAGCAACCGCTCTCAGGTGCCGCCTGTGCGACGCTCGAAGTCTTCGACGCATTGAAGGACGCGCGCGCACGCTATGGCACCGATGCATCGGGTGTCTACGTGATCAGCATGGCGCGTCAAGCGTCGGACGCGCTGGCGGTCCTCGAACTGGCAGAGCATGCAGGATTCGTCGACGCGAACGGTGGCGTGCCGCTCGACATCGCGCCGCTCTTCGAGACGGTCGACGATCTTCGTAATGCGAGTTCGACGCTCCGTGCGCTCGCTGCGGACCCGCGATACGCGGCTCACCTCGCGCGTCGTGCGAATACGCAGCTCGTCATGCTCGGATACTCCGACAGCAACAAGGATGGAGGAATCGCTGCGTCCAGGTGGGCGTTGCAGCGTGCGCAGATCGAACTCGTCGCAGCCGCGCGTGAGTGCGGTATCGAGCTTTCGTTCTTCCACGGGCGCGGCGGCTCGATCAGTCGTGGCGGTGGAAAACCGCGAAACGCGATTCTCGCCGCGCCGACCGGCGCCGTCTGTGGGCGCGTTCGCATGACCGAACAGGGTGAGATCCTGCACGCGAAATACGGATTGCGTGGGATCGCCGAACGCACGCTCGAGCTCGGTATCGGAGCACTTCTCGAACGGTCCGACGTGACGGATGTTCCTGCTCTTCATTCGCCCGACTGCAAGTGGGTCGAGGCCATGGACCTGCTCGCCACCGAGAGTCGACGCGCGTATCGCCAACTCGTGCACGACGATCCGGACTTCTCCGAGTTCTTCCGACTCGCGACTCCGATCGACGTGATCGAACGGCTGCGTATCGGCTCGAGGCCTGCCAAGCGTCGAGCGATGCGCGGTATCGAAGACTTGCGCGCGATCCCTTGGGTCTTCGCCTGGACACAATCGCGCCTCGTCCTACCGGGTTGGTTCGGCGTGGGGTCCGGACTCGCTGCAGTCGAGCGTGAGTTCGGCCTCGAGTTCTTGCGCGCACTCGCTCGTGACTGGCCGTGCTTGGCGACGCTCCTCGCCGATGTCGAAATGGTTTGCGCAAAAGCCGACCTGAGGGTCGCCGAGCGCTATGCGGAGCTGGCGGGCGCGGTCGGTGAGCGATTGTTTCCACAGTGTCGGTCGGAGTTCGAGCGGACGACAGATGCTCTGCTGCGGGTTCTCGGACAACGCGAACTGCTCGAACGCGACCCGACGCTGCAGCGTTCGATTCAGTTGCGTAATCCCTACGTCGATCCGATCAGTCTGTTGCAGGTCGATCTCCTCGCTGCATGGCGTGCAACGAATCGCGAAGATTCCGAACTCGAGAGCGTGCTCGGTCAGACGGTTCGTGGAATCGCTAGGGGGTTGCAGAACACCGGTTGAGGGCTGCTTGTCGGGGCTTCGAGAAGGCGCGAGACTATTGGACCAGCCCCCGCTCTCGTGATGCAACCAAACCCATGAAACACACCGATTCTCCTCGGTGCCGCGCGTATGCGCCCTTTCGCTCTCGACGCTCGCTGCGGTCACGTCCTTCGCGTTCGCGCAATCCGACTGGACGAAGTTGACTCCGCTGCCGGGACCCTCCGCGCGTTTTTGGTCACATGCCGTCGCTGAACGTGCGCGCGTCCTGCTCTTCGCGGGTGGCACGCGCACCAACTACACCATCAACAACGACACTTGGGAGTGGCGTTTGGGCGCTTGGAGACAGCTCAGTCCGGCGGCGAGTCCTCCGGGTCGCAGTGGACATCAGCTCGCCTACGACTCCGTGCGTGGCAAGACCGTGTTGTTCGGCGGCTACGATGGTACGAATCCGCTCGGTGATACGTGGGAGTTCGACGGCACGACGTGGACACAGATCCAGACGACGACGAGCCCGTCCGCGCGTTCGGGGCACACGATGGTGTTCGATCCGATTCGCAAGCTGACGTATCTGTTCGGCGGTCGCGACGTCAGCAGCAACCGCAACGACACGTGGTCGTTCGACGGCAAGGACTGGAAGTTCGTCACGACGACGGTCGTTCCACCGGGCCGTGGCTACCACACGATGGCCTGGGATGACATCACGGGTCGTTCGATGATCTTCGGCGGTTACGCTGCAACTGCCCTCGCGGATGCGTGGGCCTTCGACGGCACGAACTGGGCGAGTATGCCTGGTGGGCCTCCGGGTCGGTACGGGTCCGCAATGACCTGGGACGATGCTCGCAAGCGCGTTGTGCTCCATGGTGGCTGGGGCGCGCCCAGCGCCGACACGTGGGATTGGGACGGTGTCCAATGGATGATGCGCAACGTGGTCACGACGCCGATCCAGCTCGGCTACGCGACGACGGCCTACGATCCGCTCTCGAAGCAAGTCGTGCGCCTCATGGGCGAAGGACCGTCCTCTCAGGGTGTCGTGTACGACGACGTGTGGGCCTTCAAGACGAATGCGCTGGCGAGCGACCAGGTCTTCGGCACTTCTTGCAAGGGAAGCGCCTCGACTCCACTCGCGAGTGGCGGGAACCTCGCGTGGATCGGCGAGACTGCGACGTTCGACTGCTCGCAAGCGCCCAAGAACAGCGCCGTCGTCCTCGGGCTCGGCTTCTCGAACACCGTATGGGGGGCGCTGAACTTGCCGTTCGACCTCAAGCCGTTCGGTGCCAGCGGTTGCACTCTGTCGGTTGCGCTCGACGTCACGGGAGTCGCGGCGACGAACGGCGCAGGTGAGGCGAGCGCCGCGGTGCCGATACCGAACGACAAGACGCTGGCCGGCGCGAAGTTCTACGTGCAGTTCCTCGTGCCGGACGCAGCGGCGAATACGTTCGGGCTGACGACGACCAATGGAGTCGAGGCGACGATCGGGATCCTTTGAGTGTTGCCCCGATAGTCTGGCATGACGTCCGCAGGAACGCGCCTCTGAGTCGGGGTTGGCTCGCCGTCTTCCATCGGACGTGCATCGCGAATTACTGCTGAATCGACGCCTCCATCATTCGCGAGAGAATGAAGGAGGTTGGTGTTCCCGTCATCGCTTGCATGTAGATGTCGACTCCGATGAAGATGTTATCAGTCGGTAGCGGAATCGTGCCGGTTCCTAGGACACCAGTGGTCGACGGAATGACGAGTAGATTATTGGCGGTCTCGACGAGTATTGGATTGATGAACGGCGGCGCAGTCGGCACGTTGATCCGATTGAAGTGCAGCCAGGCGAGGACGACGTTGGTCGGAGCGCCGGAGTTCGTCAACTGCGCAGTGAGTGTCGAACCCAATGTCGCTCGGGGTGTGATCGTGAGTTCGTCCCCGAGGGTCGCGACGTAGATTTGCGACGTCGGGTCGGGTCCGGTCGGTGCATTCCATGTTGCATCGAATGCAATGCGCGGGCCTGATGCGTTGTTTTGGATCACGATGTTGGTCGTAGGTGTGTACAGGAACTCCTTGTATGCCGTCAGGAGCACGATCCCGCCACCTACGGCAGGCATGATCGCTGGAACGCTTTCGACGGTCGACCCTGTCAGCTCGCGAACGAAGAAGGTGAGTGTCGTCAAGTCCTGGTTGATGCTGAGCTGTTGATGGTCCCTATTTCCGTTCGTGAGCGTCGTGAGAACGCCAGGGTTCGTCGTCGTGACACTGCCGATCTGAACAAACGCGCCTTGGCGGATTTCGAAGGCGCACGACTGCGAGCTCGTCCATGTGGCGTTTTGGATGGTTGGATCGGTCAGCAGTAGCGTCGATTCTCCGGAGGCTGGAAGTTGCTGGAATCTGAGCTCCTTGGTACTTGGGGTCGTGCGTGTCATTAGTAGCCGCGTTCCAGTCGGATCAACGTTGCAATCTAGGTCGACAGTATCGACGAAGCCGAATGTTGCGACCGGGGTCGCGAGATTCGCGCCAGAGGTCGGAATCCTGACGATCGCATGAAAGGACCCGGGCTGAGTACCGAACAAGAATTGATCGCCAAGTGTGACTTCGCGCAGGCGAAACGTCGGCGGTAGGTCCGAGATGACGACAGTCGGGTTCGAGTTCGCATTGCTGCCGCGCAAGACGCGAATCATCCCATTCGGCTGAATCTCTGTGACGTAGAACTCGAGAGTGCCCGGGCGCCAGAGGATGTCAGGGTTTGTTGCCGTGTTCCATCCCGTGGACGTGAACGTGCCTGCCTGGGAGCTGTCAAACGGCATGGTCACATATTGGTTCCCTTTGACGGCTAGCACCATCGTGCCGTCCGTGCTGATTCCGAGCGCTCGGTGGGTATTGCTGAAGTCCGTGCTGATGTTGGTTGGCTCTTGCTGAGCCAATGCGACGTGCTGAAGGCAAAACAGTGCAAGGAGTGCTGTAGAACGCATTGTGTTCCTCTATTCATGACCTAGTCGCGACAGCCTCGTGCTCGTCGCACCGTAGAGGTGCAACGGTTCCTCCTATGCAACGCGAGAAATGCGATTCAATGCGGCTACTAGTGATCCGACTTCTTGGCTCTGGCTTCGAGAATCGTGAGCAGGTCGCGGAACACGGTGGAGCTGCAGCGGTCGTCCGCCGAGAGGAGGGCGTGCCAGCGGGTCGCTATGTCGCGCTTCTTCGGCTCGTCGAGTGAAGTTTTTTCGATGGCGATCAGAGCGCGCTTGATGGCGGTGTGGACGAATCCGATGCTCGTGGTGCTTCGTTGTAGCAGGTCCTCGAGGGGAATGCCGCCGTTGTCGATCACGATGGCTGCGAACGCTTCGTACGGAGTGGGTTCGGCGCCGGGGTCGTCCCGGGTTTCTGCAGCGATGCTGATCGCACGCGGCAATGCCTCATCGACGCGTGCCAAGTGAAATGCACTCGTCATGAGCGCCAGTGAATTCTGATTGGCAGCGGCGAGGGCGAACGGATTTCCGGTCTTGGCCAATCGATCGATCGTACGAGCGCGCTCGAACGCAGTTGCGCTCGCTGCGACGAGTGGTCCAGTTGCTTCCTCATCGGGATCCGGCTCATCTGTGAGGTAGCGCACCAGGACTCGATAGGAGACCAGGCCGATGGATGTGGTCAGTGCTTCGAGCAAGGAGCCATCGGCGCATGCCTTCTCGAGCTTCTCCCAGCCGAGTTCTCGGTTGCCGAGTGCGCGTGCACATCGCGCTTCGGTCAGAAAGCACTCGTTGACGACCAACCGCTTGTGCGCTGCCTCGGCTCTGACTGCCAACTCGCGAGCGCGGCGTGCGATTTCGGAAACCGTTTGTTCGAGTTCTGGATCGCTTTCGAACGGCTCCGTGTCTTCAGCGCAGGGTAGGGCGAGCCATTCGACTTGGAGGAGAATGCTCTGCATGTCGAGCTGATGCTCCGGGAATGCATTCGTCTCCAACAGGCCCTCCGTGATGATCGATCGAGCACGCGCGTAGTCCTTCACGGATCCGGCCATGTCCGACGCAAAGAGCCAGTAGGCAGGCGTGTTCCTGAGCAGTTCGCGGCTCGCCTTCCAAAGTGGCCAGAACTCCGTGTCGTTGTTCGTGTCACGATAGATCTGCAACAGCGCGGCGTTTCGAATCGCAAGGCTGCAGTCACGGTTGTCATCCAGAGGCGGGTCCGGAATGGCCCGTGCTAAATCACTTGCTTCTGGAGCACGCAGCAACGACGCCAGTCGCGCGTACGTGCTTGCGGTGATCGTCGCAGAGTCTCGTTCCGAGAGGAGTTGACCGATCTCGAGATATGCTGCCCGATAGTCCTCGATCGTCTCCAACGTGAGTGCTTTCGCATATCGAATCGCGTGGGCATCCGGGCCATCGAGGGTCACGCCGTCGAACTCGCGCAGGGCGAGTTCTGGTCGCGCAGTGGTTAGCCGCACGAGGAACGCTGAGAACAGTGCATCCGTCGAACAGCTGCGGGGTGGAGCTTTGGCGAGTGCTGTGGGCAAGTCGGTTCCGCGCCGGATTGCATCACTGATCGCCGCTGTTCGCGGAAACGGAGTCGTCCAATCGGGAGAGGGGGTCAGCCAATCGCGGTGGGAGTGGAGCGCCTCCGCGGCCACTAGGAGCAGGCGTGTTCGTGGGGCGAGGCTACGTGAGAGCCGATTGCAATGTCGATCGAGTATCCATGGACTGAACTTCACTTGCCTCTGCTGGATCGCAAGCGTCGCGAAACGGAGTACCGCCTCTTCGTCGAGCGCTCGAGCGAGTTCCGAGAGTTCTGGTGTATCGATTCGCTCGCTGATGAGCTTCATGTCTGATCGCGCGCGGTCGATGCTCGGAGTCGATAACGCGGCGGCGATCTTCGTGATCTCGGCTGCATCGCGCCGGTGCCTCTCGACGGTCGTTCGCACCAATTGCAATCCCAATACCACGATGATTCCTGTCGCGACGAGGAGCGTCGTCGTCAGTCCTTTTCGCCGACCGGCTTTTCGAACGATCCGCTTGAGCGGGCCAACAGGGTTCGTGGAAATGGGTTCGCCCGAGATGTAGCGCTCGAGGTCGGATTGCAATTCGCGTGCGGTCGCGAATCTGCTCGAGGGGTTCTTCTCCAGCGCGTGGAGGACGATCGTCTCCAAGTCGCGATCGCGACCTGGCAACCGTAGCGGAGGAGGATCGTCGTAGAGCAGCTGACGGATCATCTGCGCTGTGTTCGCTGCATCGAATGGCGGGCGTCCGGCGATGAGTTCGTAGAGAGTTGCGCCCAGTCCATAGACGTCGATCCGTGGATCGAAGACTTGCGCCTCGCCATGGAGCGATTCGGGTGCCATATAGGCGAGCGTGCCCGGCGCGGACTGGGATTGTGTAAGCCGAGTCGACGCGCGCTCGAGCTTGGCGAGGCCGAAATCGACGATCCACGGCGCGCCGTTCTCCAAGATCACGTTCGCCGGCTTGAGATCTCGGTGCAATACGCCCACTTCATGAACGGCTTGGAGTGCGCTCGCCAGGGCGATGCCGATGCGCGCGGCCTCCGCGGGCGCCATGGGAATTGACGCTGCTTCGAGGTTGCTGCCACGAAGCAGGCGCATGACGATGTAGAGCTGATCGTCTTCCTGACCGATCGCGTAGACAGGAGTCAGGTTCGGATGATCGAGCGAGGCCATGACCATCGCCTCGCGGCGGAGTCGCAGGCTGGCGTTGGGGTCGATTGTGCGATCCGTGCGGATCAGTTTGATGGCAACCTCGCGATCGAGAGAGGGTTGATAGGCGCGGTACACGACGCCCATGCCACCGCTGCCGATCCGTTCGAGGATGCGGAACTCGCCGATCGATGTCCCGGTGTCGGTCGAGGGCAGTGCGGTGAGTCGTTTATTCTCGAGTGATGCGGTGCGGTTCGCCACGAAGTAGTCGTGCTCACGAGAGATCATCTCGCGAGCACGTTCTAGAAGGCCGGCGTCCCCTCGACACAACGACTCGAGATCTACGTCGTGACCCTGCTCGCGTGCGCCGTAGTAGTTTTCGAGTACGTCGGCAAGGCGGTGTGTCACGGGCCCGAAGCCGTAGGTCAGTTGGTCGACAGCTTGAGGGGGAATGTCAACAACGCGTTCGACCAGTCCTGGAAGCGGAAGATTGGTGGCACCAGTTGATCATTGATGTCGTAGACATAGGCCTGTGGCACTCTCACCGTGGCATTGGTGACGGCATTCACGAAGCCGATTGGCAGCTTGTAAACAGGGCTGGACGTGGAGCTGTCGCCCTCTTGAGGAATGACCAAGAATGGGCCCGATCCCGAATCGACACGCACAAAGACCAGCCTGCTTTGGCTAATGGTCTGCGTCAACGGCACGACGGTAAAGCGATCTTCGATCATCGCGTGTACCCGATATCCATTTACCGTCGGGCATATCGTCGGCACGAGCTCATTCGACGTCGGTGGGCCGCCCGAGGTCTTGATGCTGCGCTTATGGATTCGGACGGGGAGCAGAACCTTGATCTTCTTCTTCTGGGGCGGCGCGGGAGTTTTTTCGATGACGATCGCTTGCAGGATGATATTCGTCCGGAGCCAAGTCTGTGAGAAGATGCCGAGTTCGAGCAACGTCTGTGGAGTTGCATT
>JAGQQW010000071.1 GCA_020426005.1 Planctomycetota bacterium | reverse complement strand
AGAACAAGTGGGTTGCATCGACACCGGCCTCCGCAATGAGTCTGTCACGGAGGGGGCGCACGACCGTGCGGGCACGCGTAGCCTCTCGCACACGTTCCTTGAGGGCGATGCATGCCTTGTTGAGGGTTGGGAACCTGCCAAGGACCGGCTTGAGGACCGCTTTGACCGGAGCGTAAATGGTCGCGAGGAGTCGCGCGCTGAGCGGTTCTCTCGACATGGACTCCGTCACTCGCTTCCCCTGTGTTTCCGTTGGCGCCAGCGATGCATGCGCAGCGTCGAGCGCGCGATGCTGCGTCCTAGCTTGGCGACGAGCGGTGATCGCTCGGCAGCGCGACCCGCTCGATCGAGGATCCTCGCGGTGAACCCGCCGCCGTAGATCGTTCGTGCAAAACGTCCGGGTGAGAACTCGACGGCTTCGATCGGAGCCAATGTCGCGAGGCAAGCGCCGACTCCCCATCCATCGGCGAGTGTCGTGAGTACGCGACGCGATTCTTCGGGCGTGAACGCCGGCGCGTGTCGTTCGATCAGAAGCGCGAGTACGGAGATGTGCTCGTCGAACGCGCGCGTCGACATCATCGAGTCGCCGTGGACACGATAGTCGAAGAGCGTGCGCGGCAGCGGCTCGAACCGTAGGCCGAGTCGTGCACAGTCGAGCCAGATCGCCCAGTCCGAATAGATGTCGACATCGGGATCGTAGCGCAACCCGTGTTCGCGAAATGCTGCCGTGCGAAACATCGACCCCGCATCGCCGAAGACGTTGCGATAGATTGCCAACGTGTGGTCATACGGAAGCGGCCGGTATAGCCCGCCGTCCCCTTTGCGCTTGTGATAGTGTCGGCACTCCGGTGTGACCGCCATCAAGTCCGAGTGTCGTGCGAACGCGCGCAGGCCGGTTTCTACGTACTCCGGACGCAGTTCGTTGTCTGCATCGAGGAACAACAGGTAGTCACCCGATGCTGCTTCGATTGCGTGATTGCGCGCGGATGCGAGGCCGCCATTGGGTTTGTGCAGCACTCGGATCCGCGAATCTCGAGCCGCCACGCGAGTGAGGATCGTGTCCTTGTCCGGTAGCGGCGAACCATCGTCCACGACGAGCAGTTCGACTGCTTCGTGGGACTGCGTGAGAGCCGACTCCACCGCTGCCGACAACACGTCGAGCGGCTCGCGGTAGAACGGAATCACCACGGACACGAGCGCGTCGGTCGCTCGTCCGCCCGAGGCGCACGTGCCGGGGTGGTCGCGGGTTTCCCGAACGAGCTGCTCGACGGCCGCCACGTACTGCTGAGCGTCTGCCCATCGATACGTGCCTTCGGACCTTTCGAGGCGCGTCCGCACGCTCGCCAGGACATCCTCGCATGGTCCGATCAACCCGTCTGCGTGCCGCATCGAGTCGTCCTCGAGCACGCAGACCTGACGCTCCGACGCACTGATCAGATGCAACTGAGAAGCCGCGGTACGCCGCTCGACCTCGGGCATCCCCAGTCGGATGCCGACTGCGGTCGCACCGTGCGTTCGCAGCAGGTGTTGTTCGCGAACCGTCACGTACCCGAGGCCTTGCTCGACCGGGATCTCGATGTAGTCGAACGCTTCGCCGGCATCGAGAATCGTGCGATGCACACGACGCGAGAGTTCGTACGCGCCCTGCATTCCGCGCTCGAGCGTCGCCTCCGCGCCCGTGTCATCGAGATGAAGGACCGTTGCTCCGCAGTCTGGTGCCGTGGTCGACGGTCTCACGAGCACGCTGACAGCATGCCCCGCGCTCGCCAAGGCGCGTGGCGCGTCGAAGTCGGGGCTCGTTTGCAAGCTGACCCAGCAGATCCGCATCGCTCGAAGCTTACAGATCGTGGATTCTCGGAGAACATCCAACCACGTATCGCTCTCTCGATCGCGGCTTTGACGCATGAGAGCCCATCGCTACGATCCGCGCGATGAGTGACCGCACGAGGTATGTAGGATTCTGCGCTGGCGGGCCCGATTGGCCGTACTCCGAGCTCAAGGACTGCAACCCACAAGAGAAGCTGGCGTTTCTCGAGAGCTTGGGGCATCGACAGGCCGCGTGTGTTTCGAACGCCGGGGGGAACTACCTTCGCACGTTGTTCATGACGGCGACCATCATCGGGCGCCCGACGTTCCATGATCGCGTGCACAAGATCGGCAAGCCGGTCTACGAGTTCAGTCGTCACGACTACGCGGGACGACTCCACGATGTCGCGGGGGGGTTGAAGCACGGACTCGAGTGTCTGGAGACTGGCAAGCTCGATTGGTCGCGCATGGACGCGTATTTCGCCGGCATGGAACGCTTCAATCGCGAGGCGGGAGCCGAACACGCGGTCAAAGCGCTGCTCTGTCTCGTCGAAGTTCCTCCGCGGTTGATCGTCGAGCGTCCACGTGACCTCGACTCTCCATGGACGTTCGCTGCGCTCTGGGACATGTATTGCCAGGTGCACATCAAGACGATGCGCGCCGTGGTCGAGCGATACTGTCTTCACGACACCGCTGTCGTCGGCGCTCTCGAGATCCTCAACGAACCCGACTACAACTGGATTCCGGACGAGGCGCGCATCGAAAAGGCGATCAGCCCGCACGCGGACCCACTGCGGAAGTACATCACAGAACTCCACTTGCCTCAGGTTCCGACGGACGCGGAGTACGATCACACCTTCTGCACGGAGAGTGACGTGCACTTTGGGTACGAGCTCGACCCGAAGTTCATCGGCGAGCGCCCGCGCAAGGGCACGCCGGTGCTGGATTTCCCTTGGGGGCCGAAGTTCGATCAATACGTCGCCTGCTGCGCGGACTTGCACGAACACATCTCGTTCGCGGCCAAGGACGCTGCCCACGCAGGCGGCGCAGACGTGCGCGTCATCTCTGGCGCGGTGACCAACAACAATCTGGATTACCTCGTCCGGATGTGGCGTGCCAACAACAACACGTTCAAGTACGTGGATGCCATCGGCATTCACCCGTACCACTGGCCTCGGCACAGCATGCACGACACGACTTTCGTGTCTTCGGAGGAGACCGAGAAGTGGGTCGAGTCCAACCCGCGTCAGTTCGCGCATGACTACTACAAGCGGTTCGATTTCCTCAAAGAGTTCACGAAGCTGATCGAAGGTGGCGGTCCCGAGGGCAGCTACGGGATGGCGGGAAAGACGCTGTGGTTGACGGAGTTCGGCGTTCCGACCAAGAAGTGGGCACACGCCAATGCCGCGCTCGCGCACTACATCAATCTTTTCATCTACCAGCGTGGTGAAAAGATCCCCAAGCCGGTCAGCGCGATCGTGTGGGAGGACAAGTGGGACGAGTTCTTCAAGCAGGCGGACGCGAAGTTCCTGAACGACAATCATGTCGAGACGCTTCTCTACTACACGATGCGTGGAGGAGGAATCGGCGAATCGACCGACGAGGAGCACAGCAACTTCACGCTCTTCGACTTGGACTGTCGCACGACGCGCATGGAGGAATCGACCTTCACGCGCCTTTCGAAGCACATGGCGGGACTGACCGGTCGGCAGGAGAACCTCGAGTACTTCACGTTCGTCAACTCGAAGAAGCGCGGCTTCAAGCTGCCGTTGTTCGGCAAATCCAAGAAGCCTGCATCGCCCGAGAAGGCGACTGACGGACCCGAGTCGAACGGCGGCGAGCAGAAGACGAACGAGCGCGACGACGACGCGGAGCCTCGATTACCTTGGACGAGCATCGAGCTCGCGCCGGAGACGGAGCGGGTCCCCGCGATGCTCGACAAAGAAGAGAGGCAATACCTGCAGTGGGTCACGTCCGAGGCGTACGAAGGCTGGGGCGCGATCGTCGAGCTCGGACCGTGGGTCGGCGGGAGTTCGGCGGCTCTCGCCGCCGGGTTGCGTGCACGCGGGCATGACGCCGTGATCCACAGCCTCGACTGTTTCGCTTGGGCGCGCGACTACATGGAGCGCACCCTTCCCGAGAACCTACCCAACGGTGCCGATTTCCAGCACATCTTCGAGCGCGAGACGAAGGACTTCGCGAAGTGGCTGCGGCCGCAGAAAGTCGATTTGCTCGACTACGAATGGACGGGCGGCGACATCGAGATCCTCTTCGTCGATGCCGCGAAGAGTTGGGAACTCTTGTCCGCCATCCTGCAGACGTTCGGACCGCACATCGTGCCCGGCAAGACTCGGGTGATTCACCAGGACTTCGGTCACTTCTTCACCTACTGGTTGCCGCTCGTGACGCACAGTCGACCGGACTTGTGGAAGCAATGCGAAGCCGTTGGTCGCGGGACGACCGTTTCCTTCGTCGCACAGCGACCACTGGTCGGTGAAGGCGGGCTCGCCGAGTCGTATCGCGATGCCGACTTCTCCATGGCGGACGCCGAAAAGATCCTGAGCGAGTGCGAGGCGCGTGCGAGCGACTTCAACCGGGGGCGCTATCGCGTCGGCCTGATGCGCAAGGCGATCCTCGAGGGCGAACTCGGCCGGGCAGATCAGCTTCGACAAGAAGTGCTCGGTCTGTCGAACGCACCGATGGCGAAGAAAGAACTCGGCATGGCGATCAGCGTCACGCTCTCAGAGGTGCTTCGCAAAGGGGAGGCACTACGCAATGACGGCAACTTCGAAGAAGCGCGCAAGATGGGACGCATCTGTCTCGACGCAAAGCCCGACCATTGGGGTGCGCGCTATCTGATGGCGACCTGCGACGTGCTGACCGATCGACCGGCCGAGGCGGAGGCGGGGTTCGCGTCCTTGGTTGCCGATTGTCCTCCCGGGATCGACTTCGCGCCGGGGGACAAACGCGCTGCGATGTGTCGTCTGCACTTGGCGGACCTCAGGCTCGCGCGCGGCGAAGCTTCGGGTGTTCCTGCCCTCGCTGTCGAGGGGCTCGAACTGCTGGCGCCCGACAACCGTGGCTTGTTGCGCTGGGGATTCGACTTGCTCTGGAAGGCGACGACCGCGTCGGCGATGACACCCGAAGCGCTCTTGTCCGTTGTCGAGACGATCGGAGCACGACTCGGCGAGAACCCGGATCTGCTCGTATTGCGAGGGCTCGCGGCGCAGGCCGCAGGCGACGAAACGGCAGCCCGGACCGCGGTCAGGCGTGCTCTCGAACTCGAGCCGGGGAACGCGTTCGCCAACTCCCTACGGGACCAGCTCGACGCGTAGTCGGTGGCTCAGGTGCGGCTCGCGGCGACGAGCGCCGGCCAGTCGATCGGTTCGTCGCGCAACAACGTTGCCCAAACGGTCCCGCGTAGCGCCGCTTCGATTTCCTTGTAGTTGGAGATCTCGGTCGTGAGGTCTCCGGTCGAGATCTTGATCGAATCCATCGCGCCGTCGAATCGGTCCTCGAGCTCCAGGAACGAAGCGAGGCGGCTGATGATGTCGGTCGAGTAGGGGCCCGAGTTGCTCTTGTCGAACAGCTCTTCGTAGATCACCGTGTGCACCTTGTCGCCGACCGACAGCAACTTGTCGTAAGCGTCGATCTCGCGTACGCGAGCCGCCAGCTGGTGCACGATTTGCCCTGCGTCGAGCGCGACGTCTTTGACCTTCGGTGGCTTTTCTTGGCCGGGGCGCACGACCCAGAGTCCTGTCTGATGTGCGCGCGTCTCCGACAGCAGGACCCGCAAGACGTTGCGCCGCACGAGGTGCACGACCGGAATCTTGTAGTCCATGAAGTACTGCAACAAGTCTGGTGGATCGAGCAGGTCCTTCCAGATCCCGTCCATGTGACGGATGACGTTGTATTTGATATCGATGATGAAGCGCGGTGTCTTCGATCGCGTCTCGAGATACTCGAGGTACTCACCGAAGATCTTCAGCCGCGAATGGTGGTACGGCATGCAGAACTGCTTCATGCGCTCCGCTTCCTTCCAGACGAAGCCGAAGAAGTTCTGCTCTTGCTCCACGAGTGCGTCGTGGAAGATCTCGGCGAAGACCGAGATCTGGGGATGCGTCCGCACGATCGAGTTGAACCCGTGCGCGCCGGCACGGGGCTTTGCCAAGAGAACGATTGCGGGCATTCGTTTACGACGCTGAAGAAGAGACCGGAAAATGCTCATGCTGGACAGGCGAGGTGCGGTTCCTCGAACACGCTCCGTGTCTACCACGCAAGGAGCCGCTTGCCATCTCTTTTCGACACGCCGTTGGTGATCATGTAGCAATTTCAGGCGCTGGCGCTCCGGTCATCGACGGCGCGTATACAGCTCGCGCAACTGACTCGCGTGGTGCTCCAGCGTTGGCACGGGGCGGATTGCGTCACCGAGGCGTCGGAGGAGGTTCGGTTCTTCGAGCAACCGACGCAACACGCGCTCCCAGTCGTCGACATCGCCGGGGGTCGCGTGAAGGCCGTCGACGTCATCACGGATCAACTCGGCCATGCCGCCGAGTCCGCTGACCACGCAGGGTACCCCGGCCATCATCGATTCCTGGATCGTCAGGGGACAGCATTCGTTCCAGAGTGACGGCACACAGGAAATATCGACATCCCGGTATGCGCCGGGCACCTCGGGTTTGGTGAGGGAGCCGAGGAAGTGCACGTTGGTCGACGAGCGTGCCATGTCGTACAGCCGCTCGGCATACTCGCGATGCTGACTGGACGGGCCCCAGATGCGGAGTTCGACTGCATCCGTCGGCAAGCGCTGAAAGGCCTCGAGCAGGACGTGGACCCCTTTGTGCGGCGCGAGTGTGCCCAGAAAGCCGAGGCGCAACTTGCCGCGACTCGGATTCCGCTCGATCCCGGCGAACGGCGTGTGGTCGAGCCCCTGTGCGAGGACCCGGATGCGGTCTGCAGGGAACCCCTCGGCGACGACGCTGTTCCGCAACGTCTCGGACGGCGTGATGGCGAGGTCGAGATCGTTCCCGAGAGACGAGAGTGCGGCGCGTCGTGCGTGGAACGCTTCACGCCACGGCTCGAGGTCGACGGGGTGCGTGGATTCGTTCGCGTTCCGGGGATCGTCCGCGGGCTCACGATCCGTTCGTATGCGGGTCCCGCCGCGAGCGAGCCGTGCCCGGTGTCGTTGCAACCAACGCATGGGTTCGTCGAGGGGGACTCCGGTCGCTCGGCGCAAGGCGGTCAGCCTTCGGATCCACTTCCGCGCAGCGGGCGGTTGGCCGAACGTCGTGTGCGCCATGCATTCGATACAGCGAGACTCTTCGGGCGCTGCGCAAAGACGTCCGCGCCAATCGATCATTTGGCTACGTGGACAGATCGTCCAATAGTCGTGCAAGGTCGCGACGGTTCGAGCACCGCGCGCGTTCGCCAAGGCCGGCAAGCCCCAGGACCAGTACATCAAGTGCTGGAAGTGCACGACGTCCGGGCGCACCTCATCGAGCACGCGTTCGAACGCCGACTCCATGACCGGATTCTTCCAGGTGTCCTCGAACCGATCGAACGAGAGGTTGTTGACGACCTCGAGGACGGGAATGCCGTGGACCGTACACCGCCGAATCGTGCCCGTCTCGAGGGAGATGATCTTCCGCGTCGTCGTGATCGTGACGTCGTCCGTCTTGGCGAGCTCACGAGCGAGTTGATCCGTATACGTCTCGATCCCTGCGCGGTGCTCCGGCAGATACATGTGAACGGGAAGGAGGACGCGCACACGGATACCGTACGCGAATCCCCGTGGCCGTCGAGAAGATTCGTGCTCTGGTCAACCGCCGATCGTGCCTGCGCCGCCGTTCGAGAAGGTCATGCCCAGAGCGTTCGCTGCCTGGTCGAACACGAACCACTCGTTGTAGAACTTGACTCCGTGGAACGTGATCGAACCCGGGATCGGTAGTTCGACCGAAGCGAAGCCCGACGAATCCGTAATGCGCCCTGCGAGCGGCAGCACCTCGAAGGACGCGTAGAGCGAGCAGCCCGGAGCGAGATGCGACGGCATCGGCACGCTCCATTGGTTGAGACCGAGCCACACGGCTGCGACGGCGCCGCGCGGGGCGCCTGCCAACGTGATCTCGAAGCTCCTTCCCTGAGTCGGCAGCCCGACACTGTCGAGTTCCAGGGTTCGGCTCGTGCCGGATCGCCCGGATTCGTTCAGGCGAACCGCGAGACCAACGCCCTGTTGGAGGGTTCCGTTCGCTGCAGTCGTCGAGCCCGAATACACCCGCGACGTTGCCATGCCCGTCACCGTGTCGAACTGCTGCCCGAGTGGTGCCGGCGACGTGTTGACGACCTCCAGCAGGAGATTGCGATTCTGTGCCGTATCGAGGACGTAGGGCGTGCGGAACGGGATATGGACGTCCCAGCGGTTCGGGTCGGTGTTCGCGCCGACAAAGAGGGGAAAGTCGATCGTTCCCGAGAACACGCTCCGCTTCGTGCCCGCTGCGAAGTTGGTGTCGAACGTCGGCGTCATCGTGAGCCAACTCGAGGAGCTCTGACCGAGCCACATGTCGATCTGTTGGGATCCTGCGAGGTTGCTGCCAGCGAACGAGCCGTACCGCAGGCTGAGACTCGCGATCGTCGCAGCTGTCGTTTGCGGACCATCGAAGATCTGTTGATAGCGCATCGTCCCCGCCGCGAACGGCCAGCTCGACTGGATGCTGCCCAACGCGAATTGCGCCGGTGCTGGCAGGACTCGAGACGCTGAAGCGTCGAGGAAACACATGACGAGGCCATAGTTCGAGCGGACGCCTGTCGCTTCGGCCGCGACAGGCGTCGCCCAGACGGACGTCGTGCTGCTCGTCGCAGCGGCGTCCAGGGTGGCGTAGAGGTCGGTGGTGCCGAGGTTCTCGATCTCGACGAGGAGGTTGTTCGTGGCGTCGAACTTGAAGGGTTGCGAGAACGGAATCGTCAACCCGAACGACTTCTCGTTCTTGTTGCGTTCGTTCGCGGTCCATGAGATCGGACCTTCGTAGACCACGACGGCCGGCCGCAGGTTGAAGTTGGTGTCGAAGGCTCCGAAGCCGAGCGTTGCGGGGGACTTCGTCGTATCGCCCAGGCGCACGCGAACGCGTGTGCTCCCTGACGTTGCCGCGTAGGTTTCGTCGAGTCGCAACGCGATGCCGCCGATCGTGCGACTACCGATCTCGCTGCCGAGTAGGACTTGTTGGTAGATGCAGTCCGACTTGCCGATCGGATACGTCGAGAACAGCGTGCCAAACTTCGTTGCGTACGCTGCCGGAGCCACGGCACCGTTGCCGCTGGTTCCGAGGCGGCCGCAGCTGGACCCGTAGGTCGTGTACGCGCCACCCTCCATGACGGTCACGTTCCACGTGAGCGAGTGGATCCGCTTGTTGGCGACGTCCTTGCGCACCATCGGCGTGAAGTCGTACACCTCGCACTTGATGAGGTGAGAGCCGACACCGAGCGTTTCGCTCGACACGCTGTAGTTCGAGAGTTCGCTGTTCTGCAGCAGGATGTTGTCGACGTACCAGAGTACTCGCGGTTTGCTCTCCGGTGGTACGAGATTGAAGAACTGGAAGACGCGCGTTGCCGGCTTGACGAGTGTGACGCTGGTCGAATCGGGGAGGTACGCTTCGATCGGGTCGACGGTCGAGTAACTCTTCAATACGAGTTCTTCTCGACAGACTTCACACAGCGGCTGCCCGTTGCTGCGCATGAGGCAGTCTGCCTTCGCGCGATAGAGCCCGGTCTTGTAGTAACCAGCGCCTTGGAAGCAACCGATCCCGTTGAAGCCCTTCCATAGCGACCATTTCGGACAGTTGCTGTCCGCTGTGATGTTGGCGGCCTGCGGCTCGGGCCCCGAGTAGGTGCCGGATTGACCCGTGTCGTACTCGTCTGCGAGACCTCCGAACGAGTGTCCGAACTCGTGCGTTTGCACTTCGTTCGACAAGCTGCCGTTGTAGGCGACTGCGAAGGTGCTTGCACAACCGCCGTACTTCGGGTCGTTGACCATCACCACGACGCGCCCCTCGACGTCCGGTGCCAGCGCGGCATCTTGGGATGCGAGTGTCGGGTTGTTGATGTAAAGGCAGCGATCCAACCCTCCGGTGCAGTATGCGGTGTCGTAGACGGTGTTCCGGGCGACAGGAGGGTTGGTGCATGGGCCCGGCTTGTCAGCGAGGTTCTCGACCGAGTCTCGAAAGACCGAGTGCACGTTGAAGTAGCGCTTGTAGGTCTTGTACGGCTCCACCGTGAAGAGGTGCGCGACCCACGCGTCGACGTCCGCAACGAACTGCGCCTCGTCACTCGCTCGGTAGGCGTCTCCGAGACACACGATGTCGTATCGATTGTTCACAGGACCTCCGCGCCAGTGCGTGCGCACGGTCGGCGCGCCGAGGGGACCGATGACTTGCGTCGTCCGGACAACGCGTTCGAGTTCGGCCCGTGTCGTGCGGCCCAGTTGGACGATCGTTCCGTCCTCGATCGACTCGAACGTCATGAAGGCCATGCGTACTCCGAAGTCGGGAATCTTCACGAGGCGCGTGATGCTTGCCTCGAGCAGCATGTCGCCGCGGACGATACGTTGACCCTTCGTCACTCCACGGTCTCGATTGACGGTGCTCAGATCGAAGCGGACGGCCGCGAGTTCGTCACCGCGATCGTCGTAGAGGCGGATCCAGCCGGTTGCCTGATCGTGGTGACGTTGCACTCGATACGCGAAGTCACGCGACCATGCCGACGTGACGCGGACCTGATCGATGGAACCCTGCACGAGGAGTTGGATGGTGCGTCGCGGTGTACTGGAAACCTCGGATGCTGTTGTGACTCGTGACGTGACCAGAAGTGGAAGCAGGAATGTTGCGGCCGACAAGGGGAGCGATTGCATGTTCAACCCTGTCCGGAATCGGGTCCGGCTGTAGAAGCGAGAGTGGAGCCCGCGGCAGCAGCCCTCGAGGGAGCGGGTCACGGAGGTCAATCGACGACTGGGCTACCTGCACGGACGATTCGATCGTCCACAAGCTCGTGGGAAGAAATCTGGCATCGTTCCGTCCTTGCCCCCCGGTACTATCTGGTTGGTCGAATCGCCCACTTCCGAGCAACGTTCGAAGCGCATGAGTCCGAACAACCCACTTCGTATATTGATTGCTCTCGTGCTCGCGGGCACTGGGTGCTCGACGATGGCGAACGTAGAACCCGCATCTGAGCGATCCGACACCGTTTTTCGGTTGGCTTCGGCCGGGATCACACCGGACCGTCGTTCCCAGGCCGCCAATGTCTCTGTCGACACGAGCTTCGACCGTCCGGGGTTCTTCTACGACGACGGCACGGATAGCGGCTTCGTGGCTAGGCCCGACGTCGACCGCAAGCTGATTCACTCCGCGCAATTGACCCTTGTCGTTTCGGCGGTCCATGAGGCGATCCGGGTCATCACGAAGCGTTGTGAAGAAGCCGGTGGATACGTGGCAGAGCGTCAAGACGCGCTGCTGACGTTGCGCGTCCCGGCCGATCGCTACACGGATCTTCTGTCCGCGACGCGCGCTCTCGGGAGAGTCGTCAGGGACCTGCGGCAGACGAGCGACGTGACGGACGAATATGTCGATCTGGAGCTTCGATTGCAGAATGCCGAGAAGTCTCGCGAGCGACTCTTGGCGCTACTCGACAAGGCGACCGTGATCGAGGACATCATCAAGATCGAGGAAGCACTGCGGCGCCTGACGACCGATATCGAGAGCATGAAGGGCAAGCTCCAGTTGTTGAGCCATCAAATCGGGTTCTCACGCATCGACGTCTACTTGCACTCGCTCGAGGAAGGTGGTGAATGGACTCGGGGACAAAAGAGCCGCTTTCCTTGGATCCGGCGACTGGGCATCGAACAGGACTTGACGAGGTTCTGACCGTGCTTCGCTGCGTTGCCAATCTCGCACTCTTCGCGTTCGCAGGATGTTCGACCCTGCGCCTCGACCTGCCGCGCGAGTTCCTCGTCACCGAGTCGTCGACGACCGAGCTGAAGGCAACCACCGCCGACGATGCGATCTTCTGGGGCCAAACGCATCCGCTGCAGGGCGACGCAGGACTGGACTTTTGGATCGAAGCGTTGAAGCACGATCTCGTCGACAACCGTGGTTACACCTTGCTGCGAGAAGACCCTGTGATGACCAACAGCGCAGGGACACGCATCGCGATGCAGACCTTCGAGTCCAGCTTCGAGGGCCGCCTCTACCGCTACCTCGTCGCAGTCGCCATGCGATCGGGCCCCTCTGTCCTCGTCGCCCGGCTCACCGCCGAACACGATACGTTCGAGAAGCACGCCGACGCGATCCGGCATGCACTGTCAAACAGTCGGTGGTAGGGGCACACGCCCAAGCGCCGTCTCGAGCGCTCGGGCGACCGGGGTTCGCGCCAGGATCAGCCGCCGATCGTCGCTTCGCCGCCGTTCGTGAACGTCAAGCCGAGCGGGTTCGCAGGTTTGTCGAAGACGAACCACTCGTTGTAGAACTTGACGCCGCGGAAGCGCGTGTCGTTGGGGATCGGGTAGTTGACCGACGCGAAGCCCGACGAGTCGGCGACACGCCCGGTCAGCGGGAAGACGTCCAGCGACGCGTAGAGCGAGCAGCCTGGCGCCAGGTTCGAGGGCAATGGGATGTTCGTCTTCGCGAAACCGACCCAGATCGCTGCGAGGGCACCGGCCGGAGCATTGGCGAGCGTGATTTGGAAGCTGTTCCCGAGCGTCGGCACACCTACGTGGTCGAGAGCGACCGGCGTCGAGCCCGCGCGACCCGACGTGTTGAAACGCATCACGAGGCCGTAATTCTGACCCAGCGATCCGGTCGTTGCCGTCGTCGACGTTGCGTAGAGGCGGGTCGTGTTACCGCTCGACGTCGCGTCGAGGTAGTTGCCCAGCGCGTTGGCGCTCGAGTTGATGACTTCGATCAGGAGGTCTCGACTCGCGTTGCGCGTGTGCACGTACGGGGCGGTGAACGGAACGTGGAACTGCCACAGGCTCGGATTGCTATTGGCGCCCGTGACCGTCGGCAAGTTGACCGTTCCGGTGAAGACGCTTCGCTTGGTTCCAGACACGAAGTTGCTGTCGTACGTCGTCGTCAGCGTCGCTGGCGTGAAGGACGTGTCGCCGAGCCAGAGCGCGAGTTGACGCGCGCCACCGGCATTGGTGCCCGAGTACGAACCGTAGCGCAGGCTGATACCCGTGAAGATCGCGCTCTGCGTCTCCGCACCATCGAAGACTTGTTGGTAGCGCAGCGATGACCAGCCGAATGGGTAGCTGTTCTGTGAGGTGCCGATCGTCGACTTGTATGCTGCCGGCAGGACTTGGCCCGCAGGCGCGTCGAGGAAGCACATCACGATGCCGTAGTTGCGACCGATGCCGGTCGGGGTGGATGCCCGCGGTAGCGCCCAGATTCGCGTCGAATTGCCAGAGTTGAAGGCATCCATGTAGCAGGCGAAGTTGGTCGTCCCGTAGTTTTCGATCTCGACGAGGAGATTCCGCGTCCCATCGAACTGGAACGGCTGCGTGAACGTGATCGTCGGCAAGAATGCGCTCGCGTCGTTGTTGGCCGGCGAGTTCGCTGGCCACGAATAGACGCCGTCATACACGAGTACCGAGCCGCCACTGTTGAAGTTGGAGGCGAAGGTCGATGTGGTCCCGATCGTCGCTGGAGTGAGCGTCGTGTGGCCGATGCGAACTCGCAGCGTCGTGGAACCGGCAGGAGCAACCTGCTGTTCGTCATGACGGAATGCGATGCCGCCGATCGTGCGGGCGCCGATCTCGCTCCCGATGAAGACCTGCTGGTAGCGAATGTTGCTCGTGCCGAGTGGGTAGGAGTTGGCGGAGTTGCCGAACTGTGCGCTGAACGCCTTCGGTCCGACGGCTCCGTTGCCCGCACCGCCACTGCCGGAGCAGCCGACGCCGTAGGTCGTGTACGCGCCACCGTCGCGCACGATCACGGACCATGTCCGTGTGCGCGTGCGCTTGTTGGCCGTGTCCTTGCGCACCATCGTGGTCTGGTCGAAGACCTCCAAGCGCACGGTGTGGGTGCCTGCACTGAGGGTCGTGCTGGCGAGGTTGTAACTCGCGCTGCTACCTGTCTGCTTGAGCACGTTGTCGACGTACCATCGAACGCGAGGATTGCTCGTCGCGGGTACGAGGTTCGTGAAGCTGAAGGTTTGGGTCGCCGGCTTCGTCAGTGTGACGCTCGTCGAACTCGGGACCGGCGCTTCGATCGGATTGACCGTCGTGTAGCCGTCCAGCACGAGTTCTTCCTGGCAGACCTCGCACAAGGCAACGCCGAGGTTCCGCATGAGACAGTTGCTCTTCGGTCGATAGAGGCCTGTCAGGTAATAGCCCGCACCTTGGAAGCAGTTGATGCCGTTGGTGCCCTTCCAGAGCTGCCACTTGGTGCAATTGCTGTCGGCGGTGATGTTCGCGTTGCCGGGTTCGGGCCCCGTGTAGGTGCCAGAACGTCCGTAGTCGTATTCGTCTGCCAAGCCGCCGAACGAGTGTCCGAACTCGTGCGATTGGACCTCGGGACCCGAGCTGCCGTTGTAGGACACGGCAAACGTGGACGCGCAGCCGCCGTACTTCGGGTCGTTGACGAAGACCACGATGCGCCCTTCGACATCGGGAGCCTGTGCTGCGTCCTGCGACGCGAGCGTCGTGTTGCTGATGTAGAGGCAGCGATCCGTGCCGCCGACGCAATAGGACGCGTTGTAGACCGTGTTTCGTACGACCGGGGGGTTGGTGCAGGGGTTCGGCTTGTCCGCAAGGTTCTCGACGGAGTTGCGGAACACCGAGTGCACGTTGAAGAACTTCTTGTAGGTCTTGTACGGTTCCTTCGCGAACAGGTTCGCGATCCATGCATTGACGTCGGCGACGAACTGTGTCTCGTCGCTGGTGCGGTACGCGTCACCGAGACAGACGATGTCGTATCGGTTGGCGACGGGCCCGTTGTTCAGGTGGGTGCGCACCGTCAGCGCACCGAGCGGGCCGACGGACTTACTCGTGAAGAGCACACGCTCCAGTTCGGCGCGCGTCGTGCTGCCGAGCTGCACCGTCTTGCCCTCTTCGATGGACTCGAACGTCATGTACGCCATCTGCGCACCGAGGTCCGGGATTTTGACGAGACGGGTGACGCTGCCCTCGAGCAAAACGTCACCGTGCACGATTTGTTGACCTTTGTTCGCTCCACGATCTCGATTGACGGTGCTCAGATCGAAGTGCACGTTCGTCAGTTCGTCGCCTTGGGCGTCGTAGAGGCGAATCCATCCCGTTGGATTGTCATGACGCGCGAGCGTCTCGAATGCGAAGTCTCGAGACCACGCGGACGTGACTCTTACTTGATCGATCGAACCCTGCACGAGGAGTTGGATCGTGCGGGAGGATGATTGCGTGTCACCGGGTGCGCCGGCTTGTGCTGCGAGCATTCCCGGCAGCACGCACATCGCGAGGGGTAGTAGGCGAGATTGGAAGTTCATAGGACGAGCGCCTGACTTGGACCTGTGGTCCGTTTGGATAGGAGGCGAGTTGAACGAGAAGAGAATGGACCCGAGCACCATCGAGGGAACGGGTCCGGGCCTGGCATCGTAGCGACGATCGACCCTGCCAGGGTGTCGAACGACTCGAACATGCACCGGGCGGTGTTCCCGGCCCGAGCGGATTCCAAAAGCCTCGCCGAATCATCGTGCGCTCGTTGTTCGCAGCGCGGCGATCAGCCGATGCGAGGGCCCTGTCGCGAGTTCGGGAAGATTGCCAAGTAGATTCTCACTCGATCGGCCCGTTCGACGAACCTGCGGTCCGTATGTTCGAGACCCGTGCATAGCGATCGAATCAACGCCGACGAGGCGGAAGTCGTGAGTTCGCTCGAACCGACGGACAACGGCTCTGTGTCAGCGAAGGAGCAAGGATCACGCTGGAACGCGGCGTGGCGCGTGCTCTTCCGGTTTTCTCTGCTCTACTTCGTGCTGTACGCGCTGCCGTTTCCGTTCATGCAGTTGCTCTTGGACCTTCGCTCTGCGGGGGCGATGCTTCACGATTGGTTCGGCTGGGCACAACCTTCCTGGACCGCGACGGCATTCTCGTGGCTCGGCGAGTACAACGCGTTCTGGAAAGAAGTCACGACTTGGCTCAGCACGCATGACTGGGTCGGGATCGAGGTCATTCATCAACCAACGGGCGCGGGTGACACGGCACATGCCTACGTCAAGTTGCTCGTGAGTAGCGTCCTCGCACTGGCCCTTACCGGTGTCTGGTCGTGGCTCGCGAAGCGTGGTACGTCGTATGCGAGTCTCGGTCGATGGTTGCACCTCGGGGTTCGCTGGTACCTCTTCTTCTCGATTCTCGGATACGGACTCATCAAGATCTACGCGAGCCAGTTCGGCTATCCGAGTCCCAGCGCTCTCTTGCGCCCGCTCGGGGACAACTCGCCCATGGGGCTCGTATGGAACTTCATGGGTTTTTCCAAGCCGTACGAAGTGATCAGCGGGCTGGGGGAAGCCGTCGGAGCCACGTTGCTGCTCTGGCATCGCACTGCATTGCTCGGTTGCTTCGTGTTGATTCCGGTGATGGGCAACGTCGTGTTGCTCAACTTCTTGTACGGAGTGCCCGTCAAGCTCTACTCGGGTCACTTGCTTCTCTTCACGGTCGCGTTGCTCGTGCCTTTCGTGCCGCGTTTGATCGCGTTGTTCGTGACCAATCGATCCTTGCCGCCTCCGGTCGATCTTCGAGTCGTTCGGAATCGCTGGGTGGGAGGGTGTCTCATCGCATTCGGCTGCCTCTGGATTTCGATCCATCTTTGGAACGCACACGAGGGCTACATGGCCGTGCGAGAACGGCGTGTCCGAACCGAACCGGAGCTGTACGGCGTGTGGGACGTCGAACGTATGGTGAGGGACGGCAAGCACGTCGGTGTTTCGGACGTGTCGCGATGGAAGCACTTCGTCGTCGAGCACGATTCGCGCGCGTGGTTCGAGACGATGCTCGGCAAGCGTTCGAATCTCGACTTCTCGTACGACCTCGAGCGTGGCGAGTGCACGGTCGCTCTGATGTCTCGCAAGGCGAACTCCGAGCCGCCTTCGGCATCCAAGACCGATTCTGCGGAACAGAAGCCCGGCAATGCGGACGCATCGAAAACCCCATGGAGTCTCGAACGGCTGCGAGAGACGAGGAAGGCCCAGGATCGCTATGCGAAGACGATGCAAGATCGCGTCAAGTTCACGGATCAGCCTCGAGACGTGCTCGTGCTGCGTGGCACGTGGGATGAACAACCACTCGAGCTGACCCTCGTACGCAAAGTGTTCAACCTCGAGCGCGAGTTTCGCTGGATTCAGGAATTGCCGCGGTGAGTCTGGTTTCTACCTGCCTGCACGAAGCGGATCACGACTCTCTGACGCTGCAGTTGCGTTGAGGCCGCAGCGTTCGACTCCTGGGTCAGTCGTGAGTATCTCCCTGTCGATACTCTGCACATGTGCAAACGATCGACTCGGAGATCACGCAACGCCACGCTTGCTGCCGTCTGCATGGCCGCATGCGTTTCGTGTGGGGGCGCGCCGGAAACCGTTGCGGGTTCGTGGACCCTCGATCCGACTGCGTTCGTCGAAGAAGCGATTCCGGTCATGCTCGATTCCGGTCGCATTCCACGAGGTGCGGAGAAGCTCGCAGAAGCGCAGCTCGGCAAGGTTCGAATGCAGATCGATCTACGCACCGATGGCACGTTCGTATGTGACATGGGGATCGGTTCGACGGCGCGCTACGAAGGCACTTGGGTGCAGAACGGCCAGAACATCTCGCTCGTGCAGACACTCGAGAACGGCGAGTCGAAGGACGATCAGATGAGCGGCAAGTGCAACGGTGACTCGCTGCGACTCGTTCATGACGAAGAGGGGATGTCGATGCCCTACGTCCTGCGCCGAAGCGCGGCCGCCAGTCCCCGCTGAGTGCTCCGATCCGCGACGCCGTCAAGAGGCGACGTTGGTGACGAACTCCGCCGCCGCCGCGATGGCTGTCTCGAGGCCCGACTCGAGTGTGAAACCGCTGCGCTTGCGCGGCTTGAACGAATGGTCGCCATCGGGGATCCACTCGATGCGAATGCGCTTCGAAAGGCGATACTTCGCGACTTCCTCGCGGGTGCCGAACGTGTCTCGTTCCCCCTGCAGAATCAACGTGGGGGTCTCGAGAGTCTCGAGATGGGCGGTACGGAGGTTTTCGGGTTTTCCCGGTGGGTGGAACGGATAGCCGAATACGACCACACCGCGAGCCTCGATCTCATCGGCGAGCATAGTGGCGACGCGTCCGCCCATCGACTTGCCCGCGAGGATCACGGGACCCTTCTGCGCGATTGCGATCTCACGCATCCGTTCGAGAAGCGCTGGCATGCGATCCGGTCCGGGGCGCCGCCCTTCACGACGCGCTTGCATGTAGCGGAACTCGAAGCGCACGACGCGCAAGCCGCGCTTCGCGAGGCCGAGAGCGACCGTCTGCAGAAACGCGTGTTCCATACCAGCACCCGCGCCGTGTGCGAGCACCACGGTAGCCAGCGATTTCGCAGGCCCATCGACGAGACAGTCTTTCATCTTCGTTCCATCTCTGTGACTACACGATCGCTCGCGCCTGCACGAAGCTGTACCAAAAGACCGAGTTCGGGTTGCGCGCCACTTCGTCGAGCTCCACCTTCATCGCGTCGACCGTTGCCGGGTCGACCTTGCCGGCCGCGACGAGTCCTGGCGCTCCGCTGAGCAGCAGCTCGGCCCAGAAGGCCAAGAACTCCGCTCGGTCACCAGGCCTGCGATTGTCGAGGTGGAACGTCTTGACCTCCGTGCGAATGTCGCGGTAGCCGAGGGCGAGCAAGAGGTTGCCGAGCTTCGCGCCAACGAACGGGTCGCCATGCAGCTCCTCGAACTGATAGTCGTTGAACGCCATCCAGTAGGAGAGCGTGTTGGGGCTGTACGGGTCGATGAAGAACGACGCGTTCTGCACCTCCGTGCATACGATCGGTGAACCGTCACGCAGGACACGCCGTACCTCGCTCAGCACGCGCGCCGGGTCGGGGACGTGTTCGAGGATCCAGCACAAGAACGCACCATCGAACTGTCCCTTGCGAAACGGCAGTCGCGTCGCATCGACCTCGTGCAAGTCCCAGTGACCCTCGGCCCAGGCCAGGCCCGCGAGACGGCTGCGTGCGACCGTCAGGTTGGCGGGAGAGCTGTCGATGCCGGTGACGTGCAGGTCGGGGAAGTGCCTCAGCAGCAGCTCTGTTTGTGCCGCGACACCGCACCCGACCTCGAGCAAGTTGCGGCAATTGCGGAACGGCAGATGGTCGTGGACTTCGTGCGCGAGGTAGCGCGCTTGCCGATAGAGACGATCCTGCTCTTCGGGTGTGAAGCCGTGCAAGTAGCGTTGGTCGGACATGGCGGTACGGTATACCGCCAAGCGGTCATCAATCCTCGTCGAGGAATCCGTACTCGTCGTCGCGGTCCATTTCGATGGCCGAGTCGTGCTGCCCCTCGAGTTCGACCTCGACGTCGAGACGCTGGCGCTTCGAGGCGTTCATGCCACCGATGCCCGGTAGTTCTGACGATGCGGCGTCGGTCGAATAGTCGGGGTGGATGTTGCGCGTGTTGCTCGGCCGACCGCCGGCCGCACCGAGATCGAAGTCCGGTCGCAGCACGGGCATGTCCTCGGTGAGTGCGTCCGGGTTCTGCTCTTCGTACGGCGTGAGGGCGATGTCCGATTCGTCGAACTCGAGCGAGTCTTCGCCGAGCTCCGCAACACTGTCGAGCGCTGGCTGAATCGATGGCTCGAACTTGCGTGGCTCGAGCGGCTGCGCCGAAATCTCGACCTTCTTGGTCGTGATCTTCGCCACGGTCGCCGCACTGGCCGATGCCTGGACCGCTGCGTAGCCGCCGCTCGAAGCAGCTGCGCGACCTTCGCGCGTTCCTGCGTGAATCGCGGTCGCGATGTCGCTCGTGAGCTCACGTCTCGCCTGCCGCGGAGTGTCGTCCACCCACTCCTCCTCGCAAAGCGGTGTCAGCACGCCGAGCAAGATGCCGTAGAACACGAAGCCGAGGTCCGCGAGTGCATAGACCGCGATGCGTTGCACGCCGATACCGCTCGCGTCGATCCATGCCGCACCACGGGTCAACGCCCACCATCCGAGGAACATCGCGACCGGGAACCCGATCAGCGACGCGCCACCGATCAGCAGCAACCCCTTCCGTCCGCCCCAGCCGAATCCGAAGCCTGCGCCTCCGAGGAGACCCGCGGCAGCCGAAGCGACCGACATCGTCACCGTGACCGGTTGGGTCGAACGAGCGAACAGCGTCACCAGTGCGTAGAACGCGAGGCCGCCGACTCCCCATCCGGCGAGCGACGTGAGCACGAAGCGTCGACGCCCGTCGTACAGCGAGAGAAACACGACTGCGAGGACGGCCCCGAAGGCCGCTGCGCCGACGACGGTCGCCGCGACGAGCCCGACGTGCGGGAAGATCCGGCGCCAAGTCAGGGACAAGAGGAGGCCCGCAATGGCACCGGCGAGAGCTCCGCGCATGAGGTTCGTGACAGGCAAGAGGCAGTCCTCGTTCGTGATACCGAGGTCTTATCGGCGCTGGCCGCGCGCTACGTCCACAGTGGCACGTACGCTGCGATGCCATCGATCCGGAGCGTCTCCGCGCCACACCGAATCGGTGCGTGTGGAGTTCCGGCGCTGCCTGCTATGCTGCCCATGATGACGCCCAAGCCGGTCAAGCTGATCCTGCTGCCGACAGACCTGACGCGCGACAGCAGCGGGCCCGTCCGTTACGGGATCGAGCTCGCGGCGCAGCTCGGAGCGGACATACGTTTCTTCGCCGTCTTGGATTCGCCGTCCCAGCTCGCGCTCGTGCAGCGTCACGGCAAGGCCGACCGGCGCCGCGACTCGGGCTTTCGGGAGAAGATCATCGACGACGCCAAGAGCATCCTGTCCAAACTCGTCGATCAGGCCGCACGAGAAGGCGTCACAGCCTCGGGTCGTGCGGTCGTAGGCGAGAAGGTGGACCAGGAAGTCCTTCGCGAGGCGCGTGAGAGCGGCGTGGACCTGATCGTCGTCGAGAGTCACGAGCAGTCGTTGCTGCAGGACTTCCTCTTCGGGGACAACTCCGAGGAGATCTCGCACCGAGCGCCATGTCCCGTGCTCACGATTCGGAGTCGTGACGACGAGGAAGACGCTTCATGAGCCGCGGGCGACGACGCGCGCGAGCGCAGACGTGGTTCGTCAGCCTGATCCTCGCGTCCTGCGCTGCGGGCGGCTCGATGCCACAAAAGATCCTCGATCCCGCGGGGCAACCACGCGGCTTCGCGTGGGGACAGGCCGAGGCCGGCGGAGTGGATCTCAACGTCGCGGCGTCGTGGCATCCGGACGATGCCGTGCAGTTACCGACCCGCATGACGTTCGACCTCGACGATCAGGTGCGCCCGTTCGTGATATGGCAGCCGTTCGCGTTCACGAACCGTACGGACGATTCGTGGGACTTGCGCGGCAGCGGAGACTTCGTCGCCGGTGCTTCCCAGCGCCTCAGCAGCGGCGCCAATGACGACCTGCTGTCGCCGCTCGTATCGGTGCAGGCATTCGCGGTCTTTCCGCACGGCGGACCGCGCCCGCCGCTCTGGCCCGGCATCATCGAGGGCGAAGAAGGCTACTTCGCCGTGCTGAGTTCGGAGTGGGGTGGGATCGATCGGAGCGTCACGCTCAACGTCGGTGGTGGTGCTGCCGGCCGCGTCGGTTCGCTCGTGCCAGGCAGCTCGTTCGTCCGCAACACACAAGCGGGTCGATCGGGTCGCGTGTTCGCGAGTTGCGCATTCACACAAGGGCTCGGTTCGACAGGAATCGAGTTCGCGACAGAACCTTCACGACTCGGCGCGGAGATCGCGTACCTTCGCGACCCCATCGACGATCGTGACTATCTCGAGCTTCACGTGGGGTTGTCGTTCTGGCTCGGCGCCAACGAGATCGACGTCGGCTGGCGCCGGGGGTTGACCCCCGACACCGAAGACAACGTCCTGTACATCGGCTCCCGCGTGCGTCTCTTCGACACGTTGTCGTTCTGAGTACCGTCGCTGTTTGAGTTCATGACCGAGTTCGCACCTCTGCATCACGACCAGCTCGCGTGGAATTGCCGCGACATCGATCCTCTGTCGGGCGTCGATGCCTCGCCGATGCACATCGGTCAGGAACGCGCCGTCGAGGCTCTGCGTACCGGGATCGAGCTCTACGCGCCTGGTTACAACCTCTTCGTCACGGGGCTGACTGGCACCGAGCGCGCGCAGAGCGTTCAGGAGCTGATCGAGGAGATCAAGGTCCAGTGCCGCATCGTGCAGGACCGCGTGTTCGTCCACGACTTCGTCGAGTCACGCAGTCCGACGTTGCTCGAGCTGCCGCGCGGTCAGGGCAGACACTTCCGCGCCGATGTCGATCGAGTGTACGCCTCGATCATGCAGATCGTGCCAAAGGCGCTCGCAGCGCCGAGCCTCGCGCAACGGCGTCGCGCGATCCAGGCGGAGTTCGGCGGGCGCGAGCAGATGCTCTTCCAGGACCTCGTCGCCGAGGCCAAGACGCAAGGACTCGCGGTCGTGCGCATCGGCGGTGAACCGGAGTCCGAGGGGCCTGTCGAGGCGGACATCTTCCCGGTGATCGGCGAAGAAGCCGTTCCGCCCGAAGCCCTCGCCGCGCTCGTTCGAGAGGGCAAGATCGATGCGGCGCAGGCCGAGCGTCTCGGAGAAGCACGTCAAGCGTTGCTGACGAAGCTGCACGGAATCCGCGCACAGAGTCACGAACTCGCGCTCGAAATGGCGAAGCGCCTCGACGAACTCGCCAAAGCGATCTGTCGTTCGCGCATCAAGCCGCTCTTCGTCGGACTCACTTCGCGGTGGGAGGGCGAGCTCTTCAAGACGTACTTCGATCGCGCGCAGGCGTGGGTCATCGAGCACCTGAGCATCATTCTCGCCTACGTGCAGGCGTCGCGTGAAAGTGGTGTGCAACGGCGCCCGAAGGAGCTCGATGTGCGCATGATCGCGCGCGCTGACACGCGCACGGGCGAGCGCTGGGACTGCCCGGTCGTCTTCGAATCGAATCCGACGCACGCGAGCCTGTTCGGCACGATCTTGCCACCCGACGAAGACGGGCCGCGCCTTCAGCACATCGTCGAAGGCGCGTTGCTGCGCGCCGATGGCGGCTTCGTGATCCTACGACTCGCGGACTTGGTGCAGGGCAACCTGTGGAACGACCTCAAGCGGGTGCTCAAGTCGGGAGTTCTCGAGATCCGGCCGCCCGAGGGGCCGATGCCATTCCCGACCAGCACCCTCGAGCCGGACCCGATCGAGATCTCGACCAAGGTCGTCGTGGTGGGCGAAGAAGGCTCGTACGAGCTGCTCTGCGAGAACGACGCCGAGTTCAAGAAGGTGTTCAAGGTGCATGCGCAGTTCGAGCAGACGATGCGGCGCACGGACTCCAATCTCGAACTGTACGCATCGGCGATCCGCCGCATCGTCGAGACCGAGGACGGCTTGTTGCCTGCGACGAGTTCGGGGCTCGCGCGCCTCGCCGAACACGGTGCGCGCCTCGCCGGATCCCAACGGCGGCTGTCGACGCGCTTCGGTGAGATCGCGGATCTCTATCGCGAAGCGTCGTATCTCGCGAGGCGCAGCGGAATCCGATCCGTCGAGCGCAAGCACGTGCAGGCGGCCGAAGAGCATCGAGAACGACGCCTATCGCTCGCGCGCGAGAACTTCCTCGAGCGTGTCGAGGACGGGCTCTATCGATTCGACGTGACCGGGAGCCAGGTCGGCCAGATCAACGGGCTCGTCGTGCTCAATTCGGCGGCGTGGGGTTACGGTCGCCCGACGCGGATCACCGCGCAGGTCGGCGTCGGGCAGGGGCGCATCGTCAACATCGAGCGCGAGTCGGAGTTGTCCGGCCCGATCCACGAGAAGGGCGTCCAAATCCTGTCGGGATATCTGCTCGGCACGTTTGCTGGTCACGTCCCGTTGCGACTCTCGGCGACGATCTGCTTCGAGCAGAGCTACGTCGGTGTCGATGGGGACTCGGCGTCTTCGACCGAGCTCTACGCGCTCCTCTCGTCGCTCGCCGACGTGCCGATCCGGCAGGGTATCGCGGTGACGGGATCGGTCGATCAGTTCGGCCGCATCCAAGCCGTCGGTGGCGTCAACGAGAAGATCGAGGGCTTCTTCGAGGTCTGCGAGAAGCTCGGTCTCGATGGTCGGCAGGGTTGCATCCTGCCGCGATCCAACGTCGATGCGTTGATGCTTCGTCCAGAAGTCGTCGATGCGGTGCGGAATGGGCGCTTCCGGATCTGGGCCATCGATACGATTGACGAGGGCATCGAGATCTTGACCGGAATGCGCGCGGGGACCCCGGACGGTGGCGACGGTTGTATCCACGGTCGCGTACTGCAGCGCCTGCGGACCTTTG
>JAGQQW010000070.1 GCA_020426005.1 Planctomycetota bacterium | reverse complement strand
TCCTCGCCGCCCAACGTCGCACGCGCACGAAGAACGGGCGCCTGATGTGCTTCCTCACGCTCGAGGACCGCGACGGGATCGCGGAGGTCGTGCTCTTCCCGGATGCGTACGAGCGCTTCGGCCACGAACTCGCGGGGCAAGACCGCTACGTCGTCCGCGGCCGCGTGGTGCAAGAGGACGGTGCGCTGACGGTGACGGCAATGAGCGTTGCGCGGGTGGAGTGAGCAAAGTGCGTGAAACGTGCCAGGGTCGTTTCGCGGTACTTTCGCGCGTGATTCGTGCCAGGGTCATTTCACGCTAGTTTCCCGCGTGAGTGCGTGAAACGTGCCAGGGTCGTTTCACCGTACTTTCGTGCGCGAAACGTGCCAGGGTCGACTTGCCGTACGACTGTCGGCCGACTGCAGTGGCCTGGCGTCGTGCTTACGGAACGAGATCGAAGCGGACGAAGCCCGCCGTGCCGCTGATGCCAGAGAAATCGGGTTTCAGCGCGAAGGTTCGACCGTACACGCGCAGCGTGCCGCTCAGTGCGACGTTGGGCATGTGGAACCACGGGTATTCGAGACCGTTGGACGCGCGCAGCTGCGTGAACCACTTCGGGAAGATCGGCGAGTTCAAGAGGCCCAGAGAGAAGTCGGTCATCGCATCGTACGTGAACGTCGGAGTCTGGCTCCAAGACGTCAAGACCCAGTGCCCTGCAAGGGGTTTCGACTTGAGCACCATCAGCACCGTATCGCTATTACTGGCTGACATCGTGACGCTCGTACGGGTTACGCTCCGAGCCGTGGTGTTGCCGTCTGCGACGAACTCGAGTTGCAACTGCGCTCCCGTGTACTCCGCAACGGATAGTGGGCTCGAGATGTAGTTGTTCCCCGTCGTGCGTTCGCTGACTTGGCCGGTGGCGTTTGCAGCTAGCCAAACGTAGCTGTTGGTTGAAGCAGGACGATAGTACGGAATCTGAACGGACACCGTCGAGGAGTGCGTGGCACTCGGTGCAAGTGTAGGAAGCGACAAGCGCGCCAGAACCAAAGACCGCGGATTGAATGTCGAGCCTCCGAGCATGATCTCGAGCACGGACTCCGGAGCTGCAAGGTCGCCTTGATTGCTCACGGCGTACTTGACGCTGACCATGCCACCCGCAGTTTGCGAGCTGCGATCGAGCGTCAATAGGTCTGCGCGCAGATCGACAACCGCTTGCACCTCGATGCTCGTTGCCCGCGTGTTGTTGCTTCCGTTCGACTCTGCGACGAGCGCGTTGTAGTCGGCATAGGCGCCCAGGTAGAGCGTGCCGAGGTTTGCCGTCGGGCTCATCTGCACATACGTGCGTAAGAGAGCTGATTGGTTTGCCCCAAGGGGGCGAGTCGTGATCCTTGCGAGCAACGTATCCGACGTGGAGATCACGGCATCGTCCGAAAGGAAGATACCAGTGTAGGAAGTCGGTGAATCTCCGATACCGCTGTTCCGGACGGTCGTTTCCGTAAGGATCGACGACCATCGGTTCACCTTCGTTGGAGTCGGCGTGAACGCGGTGACTTCGAGGTCCGGCAAATCGAATGGCCCAGCCACGACATCGACGGCCTGCTTCTGGATGTTGTTGTTCTCGTTGGTTTCGGGAATCTTGCCCAAATGATCGACCGCGATCGCAAGGTACCGCGTGCCGATGAGCGCGTTCGACGGCATCGCCAAGTTCGTCACGAGTCGATGGCTAGCGAGGGGCGGCAAACCGGTGTGCGATGTCGTCCGCAGCAGCAAGTCTCGCCACGTGATCGTGTCGTCGTTCGAAAGGTAGATGCCAGCGTCGTGCGCGGGCGCGCTCACGACGCTGTCCGCGTTCTGCCACGAAGCGTCGAACGTATACGATGTCCCTCGGCGCTGCGTCCCGGGCACGCTGATCGATCGAGCCACGAAATCCTGAGCCGTTGTGGAGGCCGCGACGAAGAAGAGCACGAGGATTGGGAGCAATCGCATGGGGTTGTTTCTCCGGATGATGGGCAGCGACGGAGGCGCAGACAGACGAGTGAGACGCGCCGTACGATAGCATCGAGCCTCTTCCAGCACACGAGCAGCGCTTGATCTCATCCGCGTTTCGCAGCACATCTGCATGCGCGTGCGGGTAGCCTGACCGGCGATTGTGGTCCACACGCCTTGTTGCGCTTGCGTCGATGGGGCCGACGCAACGCAGAAGGTTCAGCGAAACACGTGCAACACCGGATTGCTCAGCGCGAAGCCGGTGTTCGTGATCTCGATCGCTTGGTAGGCGAGCTGTACGCCGCGAAAGCGACTGTCGTTCGAGTGGGGCAAGGTTAACGATGCTCGCCCCGTCGTCGTGCCGAGCGTGGCAGCGCCGAGGAAGATCGCGGGTGCGAGCATCCATGAAGAACCGCTGATTCCCGGAAAGGTCTGCGGGCTCGCGGGAGCCGAGAGGAAGACGGGCGCGATGGCTCCGCCGGTGCCTTGCACGACGATCGCGCTCTTGCTGCCGACGAGTGATGGTGCGACCGAGAGCGTGAAGACGTTCTTCGTCACGACCGTCCAACCTGCGGTGGTGACGATGGTGCCGATCGTGCTGTCCGCAGTCATGCTCGAGGGTGCTGACGTGATCACCATCGGATAGGACGTCGACCCGATGGGGATGACGCTCGTGCCCTTGTACAACGTGAGGACCGCGCCACTGGCTTTGATCGCGTGCGCTGCAGCTCCGTGAGTCAGCAGAGTTCCCTCGACGACGGAGTCGGCCACATGCACCTCGGAGTTCTCGGCGGTCAAGGCGCCCGTCCACGAGGTCCCGGTCCGCAGGTGGCTGTCCGTGATCGTCGCCTGGGATCGACGCAGCACCACGGGAGTTTGGGTGGACACGCCGCTCAAGGAGACAGCAGCGCAGTCTGCGACGTCGATTGCGTGCGCGCTTCCCCATGCCGGTCCGGACGGTCTGGTTGGCATCGTGAAACGGTCGAGGAGCACGGTGCCCTTGCAGGATCTCGCTTCTAAAAAGTGATACGTCGGCCCCGAAAACGAGAACCAATAGTCGATCGACAAGCCGCTGATCGAGCAGGACTGCCCGCTCGGCACGTTGTCGATACGGATCGGCTGCATCGATGTCGTGGTGAGGCCGAAGCGGATGACGCTCCCCGGGTCCGCGACGATCGAGATGCCCTTGCCCGCAATTCGGAACGACTCGTAGAAGCCGGCGCGCACGAGGATGCGGTCACCCGCGGCAGACGCGTTGACAGCAGCCTGGATGGTTCGGTATGGGCCGTTGGTGGCATCGACAATGAGCGAGTTCTGTGCATGGAGTCCGGCGCACAGGAGCAAAGTCGAAGGGACTCGGACGAGCGCGATGGCTCGTCGTCCAGTCGGGACGGTCATGAGGACATCCTCGGGTCAGGTGTCGGCGCCAGCGGAGGATAGATCGATGGGCATCCGCGGACTGGATGGGGGATCCCTTCAGGTTCTCTGCCCTGGTGCAACTTGTCAAGAAACCCGGGTTGGTCGGCGAAATCTCGAAAATGTGGCGCACGTGGGCCCGATCCCATTCGTATGGTGCCCTACCGTGAAGCCTACATGGCCAATTCCTGCTGAACACCGGTGTGCTGCTACCTCATTCGGAATGCGCGCACGACGGGATGGTTTGCAGGGCCAGTGCATCGGAACTTCCGGCTTCACTTGAGTCCTCCGCACTGCGTGACGGCGTGACCGTCGCGGCACCTCGCTGGGCCGCGTCTTCATGCTGTCAGTGACCGCGAGTTCGCGGATTCCTGCATGCCGACCGTGCGTGGAACAAATGAGTCCATGCGCGGTAGGACTTCGAGACATCCGCGCGGCCAGCAGAGCCACATGCCCTGCTCATTGGCGACTTCGCCATGGAAGTCGCACCAACGCTTGTCTGAGTTTTTCCACACGCTGCGGACGTTCGTGCGTCGCAAGCGCAGCTGCAGGACTCGGGGGTCATGGCGCCCGCGAGTCGACCTTTCCCTGTCCAATTCCTTCTACCTGCGCTGCCTCCGCGCTTCGCGCGCAGACACGTTGGTATTGACTTCGAGCAGAGAGTCCAAGATGCAACATCGATTCGTAATCCCCGCTCTGACGTGTGCGCTGCTGGCGTCCGTCGCGACGTCGCAATCCATCGCGGTCAAGAAGAGCGGTTCTCAGGAGCCAGCCGCTTCGCAGGACGAGAATCCCGCGGCGAACGTCGTCGCCGAAGTCCAAGCCGTCTTCACCGACGCGCTGTCGAAGGTGAAGCGCCCCGGTCGTGACGCGACGAAGGAAGAGCGCGAAGCGTTCTCGTCGGCCTTGGAGAAGGCCCGCACCGCCCAAGTGGCTGCGGCAAAGGCGGCTCTCGTCAAGCATGCCGACCTGCTCGGGAAAGCCAGCGCGGCTCGCTATCGCGCCCAGCTCCAGAGCACGGCGGGACAGAACGAAGCGGCGATGAAGAGCTACCTCGCACACGCAGAAGCGACCGACTCCGGAGAGGAGCGCAACGAAGCGCTGCTGCTGGCCGCCAACCTTTGCAAGAACAGCGTTGGCGCTGCAGCCGCGAAGAAGATCTTCGATCGGGTCGATGCCTCGCAGCTCCCCGCGAACGCGCAGCGCATGCACAAGGCTCTCGCCTCTGGGCTCGCGAGCGACATCAAGCGTGAGCAGTTGTACGGCAATCCGGCTCCCGCGATCGCGGGCTTGCACGTTCTCGGTGCAGAAGCGGGTCAGGATGGCGAGTCGTTCTCGTTGTCGCAGTATCGCGGCAAGGTCGTGCTCGTCGATTTCTGGGCCACCTGGTGTGGACCGTGCCGCGTCGTCATCCCCGGGCTCGTCGAGATGCAGAAGAAGTACGGCGATGACCTTCAAGTGCTCGGCGTGACGCGCTTCTACGGCTACGGAAGTGACTTCTCCGATCCCGACTCGGCGTTGCCGCACGGCGGCAAGCTCGTCCGCGATATCGACGAGAAGACCGAGATCGAGATCAATCAAGCGTTCGCCAATCGCTTCGAGCTCAACTACCCGATCGTCATCAGCGACGCGGCCGCGGGGCAGAACTACTCCGTCCGCGGTATTCCCACGATCTTCGTGATCGATCAAGAGGGCAAGGTCGTGGACAGCGCCGTCGGCAGCGGCGAGGCGAACCACGCCAAGATCGTGAAGACGGTCGATCGCCTGCTCGGTCGTAAGGCGAGCGAAGGCCACGCCGAAGAAGCCAGCGACAAGCAGAGCAAGAACGACTGAGCCTGCGCTCCGTCAGATTCTGTTTCGTCGACGCGCGACGGCGCGTTGGTCTCTCACGGCTAACGCCGAGCGACGACGTGCTCCGGTGCCGCGAGGAATTTCCAAACACCCTCGTCGGGCAGCGCGCGTAGCGCCGGAACCCGAGCGCGTGCGGATGCGAGCGACTCGCGCTGCACGACGTAGCGGATCGTCGACTCCGCACCGTCGCCGACGGCGAAGCCCAACGCGAGTTCGTGCGTGTGCCACATGCTGCCGGAGAGGTAGCCCGCCTGGCTGCGCGAGTCGCCGCAGCCCACGAGTGTCCAAGTCCCGGCGGGAGCTACCGGCGAGGGTACTTCCGGCACGTACACGACAGGCTCGGCGTGGCGTGCGCCCGCCGTCGACACGAACAGTTCGCGTGTGGCGCGCTGCCGTTCGCCGGCGACGTCGAGGTCGTACTCGCAGCGCACGACCATGAGTTCCCCAGCAGGTGGCGCGTCCGAGAGTTCCCAGGACTGCACCTTCAGCTCGTCTGGCGCAGCATCGCGCACGGACCACGCAGGCGACGACTGACAAGCGACGGCGAGACAGGGCAGTGCTAGCAGGAGACAAGAGCGCGAGAACATCAGATTCCCCCGGACGAAGGAAAGAAGCGGGGCAGCGAATGCCGGGCCGAGATTCACCGCGCGCGTGCGACCTGTCAACCCCGGCCAGGCAACTCAGAGGCTCAGCGCTCCGAGAACGACAAGGACGATTCCGAACATCACGATCGGGACGACGGTCAAAGCCTTGATCGCGACTTCGATGGGCCGAGAAGTGTAGAACCGACCCCCATCTCGGGCGATCACGTTGAAGACACCCGATGTTCGAGCATGCTCGCCGAAGAGGTCTCGTTCGATCGCCATCGCAAGCTTGATCGTTGCTCTCGCCGAATGGTAGTAACGTCCAGTGATCAAACGAAAGTAGACGCAAGCGAGAATGCAAAGGCCGGAGAGTGCGATGGACATCAGAGCATGAACGCGCTCATGCACGAGGCCGACTGCTGTCAGCGCAGCAACGCTGAATGCGATGTATTGCATCAACAGCGACAAGAACTTGGATGCAAGCCCATGCGCACTCTCTCGGACGCTGTCGTAGTACTTCTGCGAGTCGAAATTTCGCATTGGTCTCGTGCACTTGTATTCCGTCGGTTTTTGGCCAGTCATGGCTGGCGCGCTACAGCGTCACCAGTCGTCCGATCACGTGGACGCTCACGAGTGGCGCGTCCGTCAGCACCTCGAGTTCGAGCTTCGATCCGAACGGGATCGCGAGCGGCGACGCGAAGCTCTTGTCGACCGCGCGCTGGTTCAAGGCCGTGTGCAACTCCCAACGGGTTCCGGTGGAGTCATTGAGCTTCAAGATCCCTTGACCGAGGCTGACGACCAGTTCGACATCCGTGACGAGTAGGCGCGCACCCGCGAGTTCGGTGTCGGACTTGCCGTTCTTGTCGAAGTCGACGATCACGGGAACGACGGCTTTGCCGTTCTGGGGCGACACGGTGTCGTGGAAGCTCCAGATGTTCGACGGGTCGGGCGTCACCTTCAGCGCGGAGCCCGGAAACAACTGGGTCTGGACCGCGGAGTAGGTCAGCCGACCGGTGACGAGGCAGGTCGCGCCGAGCGCGATCATCGCGAGAGTCTTCATGGCGGTGTCCCGTGGGGTGCAAGAACGCGAAGTGAAGAATCGAATCGTAGCATCGTCACGCGACACCATGCCCCTTGTCGCGCGCGCCTCCAGCGCTGACAAAGGGGCAACCCCAGGAACGGCGCGTGCAGGACTTTCCCTACTATCCCGTTTTGGATTTCGGCCCGGCGATGAAGGGAATGGTCATCGGTGGGATCGGGGTCTTCCACGTCTTCGTCGCTCAGTTCGCGATCGGTGGCGGATGGCTGCTGTGCCTCCTGCAATGGCGCGCGTGGAAGCGCGGTGACGCACTCGCGCGTCGCTTCCTCGACAGCTATTTCCGCGTGCTGGTGCTGATCAGCTTCGTCGTGGGGGCGTTGACCGGGGTCGGCATGTGGCTCACGTCGATCCAGGTCAGTGCGCGCACGATCGGGATGATGGTCGACGAGTTCCACTGGATCTGGGCGACGGAGTGGCTTTTCTTCCTCGCCGAGGTCATCGCCGGATACACGTTCTATCGCTATGCAGGGCGCCTCACGGACGGCACGCGCTTCTTGCTGCTGCTCGTCTACTCGCTCGCGGCTTGGGGCAGCCTCTTCTGGATCAACGGCATTCTGTCGTGGCAACTGACGCCGGGCGGTGAGCCGGGCCTCGGCAGCGTGTGGGGCGGGTTCTTCAACCCGTCGTTCTGGCCGTCGCTCGTCTATCGGAGCTTCGTCTCACTGACACTCGGCGGCCTGGCCGCGCTCGCCGTCGTGCAGGCGATGAAGGGCATCACGCGCGAAGAGCGCAGTCACCTCGCTCGCACGTGTTCGCTCGTACTCGTTCCGATGACGCTCATGCCGCTCGTCGGGATCTGGTACGTGTCCGTCCTTCCCGAAGACAGTCGCGCGTGGATCACCGGCGGCAGCGCATTGATGACCATGGCGTTCGGCATCGCGGTCGCAGCGTCGAGTCTGCTCGGGCTCTACGTCGTCTTCGGCGTCTTGTGGAAGAAGCTCCACGTCAGTTTCGCGACCGCGACGCTGCTCCTTGGGCTCGCGTTCGGCGCGAGCGGTGCGGGGGAACTCGTACGCGAAGGCGTGCGCAAGCCCTACACGATTCGTGATCTTCTCTATTCCAACTCGCTGACGCAGGACGATGTCGAGCACTTCCGCGAGCACGGTTCGGTGCAGGGTGATCCATGGCCGTTGCGCGATCCCGCACCGACCGCGTCGCTACAGACCGGGCAGCGGGTGTTCCGGTTGCAGTGCTCCGTGTGCCACACGCTGAACGGAGCCAATGGCGTCGACCATCTCGTAGAGACGTGGCGACCGGATCAGATGCGCATGAACCTCGCCAGCCTGCAGCACACCAAGTCGTTCATGCCGCCGTTTGCCGGCACGGCAACGGAGCTCGAGGCGCTCGTGCAGTTCCTTCTCTGGCGCCGCCGTGGTGAGCCGGGCGAATGGACGGACACGACGACACACGAGGATCTCGACAAGAATCATCGCTGGCTCGTCGAGGCGACGACAGCTCCACAGAGTCATTCCGATCGATCGACTCCGAAACATGGTGGTGGACGCTGATGGACCTTCCGTTCCCGTTCGGCTTGCCGTTCGCGTCAGCGTTCTACGAAGCGCTCCTCGCCCTGACGTTCTCGATGCACCTCGTCTTCGCCCAACTCGTGCTCGGCGGCACTTCGTGGCTCGTGATTCTCGGCATCAAGAACGCGCAACACGACAACGTCGCGCGAACGCTGCGCGATTGGTTGCCGTTCGCGCTCGGGATCGCGATTACGCTCGGCGTGGCGCCGCTGCTGTTCTTGCAGATCGTCGACAAGCAGGGCTTCTACACCGCGGGGCTGCTCGGCAGCCATCGCTTCATGGCGATCCTGCCGGCGCTGATCGTCGGCTTCTATCTGCTCTATCTGCAGAAGAAGCTCGGGGACACGGCGCAACGCTCGTGGCGCGTGCTGCTTCCGATCCTCACGCTGGCTGCCTTTGCGTTCACCGGATATTCGTGGAGCGAACAGCACGCGCTCGCGCAGGATCGCGACGTCTGGGTGTCGATGTACGCCGCCTCGCGCATGCATTACTCGGGCGCCGAAGTGCTTCCGCGCTTCGTGTTCTTCGCGAGCATGTCGTTGCCCGCGGTGGCACTCGCAGCGTTGCTACTGACTCGCGAGGCGAAGCGCTGTGCCGGCGTTGCGTGGCTCGGCATCGTGGGCATGCTCGTCTCGGCAGCGTGGCTCGTCGCGACGATGTCACCGACTCGACTCGAAGCTTGGAACGGCGGCAACCTCGCATGGTCGATCGCGCTCGCAGTCGGCGTCGCGACCGCAGCAGTCGGGTGGGGTCTCGTGCGGTTCCGATCTCGGATTCGCCCCGCGCTCCTGGTCTCGTCGTGGCTCGTCGTGGTTCTGTCGATCGCAGCACTTCGTGAAGCGTTGCGCATCGCAAGTCTGCCGAGTCGTGCCCCAGCTCGAGAGCAATTGGCGAACACCCATGAACACGCCCTCGAAGTTGGCGGCTTCCTCGTGTTCCTCTTCTTCGCCCTGTTCCTTGCCTGTCTATTCGCGTGGTTGTCGCGTCGCGTGGCGAGTGAACTGTCCCGCTCGCGAGGCGCGTGAAACGTGCCAGGGTCGTTTCGCCGTACTTTCGCGCGTGAAACGTGCCAGGGTCGTTTCGCGCTACTTTAGCTATTGCTCGGATCCATGACTGGCACGACGCCTGGAATTCGAGTCGGTGCGGTCACATTGCCACGATTGTCGAAACTCGGCGTAGCATTGGGCGGCGCTCGTGCGAAGGAAGTCCCGATGCCGCCACTTGACGAGAACGCCGCCTGGGCACGCTACCTTCGTAGCGGGAATGGCGGGGATCTCGCGACCGTCTACGACGCGACGGCTGCGGAGCTGTTGCGCGTTGCGATTCATCTGAGTTCGTCGCCCGTCGAGGCTGAGGATCTCGTCCAAGGCGCATACTTGCTCGCGATCGAACGGCGCGATTCGTTCACGCCCGGCGAGCGCGTGCGTCCTTGGTTGCTGGGCATTCTCGCCAACCTTGCTCGGCGCGCTGCGCGTGAGCGTGCGCGGCGTCCCGATGCGGATCGCCTACGCGCGCGCCTGGTCGCAGGCGCTGCAAACGCGATCGGGCCCTCCGAAGCGAGCGAGGCGTTGGAGCTGACCGAAGCGCTCGACGCCGCGATCGAGCGTCTTCCGGAGACGTATCGACCGGTCCTGCGGCTGCGGCTTCGGCACGGCATGGATGCTGCCGACATTGCGCACGCTTTGGGTCGTCCCGCGGGCAGTGTGCGCACGCAGATCGTACGCGGCCTCGAACAGTTGCGACGCATGCTCCCGGCGAGCCTCGTCGCGATGCTGACGAGTGCTTTGTATGCGGCGCCTCGAGGTCTGATGGACGTGCGCGCACGCGTGCTCGACGCCGCGATGCACGACCCGGTCGTGTTCGATGCCGCGATCGACGATGCTGCAGTTCCCGATGCGGCGATGCACGGCTCCCCGCAAATCGACTCGGCGATGCACGGCGAAGCCACGATGCGCCACCCAGCAGGGAGCGAAGTCGCTCTTCGCAATTCCGAGTCGATGCTTGCCGACGCTGCAAGATGGATGACGTCAGGAGCTTGGATCATGAAGAAAGCGCTCGTAGCCCTTGCCCTGCTCCTCGCTCTCGGTGCGTGTTTGCTGTGGTGGCCCGAAGTCGCACACCCGACGTCCATCGGTGAGCGCAGTCTCGGTTCCGAACAAGCCATCACAGCCTCGCTCGCTACTCGAGATGCGGACTCGATCGAATCCGAAGCAAGCTCGGCGCGCATGGCGACGAGTGCCCCGGAGGCAGCCAGGACACGAGCACGACTCGTCATCGATCTCCGATGGGGCGACGAGCCCGCGCCGACCGTCGGCGTACGCGTCGTGCGCCTCGCGGGAACCGATCCCTTCTTGACCGAGCTTCGCGCGTGCAGCGGTGCCGATGGTCGAGTCGTGTTCGAGCCCGTCGAGGCGGGACGGTATCGCATCGAAACCGACCGCGATACCGACGCGATCTGTGATATCGGAGAGCGTGAGGACAAGCGGCTGACGATCGCGCTTGCCCTCGCTGCGAACATCGAGGGTGTGGTCGTCGATGAAGACGATGTGCCGGTCGCAGGTGCTTCGATTTACTTGTCGGGATCGAAGAAGGACCTCTACGAAGGCCAAGTCGTCACCAGCAGCGACGAGCGTGGACGCTTCGCCATCGCGCACGTCCCCGGTCGACGCTTCGTCGCCGCAAGCAGCAAAGGCCACGGGCCATCCGCGCGCGCGCTCGTCGAACCGGTTGCGATCGGCAAACGTCGCGAAGTGCTCCGTCTCGTCCTCGGCAAGAACAGCTCGCGACTCCTCGGACGCGTCATCGATCCGCTGGAGCGTCCCATCGAAGGTGCGCGCATCCGTGTTGGCGGGCCCATTGGATTCGAACTCGATGGATCTGCGCAAGCTCCGGCCGTCGGTGCGACGACCGATGCCACGGGTCACTTCGAGATTGCCGGTTTGCCGCGCGGCAGGCAGCGTGTCCTCGTGCGTGCTCCATCGTGCGCTCCGTTCTACGAATTCGTCGACCTCGACCAGGACACCGTCAGCCACGAGTTTCGACTCGAAGCCGGGATCAGGCTCATGGGGCGAGTGACGAACCAGAATGGCGAACCGATCCCGGATGCGCGCGTCGCGGCACACGGCTACGCCAACCTGTCATGCCGTGCGAGGACCGCGCGAGACGGGCGTTTTCGTATCGACGGCTTGCAGCCCGAATGTCTGTCGATCGAAGCGCAGGCGGATGGGTATCTCGATGCGCGCGACGTGCGCAACGCGGATGTCGCGAACGGTGTGCTCGAGTGGAACCCGGTGCTCGCAGAGTCTCTTTCGTGTTCGGGCCGTGTCCTGACTGCCGATGGTCGGCACTGTGCCGGCGCGCGAATCGTCCTCGTCACGAAGGGCGGTGAAGATCGGCGCGCCACGTGCGATCGTGACGGGCGCTTCGAGGTGGATGGTCTCGATGCGAATGCCAACTACTCGTTGCTTGTAGCGGACGGCGAGGATGCGCTCTTCGTTCGATGCGAGTCGCTCGGAACGTTGCGAGCGGGGCGACGCGATGTCGAAGTCAGGTTGCCCGTGACCGCCGCGCTTCGCGCGAGTCTCTCCGCGCGCCTCGGAAGCGGCGGTACGACCGCGCACATGAGCCTCGAACAGATCGAATCAGGATCGGGAGCCATCCTCGCACGGGCTGCCATGCCGGCGAGCCCGCACGATCCGAGTCTGCGTTCCGCCGTGCTGGTGCCAGGCGACTACAACGTGCTCGTGCGCGATCCATCGCTGCAGACGGAGTTTCGTGTCCCCGCGCTCCAGTTGCGATCGGGTGAGCACCGCGACCTCGGCATCGTGACGATCCCGCGATTTGCAGAGTTGGTGCTCCACGCGCGACTTCCGTCCGCACTCAGCGGCCCGGTGATGTGCGAGGCAACCGCGCACGAGCGTTCGAGCAGCACGGTTCGACGTCTCGAGAACGGACGTGCCACGATGCAGCTGATCGCGGGCCGCTATCGTCTCGTCTTCTACGGGAAAGGCATCGTGCATGCGCGCCGCGATATCGAACTCGTAGCAGGCGAGAACGAGTCGTGCGAAGTGATCCTGTGCGCTGGCGTACAACGACAACTCGTCTTCGTTCCGCCGGCAGGCGAACGCTTCGAGAGTTTCGACGTCGAGATCGTGGGGACGGACGGAAGCGTCGAAGCGAGCGACTCCTTCGACGGTGAGGTTTTCTGGCCTTACACGTGGTGGCCGACGCTCGCTCCCGGAGTCTACGTCGCGCGCATCCGAACCAAGGGCGGCGCGCAATGGCGGGGCGACTTCGTCGTCGAGGACTTGCAGCGACGATTGCGCCCGATCCGCATCGTCATGAGCTGCGCGCGATAGTCACGCATATCGATAGCTTCGAGACAGCAGCAAGCGCAGAGGAGCGCGTCCGCGCGCGACGCCCCACATGCAATGTCACATCTGTCTGCGCCGCAGATGCTCACGGTTTCAAATCGAAGGTGATGAATCCCGCCGTGCCGCTGACTCCCGAAAAGTCCGGCTGCAACGCGAAAGTCCTGCCGTAGACCCGTAGTGAGCTACTGAGAGTGACATTTGGCATGACGAACCGAGGGAACGCGAGACCGGTCACCGCATCGAGTCTTGCGAACCACATGGGAAACGTAGGCGAGTTCAGGAGACCGAGGGAGAATTCGGTCATCACATCGTAGGTGAACGTCGCGGTCTGGCTCCACGACGTCAGGACCCAATGTCCCGCGAGAGGCTTCGACTTGAGTGCCATGGTCACGCGGCCACCGGCGGATGCCGACAGGACGGTTTCGACGCGTGTCACGCTGATTGCTGAGCTGCTCCCGTCCGCGACGAATTCCAATTGAAGCTGCGTGCCTGTGTATTCGGTTACAAGCATGACTCGGTAGAGTCGGTTGTTCGTCTCGGAAAGCTCGAGTATCTGCCGCGTGGCATCCGCAACCACCCATATGTAGCTCGGCTGGGTGGGGGCGCGGTGATACGGAATTTGAACAGTGGCTGTCCAAGTGTAGGTGGCATTAGGTGCCAGTGCAGGAATCTGTTTGCGATCGAGTACCAAGGCTCGCGGGTCGAGCGTCGAGGGGCCGAGCATGATGTCGACCGTCGATTCCGGCGCCGTGATGTCACCTCGATTGCTGATGATGTAATGAGCGCGTACGACTCCTCCAGCTATTTGGGAGTTGCGATCCAGACTCAGGGTGTCCACGCGGAGGTCGGGGAGCCCTTGCACGTCGATTCGTGTTGCACGTGTATTGTTCGTCTCGTTCGACTCCGTGATCGCGGCACCTTGGTCAGCGTAGGCTCCGAGGTAGTGCGTGCCGAGGCGAGTCGAGGCGGAGCCAACGGAGATCTGATTTCGCAGTGTGTCGACCGCCATCGTCGCAAGTGGCAGTGTGACTTGAGTCGTAAGCAATGTGTCCGTCGACGAGATCACGGAATCATCCGAGAGGTAGATTCCGGTGTAAGAACTCGCCGAGTCGCCGATGCCTATGTTTTGGACTGTAGTCGTCACGTCGATCGTCGATGAGCGGTAGACGACTGTCGGGCTTGCCGTGAGTGAGCTGACAACGAGATCAGGCAAGTCGTTTGGCCCAGGCACGACTTGGACAGCTTGCTTCTGGATGTTGTTGTCTTCGTTGGTCTCCGAAATCTTGCCCAAGTGGTCGACCGCGATTGCAAGATACCGGGTGCCGAGCAGTGCACCTGACGGCATCGTGACGTTCGTCACGAGTCGATGGCTCGCAAGTGGCGGCAGGCCAGGATGATTGGTCGTACGAAGCAATACGTCGCGCCACGTGATCGTCGCGTCGTTGGATAGGTAGATGCCAGCCTCGTGTGCAGGGGCACTCACGACGCGGTCTGCGTTTTGCCACGACGCGTCGAACGTGTACGACACGCCGCGCTTCTGCGTGGCAGGTACAGTGATGGATCGTGCGACGAAATCCTGAGCCGGTGTGGTTGCAGCGACGATGAGGAGGGCGAGGAGTGGAAAGCAGCGCATGGATGTGGTCTTCGGTGGTGTTGGGCGTGAGAGCATACGCTGGATCGAGAGGGAATTATCCCGGGAGTGGCAGGCAGCTGATTGCGACACCGAATGACGCGAGCCGGACTCAGCGCCCGAACGTCGCGTGCATCGCTGTCGACAAATCCAAGCCGATGCGGCGGTCGTTCGCGAGCTGGAAGGCCTGTAATGCAATCGTGAGTCCGATCACGCTGGGCACGTTCGGCAGCACCGGCGCGAGCGTCCAGCTCGAACCCACGCGACCGCCGAGGACCATGAAGGTCGCGAGGTCGACGTGCAACCTGCATCCGCCGGCGAGTTCGTATGGCGAGACGACGGGAGCGCCGAAGAACACGACCGAAGCTCGACTCGGTGCGAAGCCGTTGCCGGTGATCGTCCAGGTCTGCCCGAGGCGGGGGTCGGTTGCGTCGAGCCTCGGATTGCGACCCTTTCCTGCGCAGCTGCTACCGACGGTTTCCGTGCTCGCTCCCGCGAACCACGTGTGGAGTTCCATCGCCCGCACATCGGACCGGGCTTCGAAGAAGAACGTGCCACGGGCGAGGATGCCATCGAAGTTCCATGGCTGATCGATGTAGACAGGCGCCGTGTTCGCGGTCACGAGCGCGGTCACCTTGCCCGTGCGTCGATCCACGGTGTAGCTCGGGTACTTCGGCTGGTAGCCCGCCTCCGCTTCGGTGAAGAGCACACGGTCGCCGATGCGCCCGAGGAGCCACGGCTGGGAGTTGATCGTTGCGTGGACCAGCGCCGTGCCCGCGCTCGTACCGTCACTCTTCCAGATGCCGACGGTTGCCGGTGAGAATGCGGAGAACCAACACTCCTCTCCGATCGCCATCAGCCCCGTTGGGTTGGAGCTGTTGTAGCCGGGGTGGATGTCGCGCACGAGAACGGTGCCGGCAGCCGTGCCGTCACTCCGCCACAGTTCGCGTCCGCTGTTCGTTGCTGCAGTGAAGAACGCGAAACCTCCGGCGGCGGTCAAGCTGTTTGGGGCAGCGTCCAAGTAGCCAGGAATGATGTCGGCGACGAGCGTCGCGGTGTTGCCGTCGCTGCTCCAGAGCTCGACGCCGGTTGCGGCTGTCGACGCCAAGACGAAGAGTCTGTTGCCGACCACGCACATCGGCGATGTTCCGGCGTTTGGCGAAGCGTAGATCGCGGCGATCGGCTTCGTCCCTGCTGCTGTGCCGTCGCTGCGCATGAGGCCCGATCTACTCAGCCAATAGAGCGCGTCCTCCATGCGGACGAATGGCGAACTCGGCAGCACTTGTGTGATGGCGCGTGTGCCAGCGGCGCTGCCGTCGGTCTCGAAGAGCATGCTCCTGTAGTTGTTCGTCGCTCGAAAATAGACTTTCCCACCGAGCTGGACGAAGTTCGTCGGCCCTCCCGAGCGGCTGCCTGGCTCGATGTCGACGAGCAGCTTCGTCGTCGCGGCGCTTCCCCTCGTGATCCAAAGCTCGTTGCCGTGAATCTCGTCGTAGGCAGAGAAGACGACGCCGCGTGCCGTTGCGGTGAACCCGGACGGGAAACTACTGCCGGCAGCGGTATAGAGGTTGCCGAGAGGCTGCGTACCCGCCGCCGTACCATCACTCACCCAAGGCTCGAGACCGTGGACGCCGTCGTTCGCTCCGAAGTAGACCTTGTCACCGATCTCCACGATCGCCGAAATCTGCGTCGGCTGCGTTTCGCCAGGCAGGTATTCGTGAAGGTTCGCGATGAGCGTCGTGCTGCTCACGACCGGCAAGCTTCGATAGAGCTCGGCTCCGAGTCCCTGACCGGCGTCTCCTTGGAAGAGCAAGAACGGGCCGTGGGCCAGGATCTCGCGATCGTGCGCCGCATCGAAGGTCGGCGTCACCGTCGAGAGTTCTCGCGTGCTCGCGGCGCTTCCGGTGCTCAGGAACAACCTCGTTCCGTTGGTGCCAGTCGCGGCAAAGACGACCCATGTACTCAGCGCAACGAAACTGTGCGGATTGCTGGATCCGGATCCAGGGAGCACATCCGCGACGCGAGTGGGAGGCGTGGTTCCGTCCGCGATCCATGGCTCCTCGCCACTCGCGTCCTTGGCGACGAACCAGAGCTTGCCACTCACCTCCGTGAGTTCACGGGGATAGGACGAAACCGACCCCGGGACGAGGTCGTGAATCTTGCTACCCGCCGCGGTTCCGTCCGACTCCCAGAGCTCATAGCCCGCAGGGTCGTTGCTCGCGACGAACCACAGTTTGCCCGCGGCGACGGTGTAGGCCGCTGGATTCGATGGTCCGGGTCCGGGGCGAATGTCGAGGAAGACCGACGTGCCGGCATTCGTGCCGTCGCTCGACCAGACTTCGCGACCCAGGTTCGGATCGCTGGCCGTGAAGTACAGGCGCGGGCCGAAGCCCGTCAGATGCATGGCATTGCGGATGGCACCGCTCGCAGCGACGAGGGGCGCCGTGTTCGCAGTCGTCCCATCGCTCACGTAGAGCGTAGCCAGTCCGATGCTGTCCGGTGCCGTGAAGAAGAACCGGTTGCGGACACTCGCGAACTGGAAGTTGCGCCGGTCCTCCGTGCTCGGGAACGCGAGAACCATGGCCGTGCCGTTCGCAGTGCCGTCGCTGCGCCAGAGTTCCGTCTGCTTCCGTGAGAAGTCCCACGTAGAGAAGTAAAGGGTCGAGGCGTGCACGAAGAACTCGCGCGGTTCGGAGTTGCTGCTTCCCGGAACGATGTCCTTGAGTAGGCGTGCGCGGCCGTTCTCGACGATCCACGGTTCGAAGCCGTGGGTGTCATCCCAACCCGAGAACATCAAACGCGTGCCGAACGGCGTCAGCCCTGACGGACCGAAGAGCGGGTGGGTCGTAGCGCTTCCGGCAACCGGCACGGTGCCCGCACTCGTTCCATCGGTCTGCATGAGCTGCGTGCCCGCGCGCGTTTCCGCGACGAAGTACGCAAGGGCGCCGACGTTCGTCAGTTCGCGGGGCTCACCCGAGAGCACCTCCTGGTACGCCTGCGCATTGATGTCCTTGAGAAGCGCCGGGTTCTGGCTGCTCACGAAAGGTGCGGGAAGGGAGAGGGCGGCGAGGATGCTCGCCAGCACGCGGAGTCCGTGTCGTTGCATGAGGAATACCTGTCGTTCCCGAGCGATCGCACTTCGGTGGGTGCTCCCCGTGCCGCCAAGCAGTGGACCGGCAATGGGGGAGTAGAACGGCCGTCAGGCAGCGACCGAGATTAGTTTAGGGTACACGGTCGGCGCGTGAGCTCCGCACCTGTGCGAACTTTCGGTCTCCTGAAAGGGCTCGCCGCACCGAAGGTGTCACACCAGAGTACTTCCGTGGTACGGATGCAGCACCCAGAGAGCGCACGGCGCAGGGATGAGACTTGTCGAGTCGCCAAGAGCGACCCGCAGCGCGCCGAGCGCAGCGCGGACACCATCGAAGATGCTTGGTATCGCGACCTCCCTCGCTCGAGGTCGCGATGAACGATCCAATCGCAAGATCCAGCGCGCGCTGACCGAACGCGAACTACGCCCACGCACGTTCTATTGGGCTTAGCTCCTGGGTCCGAGGTGCGGCGAATCCGAGGTTGCTCGGACTCACTACGAGCGCATTGCGCCTTGCGCTCCTTCCGTGCCGTACCCGAGTTCGCGCAAGCGCTGGATATTCGTGGCAACAATCGAGTGCCCCGGCTGAATCTCCTCTGCCAGCTCGAATGCTCCCATCGCCTTGCCGTAGTCTTTCTCAAGCAGAGCGTCGATTCCATCGTCGAGCGCGCGGCGGAACTCGCGCTCCCTTTCCTCGACAGTCATCGTGTTCTCTGCTGTCGGGACGGGTATGCGTTCCTCGACTTCCCTTGCAGGGCTGAGATGCGATACCGAAGCGTCTTCAGCTACGCAATCTTCGAGCACACGATCGAGAACTGGCAGGAACGTTCGGCTCGACTCGCCCTTCTCACCCGTCGTCGGCTCAGACGATCTCAAGAGTTCCGACGCCGGTGCGTCGAAAGCCTCTACCGCCGCTGGTCCGGCTCCCGTCGAATCGCCAATTCCGATATTGGACTCTCCGCAGTCGTCGGTCCCGATCGGTTCGCAAGCGGCGATCGTCGGTTGTCGTAAGAGTCGGCAAAACGCATCGTTGCCGACACCGAACGTGTCGTGGGCGGCCCAGACGCCACCGTCGCGAACCACGATCTCCCCGATGTTGCTGCCGTTCAGCTTGATGACGATGCGGACGCAGTGTCCGGACAGCATCGCGATGCGAACAAGCCCGCTCGCGTTCGATAGTGAATGCTCGCGTGTGGCTCGCCAATTGCTTCCCCTGGCCCGACTGACAGCGTCCCGAAGATCTGCCAGCCTCACCGGTTTGACGAGTATTCCTGTGTCGGTGATGTCGTGGACATTGGCCAACAGGTCGTTCGGCGGATTCGCCATGAACACGACATCCGGCATGGGGTCGACATTGAGCTTCTGAAACCAGCCAATCATCTCCATTGCCGAACGGCCTTGGATGTCGATTGCCGTCAGAATCATGTTCGGCATCGACATTTCCGCGACCTGGATCGCGAAATCGAAGTCGTGACATGCAACGACCGCGATGTTCGGCAACAACAGCAAGCCGTGCCTCAGGCAGCGCAGGTGCTGCTCGTCATCATCGACTACGAGTATGCGAAACATCGCCGTGATAGGTGCTCAGCCTGGCTAGCTTGCCGAAAACGAGTAGAACCTCTCTGCCACGACACCGATCACATCCTCGATCGTCTTCCTCGCGTCTTCATCCACCGGCTTGTCTCCGAGGAGCCCGAGCGTGAACGCTGCGTCTCCGTCGGTCCCGATGCGGACACCGGTCAGCCAGCGCGAGCCCAGTTGGATCGAGATGATCTGTGCACGGCCGCGCGCGATGACCATCTTGTCGGCTTGATCGATCGCACGGATCAATCGAGTGCCAGTGTCTTCTACCGTTTCGGTGGGTAGGTTGCCGTCATCGGCGATCACGAGTCCTTGCTGATCCATCGCGAACGCGTTTTCGCAACCAGCGACTCGCTGGCACCAATCGAGCAGTTCGTTCCAAGATCGGAAACCGAAGTTCTCGTCGGCGCAGAGTCGCTCCAGCACGAGCGAGGCCGCTTCGATCGCGCGGCTTGCTTGCTTCGTACCGGCTGTGTCGGTGGCATCGATCGTGGGGGCATGAAACGACGCGAACTCTTCGTTGATGAGGTCGGTCCGAGGCGCGATTGCACGGAGGCGCTCGACAACGATTTCGATGTTCGGTCGATCCTCGCTCGGTGTGTCGACGCGGTTCAGTACCTCGTCGGCGAGTCGCTCGAAACGGGCGAGTAGCGACTGTGGAGGATTCTCGAGCATTTGCAGCGGTTTGCGTAGCCGGCTGCACTCGATCAGTTGAGACGAGCGAGGGATCGCCGCGTCGACGTTGCTGGCGAAACCGCACCACACGCTACGCAACGCCTCGAGCCCCGGAACGTCGTCGGCTTCGATCATGGTCGGTATCAGCCCGAGCAGATCGAGACCGGGGTTCTGATGCTCGCGAATCCACTCGATAACGCGACATGCTTGCGAAATCGATCGGTTGCACATCGGCTCGGGAACAACAGGCACGAGCACGTGGTCGGCAACACGTAACCCGGTTCGTGTGACTGCTCCGAGTCCGCAAGGCAGGTCCATGATCACGAACTCGAACCGGCTGTCGAGGAGGTCGAGCAGGTCCTCCACTGCAGAGGTTCGCGCCAGCGTGTGTTCGAACTCGGGGCAGTCCACAGGGTCGAGTTTTCCGCGCGCGATCAGGCCCAGATCGTCGAACTTCGTCCTCTTCAGCGTGCGGCTGATCGGCACTCGATCCATGAGGTAGTCGGCCAAGCCGGTCAGGCGGCCCGTGGCAAAGAACAGATCGACACCACCTTGTGGATCGAGGTCGATCAACAGCGTGCGCTTGCCGCGCTTCGCCAGGGCTGCCGCGAGGTGGATGGCGATCGTGGTCTTCCCGATGCCGCCCTTCATCCCGGCGAGTGCGATGCGATGTGCGTTCCTTGTCTTCATGGTTCCAGCGGCGCGGTGGCAGCCGAATCGGCGTCGTGGTTTGCTTCGATTGTCAGGCCATGACTGGCGCCTTCAGGTTGTTCGCGATCAGGTCCACGCCACACTCGAGCTGCTCGCACCAATCGATGAATCGATTCACGTGATCCGTACCACGGAAGAGTGCTCCGTGCTGCGGTGCGATGATCTCGATGTCGAGGCAGCGCGCCATCGCGGCCCAGGCACGCAGGATCGAGTTGCTGGCGATGTAGCGCCGGTGGAAGCCTTCCATGTACTGGATGTGCGCGTCGAAGTCCGGGACCTCGACGTAGCTCTGTCCCAGCGAAGCACCCAAGTCTCCGGTGTAGAGGATCTTGGAAATCGGGTCATAGACCTGGAAGTTCCCGCACGAGTGCATGAAGTGGGCAGGAACGAGCAAGAGCGGCACCCCGCCGAGGTCGAGGCTCATTCCTTCGTCCGGAATCGGCTTGAGGCGCTCTACGACCAAGTTGTCGAGGCCGAAGTGCGGTACGAAACGAGTCCACAGCTCCGAACAGTACGCATCGGCATCTGTGGTCATCAACCAACCGTTGCATGCTGCAACGATGTCCGGGTCTTGATGCGAGAGGAAGATGTACTGCAGCTCGCCGCCCCCGATCTCATGCATCGTGGCGGAGAGCAGCTTCGAGTAGATCTTGTGCCCGCCAGGATCCAGGATCATGGCTTTCCCGTTGTGCACGATCAGGTGTTGATTGGCTTGGACCGCTGCACCACCGTCGGCGAAGTCCTCCATGAGGATGTTCTTGTGCGAGCCGTCGTCGAAGAGCGTTGTGTTGCCCATGAGATCTATGCCTCTTTTGGATGAACGTTGTACGGAGCCGCCGGGCAACCTTGCCCGGCGGAAGTAAGTGAGCGCGCTCTCGTCTGGAATCGTGCAGTAGACTCCTTGTGATCCTCCGAACGAGCTACTGCCGACGACCAGTGTCCACTGACTCTCCAGCAACGAGGCCGTTTGGCCCTCGCTACCGCCTGTGTTGGCGCGAGGACGACGCTGTCTGCGTGCTGATCGCTTGGCCCGATGACCGCTTCACCCTGGAGCGGCGCCCGCGGGGAGCCGCGACGGGTGAGAGATACGCGATCGATGTGCAGCAAGCTGATCGTCTGATTCGGAAGCATGGTCTCAGAGGAGGCGAGAACAGGGTCGAGCTGCGGCGCAAGCTCCGTGAAGCGTTTCGCAGTGCAGCCGACGGGTTGGCCTCGTTGGCCGATGCGGAACGACAGATCGCGGAGGCGATGCGGCGCCGCCGAGACGAAAACGACTGACGATCAGAGTACGTCGGCGATTTGATCCGCTGCGCGTCCCACGTCGAGGAAGATCAAACCGAGCTTCGCGTTCTTGGTTGTCAGGCACAGCAGCATCGTGCCTTCGGACGCCTTCACCATGACGGCGTAGCCATCTTCGCCGCGGATGAGCACCTGCTGAAGCGTCTTGAGCGACAGCTCCGTCGCGGCGCGGTTACCGAGGCTGAGTAGCGTCGCACTCATGCCCGCGACTCGAGTTTCTTCGACGTGTTGCGGCAATGCGCTGGCGATCATCAGGCCGTCGTCCGAGATCAACGCACTGGCCTCGATGTCAGGGCTTTCGGTCTGGAGTGAACGCAGAATCCTCTGAAGTGTTTCGGTGCGTGACATGTGTCGATTCTCCGAGTGAGTGAGACAGGCCGGTCAGAATGCCTGTCGAGCAGGCTCGGTGTCCGGTGGGATACGAATGATGTTCTCGATGAGGGTTCGCTTCATTCCCGTGAAGCTCGAGAGTCGTTCGAGACGCTCGTCGGCGTAGGCCATGTTGATCAGGAGCATGTCGAGATCGCAGATCTTGATGAAGCTGGCCGCCTTTTCGGCGAGATCTGCCGTACCGTCGAACTTCTCGGCGAGCAGCTTGATGGCCCTTGTTCGTATGATGCTCATGACCGCTTCGACGAACGCCGGTTCGATGCCGTGCACGACATGCACCTGTCCGATGCGAATACGTGACGTGAAGTAGCGCTCTCCGTAGTCACCCGCGATGAGTTCTCGCAGCCATTGCGAATGGGTCTTCTGCAGCTTCTCCAGACGACCATCGATGACTTCAGCTGTGGCAGGTTCGCTGGCGAGAGCGGAGTAGAACGCGTCTGTCAATGACGGACCGATCTCCATGATTGCGGGCGCCAGCGAGCGCAGGTTCTCGACGTCGCTGTCGTCGAACGAAACGAGTCGTTTGAGTCGCTCGAACATCGAGTAGGCAATCGTCATCGCATGTTCCTGGAACGCGAGGGGTATTGCCCGTTTTCGGTGACCGATCCCCGAGATCTTGAGTGAATCCCGGAGCGAGCATGCCCCATTGGCATGGATCGCTCGATTCAGCCCGGGACGGATGTCGACCGACTCGTTCGTGCGTGCCTATCCGCCTGTGTGTTCGGAGCGCAGGCGGCGGATTTCGCGGTGGCGGTCGGCGAGTTGCTCTCGTTCGTCCGTGGTGAGCACCTCGGCGAAGCGTCGCTCCACGAGGGTGAGGAGATGATCGTACTCCGCCCAGTGCGTTTCCTGCGCTGCGTTGCCCGTCGAAGCGCCGCTCGCGTGGAGACGATACGTGCCGAGGTTCGTCTCGGTCTGCACGATCGGGCTATTTGCGAAGAGTCGCGTGTAGAACTCCCAGTCGACCATCTGCTTCATCGCCGTGTCGAAGCCTGCTGCGACTGCGGGATGATCGCGACGAAACAGGACGAACGACGGTTCGCCGATCAGGTTGATCTCGAAGGCGTGTCGCATCGCCTGCGTGCGCATGACGTCGGATGGGATGACGACATCGATCGCGGCGTAGAACTCGTCGAGGATTCCGGGGTAGAGCACCTCGAAGAAGTAGCCGAGTGCTTCACGGCTCGCTTCGTCGTCGAAGTCGAACGATCGCCGCCCGAAAGCGAGCGACGCATCCGGATGTGCATCGAGCAGGCGGGACAGCGTTGCCCCGAGGTCGGGGGACGCGACGTCGTCTTGACCGAAGAGGCACACGTAGTCGCCCGTTGCGAACGACACCGCTCGATTCCAGTTGCCAGCGAGTCCGAGGCGGCCCTTGCTCGAGTGCACGTGGAGTCGTGCGTCGCGAAAACGATCGGCGATCCGAAGTGTCGCATCCTGAGACGCGTCGTCGCATACGTGGATTTCGAAGTCGACGTTGCGTTGAGCGAGCAGGGACCGGATGCTCCGCTCCAGGTGATCCGCGGCGTTCCAGGTCGGGACGCAGAAGCTTACGAGCGACAAAACGGCACCTCCGAGTTGGGCCCTTCCGACGTATCCACGGCCGAACCTGCCATTCTCCTGACAATCGTTGAGAACATCTCTTGTTCCTTGCCTCATCGGCGCACTGAGACGTCGCCGCAAACATCGCCGCTGACAATGCCTCTGACCTTGCCTCAAGCGCATCTGGCGGGCAAGACGATCTCCCGGATACGCCTCGTCCTCCGGGAAGCGCCGAGGAACACCGGTAATTCCGCATGATCGATCCGAAACAACCCGACTATCAGAACACGCCGGTTTCCGCTCGCCGCGCGAAGTACGACTATGCGCCGGCGAATCCCGACGCTAAGCCGTGCGTGTCGATTCTCACGCCGTACTACAACGCTGGCGACCACTTCGCGGACACGGCGAGGTCCGTCCTGCAGCAGTCGATGCAGGCGTTCGAGTGGATCATCGTCAACGATCGATCCACAGATCCCGAATCGCTGAGGGTCCTCGACCAATATCGAGACCTCGATCCGCGCATCCGCATCATCGATTGCGAAGAGAACGGCGGACCGAGTCGGGCACGCAACATCGGATACGCAGCCGCGCGTAC
>JAGQQW010000006.1 GCA_020426005.1 Planctomycetota bacterium | reverse complement strand
CCCACGCGACCTCGGTCACGCCCTCGGGCTGCGGCGGTCGCACAGGCGGCCCGTACATCTTGTCCGACAAGACACCGGCCGCGAGCAACGCCGCATCACGCAGGACCTCGGCATCGAGGCGGAAGCGCGGCGCACGCGCGAGCAAGCGGTTCTGAGGATCCAGTCGCAGGTGCTCGGGCTGGATCACCGAAGCCTGACGATACGTCTGGCTCGTCACGATGAGCTTGTGCAGCGCTTTGATCGACCATCCGCGCTCGACGAACTCGACCGCCAGCCAGTCGAGCAACTGCGGATGACTCGGCAGCTCGCCCTGCGCACCGAAGTCGTCGAGGGTGCGCACGATGCCCTCGCCAAAGAACGCCGCCCAGTGTCGATTGACGACGACGCGCGCCGCGAGTGGGTTCTCCGGCGCGACCAACCAACGCGCGAAGCCGAGTCGATCGCGCGCAGCATCGGACGGGAAGCCGTGCAAGACTGCGGGCACGCTCGGCTCGACGCGCTCTTTCGGATCCAGATAGTCACCGCGGTGGTGCCGATGCGTCGCTCGCGGATGCTGCGCCGGACGCTCGCGCATCACGAGGGTCGTGACGCGATCGGGCGGACGTCTCAGCGCGCGAATGCGATCTGCGTGCGACTTGACGAGCGGCGCGTGGAGCAAGAAGTACTCTCGCAATCGCGCGCGTTGCTGCTCCGTCAGCTCCTCGCGGGGAAGCGCCAGCAGGGCATCGACATCTTCTCCCAACGCCGTCTTCGCATCCCCGCGGAGCTCAGCCGTCGCGGAAATCCGAAAGCGACCCAGCGAACTCGCGAAGTGGCGCCCGAAGTGCATCGTGAGCTCCATCGCCGTATGCGCAGGAAGCGGCGTCTCGAGCTCGTAGATCGCAACGTGACGCTTGCCGATCCGCCCGTCGACCGCCCAGCCGGTTTGCAGATCGCCGTCGAGCGTCAACTGCGCGCTCACCGCGTGGCCGAACTTGTCGCCGGCGTGCGTCTCGCTCGCAGCCACGATCACGACGGGTCCGGAGGCCGTGCGCAGCTCGAACTCCGAGAGGTAGAAGTCGCCCTTGCGCCCCTCGTAGAACGTCATCCCCGGGCCACGACTCGGCAGCCGATCATCCGGCAAGGCCTCGAGTCGAAGCGCGCGCACCTCGTGACCCAGCGGTGCAAAGACGAGTCGGTAGACATCGTGTTTGGTCGTGTCGCCATGAACATCGACCACGCCGTTCGCAGCGACGACGAGCTTCGGCGAGTTCGAAGTCGCGACGCTCGCGACGAGCGTCGTCCAACGAGACGCGAGCTCGCGTCGCTCCGTCAACCATGCGTCGAAACTCTGTTCGAGCGGAGGAGCACTCGCCGGCCACTTGCTCGCGAGTTGCGCGAGCTCGGCATCCGCTTCGGCGAGCCGCGCCTCGTAGCGCTTCTCTTCCCGCTCGTTCAGGACGAAGTAATCCGGCTCGTCGGCGTTGTTCAAGAACGCCATCAGTCCGTAGTACTCGCGGTGCGTGATGGGATCGAACTTGTGCGTGTGACACTGCGCGCACGCCACCGTCAACCCGAGAAGCGCAGTCCCCGTCGTCGCAACACGATCGGTCATCGCGTGGAAGCGAAACTCGAGGGGATCGATGCCTCCCTCCTCGTTCAACATCGTGTTGCGGAAAAAGCCAGTCGCGATGACCTGGCTCTGCGTCGCGCCTTGCAGCATGTCGCCAGCGATCTGCTCGATCGCGAAGCGGTCATACGGCATGTCGTCGTTGAGCGCGCGGATGACCCAGTCTCGATACGGCCAGATGCTGCGATCGCGGTCCTTCTCGTAGCCGTTGGTGTCGGCGTAGCGCGCCAGGTCGAGCCAACGTCGCGCCCAACGCTCGCCGTAGCGCGGCGATGCGAGCAAGCGGTCGACGAGTCGCTCATAGGCACCCTTGGAAGCGTCCGCGACGAAGCGGTCGACCTCTTCAATGGTCGGCGGCAGTCCGATCAAGTCCAGGTAGACGCGGCGCACGAGCGTCCACTTGTCGGCTTCGGGTGCACGAGTGAGCCCTGAGCCCGCGAGGCGAGCGCGAACGAAGCGATCGATCGGGTGGCGCGCTTCGTTGTCCGGCAGCTCCGGTCGGCGCGGTGGCACGAAGGCCCAGTGCTTCTCGTAGGTCGCGCCCTCGGCGATCCAGGTCGTCAAGACTTCGATCTGCTGCGGACTCAGCGGCTTCTGCGCCGACGGCGGCGGCATGATCTCGTGAGGATCTCGCGACGTGATCCGCTCGACGATCGGCGCTGTCGCAGCTCGGCCAGGCCTGTCGAGGCGCAGCTCCGCCTCGCGCGCCGCCTCGTCCGGACCGTGACATCGAAAACAGTGTTGCGACAAGATCGGACGAACGTCGCGACTGTAGCTCAGCGTCTGCGCCGTGATGCTAGCGGCGAGACCTGACGCAACCGTGGCCGCGACGCACGCGAGGACGCCGAGCCGCGTCACGGCGCACAGGGATCGGAGCCACTCGACGTTGCAAAGCACAGCGGCATGATACCCCGCTGTTGCATCGCCCCAAGTCGTGCAGCGTGGGCTTTGCCCGTTCGAAGGCAGCGGTCATCGCGCAGAGGTTGCACCGATGCACAACAGTTCGCGCGCCGTGCGGTGGTAGAGCCGTCCGTCCGCGAACGAAATCGAGTTGCCGGTCCACGTCGCGCCGAGCTCGCCGAGGTCGTTGACGGCGACCGGCCGCACGTTGGTCGTCACGGACGTGTCGATCACGTAGACCACGCCAGTCTGCAGCGTGAAGTACAGATGGTCGCCGATCTGTGTCGGCGACGGATGGAAGACCCAGTCCCAACCGTCCCAGCGCGAACGGTCGTCGCCGGTCACTTCGTCGCCGCGGCCGTTGATGGCGCGCGCCGCGAGCTTGGTGCGGTAGGCACCATCGGGCGTCGTCGGCAGTTCGTGGTAGTCGACCGTACCGGCATCGACGTCGACGCGGGCGAGGCACCAGGGAGCGCCGAGCGTCGGCTTGCCCCACGCGGTGGCGTAGGTCAGAAACCACAGCGCACCCTTGGCTGCGTGCATCGAATAGCGCGCGGGGAAGACGCCGGCCTTCGGCTCGCTGACGTCTTCCGCGTTCGTGCCTTGCGCGACCGTAGCGTATGCCGCGTGCACACGGGCACCGTTCACGAGGTGAATCTCTCGCACCGGCTCACCTGTGCGCACGTCGAGCACCACGAGCACGTCGTTCGGCGTCTTCAGCAACCAATACGCATACCGCCCGTCAGCGGCCATCGTCTGCAGCGCACCCTCGTGGTTCTTGCGCGGGTCCTCGTAGCGCCAGACGCGCCTGCCGGCCTCGGCCCCGCTCGCGATCGTCAGCGACATGCCGAGCGGCAGCTCGGGCACTTGGTGCGGACCACCGCGCGCGTGCAGGACGCATGCGCCATGTATTGGGTCGTGCACGAGGATCGGCGCGTTGTAGTGCGTCAGCGCGTCCTCGCTTCGCCACAGCTCGGTGCCGGTGGCGGCATCGAGACCGATGAGGAAGTTCCAACGTGGACCCGCAGGATTCGATGTCACATCGTTGCCGACGCGACGGGGCTCCATGTGGATCAGCGTCTTCGCGCCGGCGCCGCGCGACGGATCGTCGACGAGCAGTGGCTCGAACTGCTTGTTGAACGGACCATCGAACGTCGGCGTGAAGCGGCGCGTCCAGCGCGGCTGGCCATCGTGCGTGAAGCAGACGATTCGGCCGCCGGCGTTGGTGAACCAGACGTGTTGATCGTCGCAGCACGGCGATGCGCTCGTCGCATCCGAGAACGGGTAGCTGTAGATCGATGGCACTTCACCCTCGAGACGGCGAGTCCACAGGAGATCGCCGGTCGCGGCATCGAAGCAGTGCGCGTCGATATGCTTGCCGACGACCTTTCGCTTCTCGGTGGCGTGCGCGTACGTCTCCGCGTCGGTGTCGCTCAGCGCTTTCCCATCCCACGGCGCCATCGTTGCGACGAACAGCTTGCCGTTCGCGAGCGCGATGCCGCCCTGGCCGGTCTCGGGTAGGTCCTTGCGCCAGACGATGTGCCTACCGGTTGCGCCCGACCACTGCTGCGGCGGCGGCGAATCGCACGCCACTGTCCAGTTGCCGTTCGGACCGGGGCCCATGGACCACTGCGCGGTGTCAAGCGGGCCGCGGCACGCCGAGAACGCGGTCGCGAAGAACAACGTGAACAGAGTGCGGCAGTGCATGCAGCAAGAGCATACGCACCGGCTTACGACCTCAATACGCGGTGCTCAGCCTACCTGCAGTTGGCGCAGCCACCGTGCGCATTGCCGCCGCACAGCTTCGCTTCGATCGCCTTCGACGTCGGGGTGATCGACAGCCCGCCCAGCGCCGTGCACCGCAGCTCGCGCGCCATGCGTTCGCTGATCTCGCGATGTGCGTCGAGCACTTCGTCGAGCGGGATGAGGTGGTCGTAGCCCGACAGCGCCATGTTGGCGCTCGCGATCGCGTTGGCCGCGCCTGCGATGTTGCGGCCGAGGCAAGGCGCCTCGACTCGGTTCGCGACCGGATCGCAGACGAGCCCGAGTGCGTTTTGGATCGCGTGGCTCGCCGCCGACAAGGATTGCGCGGCACTACCGCCGCCGAGCTCGACGAGCGCCGCGGCCGCCATCGCCGCTCCGGCGCCGGTCTCGGCCTGACACCCGCCGACCTCCGCCGCAAAGCTCGAGCGAGTCGCGACGAACACGCCGATCAGTCCGCCTGCGAGCAACGCGCGCAAGGCCGGCTCTTCCGCCGTGCCAAGCTGTTCGAACGCCGCGTGGCAAGTACCGGCAAACGTGCCACAAGAACCCGCCGTCGGAGCCGCAACGAACACACCGTCGGAGCTCTTGACCTCCATCAGCGCCGTGACGTGCAAGATCGCCGTGTTGAGCAGACCCGACGCGAGCAGCGAGCCCTTTGCGAGACGTTCTGCGAAGCGGTGCGACTGGCGCGGCAAGACGCGATCCGGGTGCTCGGTGCCGGCAAGTCCGTTCGCGACACCACTCGCGATGATCTCGAGGATGTGGCGCATGCGCGCGAACACGGCTTCGTCGTCGATGCCGCCGCGGGCGCATTCGTACTGCAGCGCGAAGTCCGACAAGGGTTGCCCCTCGAGATCAGCGTGCACTGCCAGTTGTCCTGCGTGTAGGAACGGCACCGACAAGTCCTTGCGCGATCGCACCGGCAACACGGCCGAGAGCCGATGCACGCCAACGACACCGTCGATCGCCGAAATCCGTTCTTCGGAAACGAACTCGTGGCCACACAGGATCGCGAACACTTCACGCGCGTCGGTGACCTCGACATGGTCCGCGAGTCGTTCTGCCGCCGCGCGCGCGGCGCCTGCGTCGCGCATGCGCACAAGCATGACGTCGTAGTCGCCGAAGAGCGACACCGCCGTGCCGTCGATCTCGATCACTTCGATCATGCCACCGCCGGTCGAGATCGCGACGAGCCGGTGTTGGGCACTGCCACGCCACAGCGTCAGCCGGTAAGTGTTGGGGTGCGGATCGTGCAACTCCGCGTAGCGGATCTCGAGCGCGACACCGGCATCGCGCAACGCGGCGCGCGAGTGCGGCAGACGTTCGTCGTCGGCGTCCCAGCCGAGGAGGCCACCGAACAGGCCCATGTCCGAACCCTGGCTCGCGTGCGTCGTCGGCAGCGAACCCTCGGTGTCGAACTCGACCAGCACGCGGTCGGGTTGCCCACCGCACAGATCTCGAGCGATGCGGCCGATACGCACCGATGCCGCGGAGTGCGAACTCGACGGCCCACGCATGATCGGACCGACGACGTCGTTGAAGATGCTAGGGCGCAGCTGAGCAGGCATGCGATCAGCGAAGGTCCCTAGATTCGAGGCGCGAGGAGCTTGCGCGCTCGAGCGGCGACATTGTCCGCCGTGAACCCGAACTCCTCGAACAGCTTCGGCGCAGGCGCGGAGGCTCCGAAGTGCTCGAGTCCGATCATGTCTCCGTGGTCGCCGAGGATACGTCCCCAACTCTGCGGATGCGCCGCTTCGACGACGAGTCGTGGCACGCCGACAGGCAGCACGGAGCGTCGATACTCTTCTTGTTGGCGAGCGAAGATCTCGAGCGAAGGACAGGAGACGACGCTCGCTTCGATGCCTTCGTCGCGCAGGATCGATTGCGCACCCAGACAGTGCTGCACTTCGGAACCCGTTCCGATCAGGACGATGGCAGGATCGCCTTGGGCCTCGGACACCACGTATGCACCGTGCGCAACGTCGCTCGTGAGCGTATCGCCCTGACGTTCGATCGGCGGCACTTTCTGCCGCGTGAGAACGAGCGCGCATGGCCCATGGCGGTGCTTCATCGCATAGCGCCAAGCTTCGACCGTCTCGGCAGCATCCGCAGGACGCAAGACCGTGAAGTTGGGGATCGCACGCAACGCAGCGAGCGTCTCGATCGGCTGATGCGTCGGCCCGTCCTCACCGAGACCGATCGAATCGTGCGTGTAGATCGCGATCGTCCCGAGCTCCATCATCGCCGCGAGCCGCAACGCCGGCCGCATGTAGTCGGAGAACACGAGGAAGGTGCCGGCATACGGAATGATTCCGCCGTGCAAAGCCATGCCGTTGCAGATCGCGCCCATCGCGTGTTCTCGCACGCCGAAGTGCAGGTTGCGCCCTTCCCGATTGGTCGCGGAGAAGTCACCACCGTCTTCGAGCAGAGTGTTGTTGGAGGGACCGAGATCGGCCGAACCTCCGAAGAGCTCGGGAACGTGCTCTGCAATCGCACCCAGCACACGACCGCTGACCGAGCGCGTTGCCGCCGGTGTGATCTCACCGGAGACATCCGGTAGCGCATCTTCCCATCCCTCGGGCAGCTTGCCCGCGAGACGACGGATCATCGTGTCCGCATCGGCGGGGAATGCCTTGCGATACGTGTGGAACGTCTTGATCCACGCCTGCTGCAACTTCTCGCCACGATCCTTGCACTTGCCCCACTCGTGGAGCGCCTCGACCGGAACGAAGAACGGCTCATCGTACTCCCACCCGAGCTGCTTGCGCGCCTCGAGGACTTCGTTCGCCCCGAGCGGCGCACCATGCGCGTCGGCGGTGTTCTGCTTGTGCGGAGCACCGTAGCCGATGATCGTCTTGACGATGATGAGCGACGGCTTGTGGAGTTCGGCCTTCGCGGCATCGATGGCGTCGTCGATCGCGTCGACGTCGTTGCCGTCCTCGACGTGAAGAACCTGCCAGCCGTACGCATCGAAGCGCTTCGCTACATCGTCCGAATCTGCCAGCGAGCGCTCGCCCTCGATCGTGATCGAGTTGTCATCCCAGAAGCCGATCAGCTTGCCGAGGCCGAGATGCCCCGCGAGCGAAGCCGCCTCGTGAGAGATGCCTTCCATCAGGTCGCCATCACTCGCGATGAACCACGTGTGATGGTCGAGCACGTAGTGCCCCGTGTGGTTGAACGCCGTCGACAACTTGGTCTCGGCAATCGCCATCCCGACCGCGTTGGCGAGGCCCTGCCCGAGCGGGCCGGTCGTCGTCTCGACTCCGGGAGTCAGGCCGAACTCGGGATGGCCCGGCGTGCGCGCGCCCCACTGCCGGAAGTTCCGGATCTCGTCGCTCGAGATCTCGTACCCCGAGAGGTAGAGGACCGAGTAGAGCAACATCGACGCGTGGCCACAGGACAGCACGAAGCGATCGCGGTTGGGCCAGTTGGGGTCTGCAGGATCGTGCTTGAGATGCTTCGTGAAGAGGACGTAGGCGAGCGGCGCCAGAGCCATCGGCGTACCCGGGTGACCCGAGTTCGCTTGCTGCACGGCGTCCATGGAGAGAACACGGACCGCGTTCACGCACAGCGTCGTGAGGTCGCGGTCGCCCTTGGTGACTTCGGACATGGCGCCACGAGGATTCCCAAGGACGCCCGGTCATGCACGCGTCGATTCGAATTGTTGTCGCGCGTTCGGCACGCTCTCGCGCGGAGAACCGCGCTGCCGTCCCCTCGTCGCGCGCGTCCGCCGCGACGTCGAAAGCTGGACTCGAAGGTCCGAAAACTGGATCCCGCCTCCAGGGAAGAGACTCCGGCGCGATCGCTCCATGCCGCCTCATCACAAGGAGTTACGTCGCCGCTTCGGTCGTGGCACAGCACTTGACTACGTGCCCGACCTCACTCGAATTCGATTCTCAGAGAAGGACAAGATCGTATGCGCATCCGTCGCACCATTCTGTTTTCTGCTGCCGCCCTCCTCCCCGTATCCATCGCCCTCGGATCCAAGGATGGAGTCGTTGCCGGCAAGAACAGCATGCCCTCCAACCTCACGACCGGCTTTCCGAGCTGCGGCAACTGCCACACGAGCACGCCGAACTCGGGCGTCCGCGTCGATATCTCCGGCGCCACCTCGGTCGCGCCAGGCGCGTCCGTCGCAATGAAGCTCGCGGTCAGCGACCCGTCCACCAGCACGCAGAGCGGCTTCGCGCTCGAGGCGAGCGCCGGCGCGTACGTCGCCGGTACCGGAACTCGAACCGACACGACCGTCCGTGGCGCTCCGGCGATCACGCACTCGAATCCGTTGTCCCGCACGTGGAGTTTCTCGTGGACCGCGCCGACCACTCCGGGGCTCGTCACGATGACGGCGACCGGCAACGCCGCCAACGGGGACGGCAAGGACCGTGGGGACCAGTGGGGTTTCTACGGGCACGACAGCACGATCCCGGGAGCGATGTATCGCGTCTTCGTCAACGCACCCGGCATTACGTCCACGGGGGAAGGCTGCACGGGCACCGACGGCTATCGCCCAGTGCTCGGAATGGCCAAGGCGCCTCAAATCGGCACGACCTGGAACTCCGAGGCCTACAACCTGCCCCCCGCGACGGCGAGCGTCGGCATCCTCGGCCTTTCGAACACGACCTTCGGAGTCCTGCCGCTGCCCTTCCCGCTCAAGCCGATCGGTGGCGGGGACTGCGCGTTGCGCGTGTCCCTCGATGTCATGCAGGTCGCGGTCGCCAGCGGTCGTGGGTCCGGCAACGGCAGCGCACAGATCGCTTGGATCCTGCCCAACGACCCCAACCTGCGTGGGATCAAGCTGTACTTCCAGCAGATGACGGTCGATCCGAAGGCGAACACGTTCGGGTTCAGCTTCTCCAATGCGCTGACGACGACCATCCAGTGACCGAGCCTCCCGTCGCCAGCGTTGCGAGTCCGAAGCAGGCCGAGCACTCGAGGGCGAGTATGAGAAGCGACGCTTTCGTGGACGGTCCTCACGCACAACCGACACGACTCGCCGCGTTTTCCGCGAGCGCGTCCCACTCAATCTCTTGATGAAAAAGGACTTGCGACCCGAGGCCTGAGCGGCACGAACCTTGCCTTCGTGGACGGTCCGCATGGGCGCTTCGCGCACCCCGCGGCATCCCTCCACGTCATCCAAAGGACTTCCCGTGAACTCTCGCCTCCCGATTTCGGGCACGCTCGCTGCTGCCCTGACCGCATCCCTCCTTCTCGGCCACAACAACGGCGTCATCTCCGGCAAGAACAGCGTTCCACTCGGAGTCACGACCGGCTACCCGAGCTGCGGTAGCTGCCACAACGCGACGGCGAGCTCGGTGGTGCATGTCGACATCACGAGCGCGGCCTCTGTCGCTCCGGGCGCGAACGTCCCGATGAAGCTCAGCGTCGCGGACAACACGACGTACACGCGCGGCGGATTCGAGATGGAGACGTCCGCCGGTACGTTCGTCGCGAGCGCCAACACGTGGACCGACAAGACGGTGCGCGGTGTCGAAGCCATCACGCACAACGACTCGCTGTCCCGCGCTTGGAGCTTCTCCTGGACGGCACCGACGACGCCGGGCCTCGTCACGATGACCGCGGTGGGCAATGCCGCCGACGGCGACGACAAGGAGAAGGGCGACAACTGGGGCTGGTACGGCTCGGACGCGACCTTGCCCGGTGTTCCGTATCGCATCTTCGTCAACGAAGCATCGATCGTCTCGGCCGGCGACGGCTGCACGGGCGCCGATGGGTTCAAGCCCGTGCTCGGCATCGCGAAAGCACCCGCGGTCAACGGGACCTGGGACACCGAGGCGTACAACCTCCCGGTCGGCACGCCGACCATCGCGATCCTCGGTCTGTCCAACACGTTCTTCGGCGCCTTGCCGCTGCCTCTGCCCCTCAAGGGAATCGGCGGTGGCGACTGCGTGCTGCGTGTCTCGCTCGACGTGATGCAAGTCGCGATCACGGCCGGTCGTGGCGCCGGCGGCGGCTCTGCGCGCACGACCTGGCTCGTGCCCAACGACACCACGCTCCGCGGTCTCAAGCTCCACTTCCAGCAGATGACGGTGGACTCGAAGGCGAACACGTTCGGCTTCAGCTTCTCCAACGCGTTGACCGCCACGATCCAGTGATCGCTCGGTGATCGCCTCGAGACGGGTCAGATCGTGAGCACGACGTTGCCCACCTTCTGGCCCGTCTCCACGTACCGATAGGCTTCCGACACATCGGAGAGCGGGAAGCGTCGATCGATGAAGGGCCGGAAGCTCTGATCCGCCAGCCGTTCCCGCACGATTTCGAGACTCCGTGGGATGTCGAGCGGGACGGGGAACTTTACCTTGCGGCTTCCGAGGATACGGGTCGTAAGCGCAAGGAACGGGTTCTGCGCATACGGGCCGAGTTCGGAAGAGATGTACGTGCCGCCTTTGCGAAGCACACGACGAGCCAGCGAGAACGTCTTCTTACCGACCGTGTCGAACACGAAGTCGTAGCTGTCTTTGGCGCCGTTCGTGAAGTCCTCGCTCTCGTAGTCGATCACGGAGTCCGCGCCGAGGGACTTCGCGAGTTCTTCGTGCTCCGCTCGGCATACCGCGACGACGCGTGCACCGGCGCGCTTCGCGAGCTGCACCATCGCGGATCCGATCGCACCCGTCGCGCCATTGACGAGCACGTCGCGTCCACGAACGCTCTCCGCCTTGTTCAAGAAGTTGATCGCATAGTGCGCGCCTTCGATGCTCGCGGCCGCCGTCTCGAAGTCGATGCCGTTCGGTAACTTCGCGATGCCACGCTTCACGCCGAGCACAAGGCACTCCGCCTGCGAACTCGCGCCGTTGTCCTCGAAGCCGAACACGCGATCACCGACGTCGAACCCCGTCACCCCTTCGCCGATCGCCTCGACCTCTCCCGCGAAATCGGTTCCGAGAATCGGCCGCTTGGGCTTCGTGAGCCCGACGACGAAGTGCATGACGAACGGCTTCGCACGCAAGATCGCGCAATCCGTGCGATTCACCGTCGTCGCGCGGACGCGCACGCGGACCTCCCCCGGGCCCGGTTGCGGGATCGCCACGTCCTCGACACGAATCGACTCGGGCGGCCCGTAGCGGGTGCGCCGCGCGGCGCGCATGGTGGCTGTGCTGCCTTCTGCCTGCGTCACGTCTTCAGCTTGGGGTCGAGCGCGTCGCGAAGCGCGTCGCCGACGTAGTTGACCGCGAGGGTCAGGCCGAAGAGCAGCGTCCCCGCCGTGGCGAGCGGCCACCAGATGCCGGTCATCAGCTCGTTCTTGGCACCCGCGATCGTCTGGCCCCAGGACGGCTCCTTGTCCACGCCCACGCCGAGGAAGGTGAGGATCACCTCGGACTTGATCGCGATCACGAACGTGAGCGAGAAGTTGATGATCACGAGGTGGAAGACGTTGGGCAGCACGTGGCGGAACAGGATGCGCCCTGTGCCGAAGCCGAGGCTGCGCGCCGCGTTGACGTAGTCGAGTTCGCGCACCTTGAAGACTTCGGCGCGCACCAGTCGACAGAGCGTGACCCAACTCGTAAGGCCGATGACGACGACGAGGTTGAGGAGGCCGAGGCTGATGAAGTCCGAGACGTCGAAGTCACGGAATTTGAGATCGTCGTACCAGTCGGCGAAGTCTCCCTTCTTGACGACGAACGCGATCGCGAGCATCAACAGCAGATACGGGATCGATGCGAGTGTCGAGTAGACGAAGACGACGACACGATCGACCCAACCACCGAGGAAGCCCGCGAGGAGCCCGAGCGTCATGCCGATCACAACACTGAGGAGAGCACCGAACGTACCGACGATGAACGCGACCTTCGTCGATTGCAGTCCGCGATAGAACACGCTGCGCCCGAGCGCATCGGTGCCGAGGATCGTGTTGGCACCGCCCGCGAGTGTCGGTGGAACTTGCGACTCGGGAAACGGCTTGCCGTCGAGCTGGATCCCGAGCTGCCCCATCGAGGCCTCGTACGCGGGCCGCGTCTGCCCCGCGACCTCGTAAGAACCGCCCCACCCGAAGGTCCCGGCCCAGAGCGCGACCAAGAAGTAGATCGCGATCACGACGAGGAAGACGAGACCGAGCTTGTCCTTCTTGAAGCGACGCCAGGCCTCTTGCGTCGGCGTGCGCGCGACCGTGAGGTCCTGCTCGTCGAACGCATCCATCGTGCTGAGAGTCGTCATTGCAACCTCACGCGCGGATCGAGCACCGCGTAGGAGACATCGGCGAGGATGTCGAAGATCACGTAAAGCACGGTGCCGAGCATCGTGAACGCCTTGATGACCGGTAGGTCGGAGTTCCCGATCGCGGTGTAGAGCGTGTTCCCGAGTCCGGGGATGCCGAAGAAGATCTCGAGCAAGAAACTCCCCGTGATGAGGAAGGGCACGATGATCGCCATGCGCGTGACGATCGGGATCAGACAGTTGCGCAGCACGTGCGAGAAGAGCACCTTGCGCTCACTCACTCCTTTGCTGCGTGCCGTGCGCACATAGTCGCGCGAGATCTCTTCGAGCGCGACGGTGCGGTAATAGCGCATGTCGGTCCCGATCGAGAGCAGGATCCAGATCAGCACCGGTAGCGCAACGAACGTGAGCGCACCGAAACCGTACTCGTACCCCCAGATCGGGAAGAGCTTCCACTGGTCCGCGAGCACGTACTGGAAGACGAGGATGTAGACGAGCGACGAGATACTGATCGCCGCGATGGCGACGACGGTCATCGTCTTGTCGAGGAGCGAACCTCGATAGAACGCGACGAGCAAAGCGAGCACGACCGAGACGAGCGTCCCGAGCAAGAACGCGGGGATCGTCAGGCTCAGCGTCGGACCGATGCCGCGCGCGAAGATCGTGCGCACAGGCGTGTCGTCGGTGAACGAAACGCCGTAGTCGAGTGTCACCGTGCTCCAGAGGAACTTCCCGTACTTGACGAGGAACGGGTCGTCGAATCCGAGCTTCTCGTGCAACGCAGCGACGGCCTCGGGCGACGGGTTCTTGCCGAGTTTGATCGCTGCCGGATCCCCCGCAGCGATGTCGAAGAGCCACAGCGTGATGAACGCCACGACCAGCAGAACGGGGATCGCATAGAGAATCCGCCGGATCACGTATTGGATCATGGACGCGCCCCGCCACTCGAAAACACGGTCTTGCCGACGAGCAGAGCGAACAACAGCGACAGAATGATGAGCGGCCAGCGGTTGGGCTTGTTCCACTCCGCGACGCGCTGATCCCGCATGGCGTCATCGACCGCGCAATAGCGCCAGAACTGATAATTGACTTCGGTGTATTTCATCCCCGAGAGCCACGGCTGTTGCAGGTTCTGGCGAATGCGATGCGCACGCGTGACCCATGGAATCTGATCCGAGACGATGTGCGCCATCTCTTCGTAGAGCTTGGTGCGCTCGGGACCGTCGCGAAGCAACGCGGCCTTGCGATACAGCTCGTCGAAGCGTTCGTTCTGAAAGCTCGCATAGTTGGCGCCAGGCGCTTTGTTGGGCCCGTAGAGGTTGACGAAGATGTTCTGCGCATCCGGGTAGTCGAATCCCCACGCGAGACCCGCGACCTGGAAGTTGCTCTTGCGCATCTTGTCGATCATCTGCGGGAACGTGTTGTACATGACGTCCACCTCGATCCCGAGCTGGCGCATCTCGAACACGAAACGATCCGAGAATTCCTTGGCCGTCGCGCTCGAACTCGAATTCTCGAACACGAGTTTGAGTCTCTTCCCGGTCTTGCTGTCGACGCCGTTGGGGTACCCGGCCTTGGCGAGCAGTTCCCGCGCTCGCGGGATGTCCGATGAACCGTCCTTGTTGTGGTATGGAAGATCGTTCGCGTCGTAGCCTGCGACGCCAGGCGGGATGACGGACGTCGCGACGATCGCTTGTCCCGCGTAGAGGTTCTTGCAGGTCCACTTGTGGTCCGTCGCGAGCGCGATCGCGCGGCGCAGATCGACGTTCTTCAACACCGGGTCGATCGTGTTGATACACGAGTAGACGGTGCCGAGTTCGGGCCACGGATCGAGGCGGATGCCGCGCGCCACGAGTTCGGGCGAGAGTTCGCCGCCAGGCAATGCTTGGTCCGTGCTGTCCTTCGGCGGATTGAGGAAGTCCGAATAGCCGGCCTTGAAGTAGAGCCAACGCGGCTGGTCTTCGACGATGTACCGCACCTCCATCCCGTCCAACATGGGCAGGCGCTGGCCCGCATGCTCGAGAAGGCCGGCCTTCTCGTCGGCTTCCCAATCCCAGCCCTCGAGTCGATCCTCGGGCTTGTTGCGAGGATCCGGAACGTACTCCTCGCGGTAGTTCTCGTTGCGCGTCATCACGCAGCGATACACAGGATTGAACTCGACGACCTTGAACGGCCCGGTCGCGACCGGGTGGTTCTTGTACTGATCCCCGTAGTGCTCGACGGCTTCCTTCGGATAGATCGCGGTGTAATTCATCGCGAGGACCCAGAGCAGCTGGTCGTACGGCTCGTTGAGCCGGAAGACGATCGTGTCGTCACCGACGATCTCGATCCCCTGCACGTCGTTGCCGGCGTGGTCCTTGCCGACGATCTTCGCGTCGATCCCGGGATACGTCGCGGGCGGCAGCGTGCCTCGTTCGGCGAGGTATTTCGTAACGTCCGCCTCGCGTGCCTTGCGCCAGTCGTCGAACCCGACGATGCGATCCTGGAAGAGCCACCACCCGGTCGTTTCCGACGTGGGGTGCGCGAAGCGCTTCATGCAGTACATCACGTCCTGCACGTTGACGTTGCGCCCCTTGCCATCCGGAAAACACGGATCGTCCTGAAATCGAATCGACGTATTGATCTTGAAGGTATAGATCCGCCCGTCTTCGCTCACCTCGGGTAGCGCGGCCGCGATCGCCGGTACGAGCTTGTAGGGCCTCGCGTACGGGTGATACGTGAGCAACCCGTCGTAGATCTGCGACGCGAGCTTGTTGGAGCCCTCCTCCGAGATCTTGGGTGGATCGAACGTCTTGGGCAAAAGACGCAACGTGAAGTGCAGGATGTCGCCTTCCTCACCGGGATAGGCGTCGGGCACGCACGAAGCGCACAGGAGCGCGAGGAACGCGACGGGGATCGATCGAAGGCCCTTCATCAGGTGCGACGATAGCGCCACGAGGCTGCGATGGCAGCGCGTTGGCAAAGTCCCCCGTACGGGTCACGCTGGATCGGCACCCCACTTTGGGTGGCTGGTCAATCGAACCAAGCCTCGGCTTCTTGACCATAGACCGCGAGCGTGAGTTCTCTGCCGAGTCGCAGTGCGCCGGCACGTCGCTCGAGCTCGGCCATCGAAGCGTGCGGGTGTCGCCGCGCGATGCCGGCGATCGACAGACGCACGACATCGCGGTAGGCGTCCATCGCGAGCTCCAAGCGTTCCCGAGGCGTCATGCGCGCGAAGCCATCCATGACGAATCGGTCGACGGCCTCGTCCGTATCGGTGGCTTGGGGCTCGTAGGGACTCACGCGAGCACGCTATCAGGACGCGCCCTGGACGACCAGCAGCCGCACTACTTCCTCAATGCAGCCAGGCGTCGCTTCACGTCGCGCCACGCGGGCTGTTCTTCACGGGGTAGCGTTTCGATCGCGTTGTCGGTCCAAGCCTGCGCCGGTCCGGATTCGAGCGATTCGAGCCAGCTCGCGATCGCACGTGCGGTGCCAGGTCGATCGCGATTCGCTTCGAAGCGATCGAGGAGTTCGACGAGGCTCGCGCGGCCGCGTTCGCGTGCCGCTGCACGCTCGGCATCGGTGAGAAACCGTGCGTCCGTCCCGCGCCCGAAACCCGACGCAATCGCGTAAACCGCGGCTTCCGTCGTGATGTCCAGCGGCGGCGGTTCGATCGTGTGCAAGGCAACGGCGCGATCCGCAGCTCGCGACGCAGCCGCGTATTGCTCGCGCATCGCGAGGAGCTCCGCGATCTCGCTCCAACGATCGGCATCGTCGCGAACCGTCACACCGTGGAGGATCGCTTCGAGACGTTCGACGCGGGCGAGCCGGGCCTTCGCATCCGCTAGCGCCTGCTCGTAGTCCTCGAGGCCGAGCCGCAAACCGCGATCGCGATGCTGTCCCGTCGGTGGTGGTCGATCGTCCGAGAACAATGCGAGCGCTCGCCCGCGTGATCGTACTTCGTCGCGAATACGCCCGAGTTCGAGCTGTGCATCGGCCTCGAGGTGCGCGATCCGCGCATCACCGGGATCGATGTCTGCAGCCTTGTCGAGCCACTCGAGCGCTTCGGCGGGACGTCCCGTCTGCAACATCGCGAACGCGAGGCCGATGCGATGGTCCGCGACGTCGGGTGCGGCTTCGGTCGCCCGGCGAATCGTCTCGATGCCTTCGTCGATGCGCCCGAGCATGCACAACGTCGAACCGAGGTTGTGCAGGATGAGCGCGTGCTGCTCGCGAGTGCCGGGCAGCGCCTTGCGCAGTTCCAGGGCTCGCTGCTCGGGATCCCTCGACAACTCGGCGAGGAGCAGATGGGTCGAGGATTCGTCGGGACTCCGCGCAGCGATTTCTTTCGCATAACGCAAAGCGCTCGCCACGTCGCCGCTTCCCCGCGCGACGCGTGCGAGCGCGATCGTCGCCTCGTCGACGATCGACGCATCGGACGATTGCAACGCACGTTCGAGGTGCGGACGCGCCTCAGAACCTCGACCCGTCGCGCCGAGCATCTGCCCGTATCTCAGATGCCACTCCACTCGATCGGGTTCGCGATCGATGAGGAGGCGATACACGGCCCCTGCAGTAATGGCATCGCCACCTTGTTCGAGCGCGAACGCGACCCAGGGAAGGTTGCTACGACCGCGCAGAGCATCGGCGGCGAGGAGCGCTCGCACCGCGCTCTGCCAGTCCTGCCGTGGCCCACTCAAGTAGGCGAGCGCACCGGCGCGTTGCATCGCTTCGCTGGCCGGGTGCAGGATTTGTCCGATCAGGACGGCGCGTCGCGCTGCGTCGTCCAGCCCTGCCCGCTGCAATCCGTGCATCAGGAGCCGATACGTCTCGGGCGGGCGTACTTCACGCATACATTCGCCGAGTAGGGCGTTCGCTCGATCCGCGTCTGGCGGGGCATCGATCAGGTCACGTCGCATGCGAACTCGCAGCGCATCGGGGTCGATCCGCGACGCGATCTCCGTCAGGTGCTTGCGTGCCTCCTCGTTCGAGAGCGTCGTCGCCCACAGGTCCAGATATGCCGCGAGTTCGACACGGACTGCCGTGTCGAGCCGCGCTGCTGCCGCGTCGGCTTCCGCCGTTTCGAGATCGATGCCGGCGTACGCTGCGAAGTGCTCACGCATTCGGCGATGCAACTCCGGAATCTGCTGCCGCGCATCCTCGATCCGTGGGTCCGGAAGACTGGCCGCACGTAGGCGGTCCAGCATCGCAGCGTCCCGTGCTCGCGCCTCGAGCCCCTCGATTGCTTCGTCGTGCGCGGCGCGCAACTCGGCGGGAAACGACGAGGCGGGATCCTCGCTACGGACACGCTCGGAGGCAGCGAGTGCGCGTGCCCACGCATCCCGACTTCGCGCGTTGCCGTCCTCGGAATCGAGGGAGAACGCCGCCTCGGCGCGTGCGCGAGCATCCTGCGCTTCGGACCGTGCGGCAGTGGCACGCTCGAGGCGTTCCCGATCTTCGCGCTCGCGGATCGCGGCGAGCGTGCCCCAGGTGAGGGCACCGGCCACGACCAAGAGCACGACAGTCGAAGCGAGGGCGAGCGTGAGCCTCCGTGCGCGTCGTTCGCCATCGGCGCGCACGCGTTGCGCGAACGCTTCTCGCTCTGCCGCGCGAGCATGATCTTCGACGGCGCGTGCCCACTCCGACACGCGAGCGGCGACGACGCCCGCGTTCGCTGGTCGCTGCTCGAGATCGACGGCCAGGCAAAGGGTCGCCAAGTCAGCGAGCGGACGGTCCACCGAGCACGCATCGAGACGCGCACGAGCGTGCGTGAGATCACCCGCACGAGCACGTGCGAGGACGACTTCCGGCGCGTCCTCCGGGGCGAGGCGGTACGGCGGCAGTCCGGTCAGGATCTCGCACAGCATCGCGCCGAGGGCGAAGACATCGGCTCGCGCGTCGATCTTCGCCGTTTCGCCGCGTGCCTGCTCGGGTGGTATGTACGCAGGCGTGCCGAAGACCGAACCCGATCGACTCGTCTCGACTTCGTCGCTGCGAAGCGTCCGAACCCGCGCTTCCAGTTCGTCGTGGTCTCGAACGCCCGAACCCTCCTGTTCACCATCGACGACCTTGGCGAAGCCCCAGTCGACGACCTGGACCTCACCGAACGCGCCCACCATCACGTTCGAGGGCTTCAGATCGCGGTGCAGCACTCCACGATCGTGCGCGTAGCCAACCGTCTGACACACCTTCTCGAAGATGGCGAGGTGGGTATGCCGGTCGTCGCCCGAGGCCTGTCGTTCGTGCAGGAGCGCCGAGAACGACGACCCACCGATGAGCCTCATCGCGATGTACGGAGACATTCCCTCCGCGCGCCCGAGTTCGTAGACCGGCACGATACCCGGATGCTCGAGCTGGCTGCTGATGCGCGCTTCGTCGAAGAAGCGCGTCAACAGCTCGGGGTCGTACCGGAAATCGGCCTGCAATGCCTTGAGGGCGACGTCGCGACCGAGTTCGGTATCACGCCCTCGATACACGATGCCGACGCCGCCGCTCGCGATGCGCTCGATACCCTCGTACCGACTCGGGAAGACATCGGCATTCGCGGTCGAGCGGCTGGCTTCTTCGTGCTCCGCAACGTCGTCGCGGAATGCAAAGCGCAGACCCCCTTCGAGCAGATCCTCGCCGAGTGGCTCGGGCCCTACCGCGTCGTCGGAAGGACGTTCGGCAGACTCGTCGTTCGCGTTCGCGGTCATGTCGCGTTCTCGGTCATTTCGCGTTCTCGGTCATGAGGTCACGAGCATCAAAACACGTCGACACTCGTCATCGACAACCATCGGGTCGATGCCCTCGGGCGCGTCGGATGCCGCTTGTTGACGCACGACGTCGCGCAAGCACGACCGAAAATCCTCGCGAGCGGCTTCGAAGTCCTTGTAGGCGCGCTTGGTCGTGATCCCGAGCCTCGTCGCGATGTCCTCCATCGATTCTCCTCCAGCGAAGCGCGATCGCAGCACTTCGACGCGTCGCTGCGCTGCTTCGCTGAGAGCCTCGGCGCGAGCCTCCAACCGTCGCCTCGCCTCGTCGACGATCGACTCCGCCCAGGCACGCTCGAACACCTGGCTGACCTCGGCTTCGCGGCTCGGGATCGCGGCGAGCACTGCGGACTCGGCAGGCGTCAACCGCCGCATCGCGTGCGCGGCTTCGTGCCTCGCAGCGACGTTGCGCGTGACACCGAACAAGTAGCCACGAAACGCGAGCCCGCGGGAGCGATCGGCTCGAGCGAGGACACCCTGGAAACACTCGACGAAGACTTCTTGGGTCGCGTCCGCGAGTTCGCGCGACAAGGCGCTGCGAGCCCAGCGACTGCCCAAGTATCGCTCGACGATCGGGAGGTAGCGTCGTGCGAATGCTTCGCGCTCCTCACGCCCCCCGGAGGCCGCCCGCTCGATCAGGGTCCAGCTCGTCTTCTCACCTTCGGCTCCGCCGACGGCTTCTCCACCCGACGTGTCTTCGTCCCGCGCGTCTGCATCGGCCCTGTCTGACGCCATCGCCTCATGTTGGGCATCCCCACGATCGACGCAAGGTCCCCGATTCTGGGTCGAGTCGAACATTTCTTCCTCTCGCGGGGGGAATCCGGGGGTGGCAGGAGGAAAGAGGGAAGAACGCATTCTCCGGAGCACGGACATGAACCCCTCGATGAACCGATCGTCATGGATCTCTTCGGCCCGCCGCAGGGCCTTCTTCGCGACGGTCGTCCTTGGCAGCGCGGCCGCCACCGCGAACGCCCAGTGGACGCCGACCTCACAGCCTTCCGCGCCAGACTCGCGCTTCGCCAATACCGGCATGAGCAGTAGGACCAGCACTACGGGGATGGTCGGGGACGACCCCGTGGTCGCCCACGGGGTTCCCGGCAAGCGCGCGGGCACGGAGCGCTGGTTCGTCCATTTCACCGGCGAGCCGATCGACTTGTCCGCCTACCGACGGGAGATGTATGGCGAGCGCAATCCGGAGCGCGTTGCCGCGCTCGTCGCCGGCTACGAACGGGCGATGCAGGCCGCGCAACGGGCCTTCGTCGACCGCGTCCGTGCCCTGGATGGCACGGTCACCGACCAGTACTGGCTGATCCACGCGTGCGTGATCGAAATCACACCAGCGATGCTCCCGGCGGTTCGAGCGCTGGATGGCGTGGCTCGACTCGAGCCCGACCGACTCTACGCGCCACTGATCAAGTCGTCGATCAACGCGCGGAACCACAACTCCGCGGCGCTGCACTCGAACAACGTCCTCGGTCGTGGCACGACGGTCGCGATCGTCGACACCGGACAGGATGTCAAGGTGAACGGAGCCAACCGCCACCACATGGTCTATCGAGATCTTCAAACCAACACGAGCCGGCTCGTTCTCAATCGCAAGATCGGCGCCCAACCCGCGGACGACGTCCAAGGGCACGGGACTGCCGTCGCGAGCATCGCGGTCGGCGCGGGTTGGAACACGGCTGGAGCGTCGGTTGGGCATGCGTACGGTGCACAGATCTGTGGCTACGCGATCGCAGACAGCACGACGGGTAGCACCACGTCCAGCACCAAGGTGCGTGCCTACCAGCAGATCGCTGTCGATGCGGCGAGCTACGGCATCCGTGTCACCAACACGTCGTATCAGGGCTCGAACGATCCGACTTCGGCCGAACAAGCCGCCCTCGACAGTCTCGCCGTCAACGCCGACATCCTCAACTGTACGGCAGCGGGTAACGACGGGACATCGACCAGCTCCAGCATGATCAACTGCAACGGGATTTCCGTCGGTGCAGTCGAGACCAACACGCACAAGCTCGCGAGCTTTTCGTCACGTGGCTGGACCGACGGCCAGATCTTCCCCGACATCTGCGCCAACGGCGTCGGCATCGTCATGGCCCAGCGCGACGACGAATCCTCGAACAACGTCGGAAGCGGCACTTCGATGGCGTCGCCCCAAGTGGCTGGCATCGCGGCCCTGATCCGAGCCTCCCGCCCGAACCTATTGACGAACGAAGTGCGCGCGCTGTTGCTCGCCACGAGCGAGATCACTCCGGAAACGTCGGTACGTCAAGTCCACGGCCCGGGCGCGGGATACGCCAATGCACCGCTCGCCTGGATTCGCTCCGGCAATATCGGTCAAGTCGGACACGCCCGCCTCGGCAACGGACAGATCTTCGAAGCGGACGTCGCACTCACGGCCAACACGCTCTTCCAGTGCGCCATCACCTGGATGCGGTCGAACTTCCAATCCTCGCAATGGAGCAATCTGGATCTCGAACTCTGGTTCGGCTCGACCCTGCTCGCATCGTCGCGGCAAGGGCGCAACACCGAGGAGTTCCTCCGCGTTCCCGTACCGGTCACCGGCAACTACGTCTTGCGTGTCACCGCGCCGTCGATCGTGGGTGCTGCTCAGGACTTCGCGTGGTCGACGACGAGCAGCATCGTCCCCCGCAAATCCAATCTGACGATCGATACCATGACGAGCTCCGCGATCGATGCGGGTGGCATCGCCGACATTCGCGCGACGTTCCGCAACAGTGGCACCGGGGTCGCAGCGCCGACACGCGGCTTCTTCACGATTTCCAATACCAGCGCTGCAAAGAAGACTGACACGATGCTCTGGCACTTCGACGTGCCTGCGCTTGCCCCGTCGCAGACGGTCACCATTCGCGGCAACGTACCGATCCCGGGCTATCTCCCGACGAGTTCGGCGGGATCGATCGGCGCATTCGCCGATGTCGACGACCAACTCGACGAGGCGAACGAGTCCGACAACACCCGCACGATCTCGGTCGTGACGACCGAGCTCGCGAACGGTGCGCGGCGCACCGACTATCGAGGCCTGTACACCGGCGACTTCGGTGCTCGGACGTGCGCCAACGCGACGTTGTCCGCGAGCCGACCAGGCAACGTCGACCCGTGGCACACGAGTAAGAACGCGGCGGATCACTATGCTCTGATCCTTCTGAGCACGTCGCAGCAGTTCCAGCAAGACGTCGCGACGGACTTCGGAATCAGCCTGCTGAACAGCCCGGTGTTCCAACATTTCTTCAGCGTGAAGACAGGTCTCCTCACGGTCTCCGCCATCCGCTGGCCCGGTGGTGTGACCTTGGGTTCGGACGTGACGGTCTACCTGCACACCTTCTGGTTCGACGCATCGTTCGCCAACATGGTGCACGTGCCCCGCGTGCCCAAGCTGACGTTCACTCCGTGACGGACTCTTCGCGGCAGGTCGGCGGATTGTCGGTGACTTCGGAGAAGACGACGAGGTGCCCGTCGGGATCACGGACCGCGAACTCGCGACGGCCATAGAAGAAGACTTCGGGCGCCCACTCGATCGTCGTCTTCGACGCGAGTGTTCCGTGCAACTCGACCACATCGTGTACGTCGATCCACAGCGTGCACGTGGCGCGGTCCTCTCGACGTCGTGTGCCGCCGATCCCCCCGAGTTGTAGGTAGACACGGTCGCGCGCGAGCATCGCGAACGTCGGCTCGTCTCGCGGGATCAACGTCGTCACGACGAAGCCGAGTACGTCGCGATAGAACGCGAGCGAAGCCTGCAGGTCCGCTACGTGGAGTCGCGGCTCGATCGTCAGGAAGGTCGGCATCCTCGGTCTACTCGCTCGTTCAGTCGTCGTTCGCCTTGCGCTGGAACTCGACGCGCTGGAGCCAGCGCTCGGCTCGCAACTCGACGGTCGCCGCGTCGTCGTCTGCAGGTTCTTCGCGTGTCGGCTTGCATCGGATGCGACACGCGCGACCACTTCGCGTGCACTCGGCGAGGCGAGCCACGAGTGCATCGAGTTCTCGAGGGGCGGGTTCGCCGTCGATCTCGAGGATCTCACTCCAGGGCTCGATGCCTGCTTTGTCCGCAGGTCCCCCTGTGATGATCTTGCCGATGATCCAGCGGTCGTCGCGCTTGCGGAAGTGGATGCCGAGTGACGGATCGATGCGTGCCTGGCGCGCGTCGACGCTCGTCGGTTCGACCCAACAACGAGTCGACTTGAAATCGAACGTCCAGCGACCGCGTGACAAGACTCCGGACCCAACGTTGCCGGAGATCGTGCGGTTGGCGAACAAGCCCTCCTGCCGTTTCCCGGAAAGCATGACCGGCACGTCGTCGATCGACATGCTGCCGAGATCGAGGCGTTCGATGCTCGCGAGGTAGGCCTTCGACGCGGACTTGCCGACACCCAATCCACGCACGACGGGGAGCGTCTCGAGGAGATCGCGCTTCACGTGTTTGTCGACGAGTGGAGCGTGGAGGATGAGCGTCCCCATGTTGCCGGTGTCGAGCATGAACCAGCGCGGACGAAGCCCAGGCAACTCGAGCCGGAGGCACGGCAGACCGAGAGCGAACATCAGCCGGTGTTCGGCCGCCTCGCGCGGGACCTCGAAGCGTGCCGCGTCGTACACGACGATGCGGTTCTGCTCGAGGTCGAGCGTGAACGGGTTCTCCCGGAAGAGCTGCGAACCGACGATTCCATCGACCCGATGCCCGACGACCGACGCGATCGTCGAGAGATCGAGATCGATCGCGCGGAAGTCCTTCGCCACCAGGTCAGGCGCTTCGTGACAACGGATACCGAGCTCGGCGATCGTGTACGTCGGCGCCGGAACTGCACCACCCGACCCCATCGCACGGATCTGGCCGGTCTTCTCCAGTCCGAGATCTCGAACGACGTTCTTGTCGAAGACGCAGACACCTGCGCCGGTGTCGAAGATGAACTCGAGTTCGGCGTCGCCCACGCGAACACCGACGAACATGAGGCCGCTCTTCGAGTCGAGCGAACATCGATCCACGATCGTCCGCCGGACGGGAATCGCGACGGATGCTCGGCCGCCCGGAATGGTGAGCTGACCGAGTAGCGCCGTATCCGAAGTCGCGAGCAAGGCTGCGGTCGCAAGGCAACGTCCGAGGACATGAGTCGCATTGCGGCGCGCGACACGCACCGAGGTCGGGCTCTTAGCGGACCTAGGAATGACACCGGTGTTCATTCACGAAGCATAGCAACACGCCTCGACGCTCCGATCGATGAGGCTGCGGGACATTGCGTTTTCCCTACGCGAGTCACACGGTCCGCGGAGCACGAACGCGGACTATCCGAGTATTCTGCTCACCACGGCGACGTGCGCCCCGTATGCGAGCATGGCGGCGTCCGTCCGCTCTTCTTCCCAATACGCTGCCCACGGCCTTCGTTGCCGACGGCTCCTCTCGATTCCTTCATGAGACCCCCGCGATGCGCATCCCGCTCTTCACTCTGCTCCTGACCTCCGCTCTCACGGCTCAGACTGCGACCTTCACGACGTTCGGTGCGGGTTGTGCGGGGTCGATACCTGGCGGATGTCCATCGAGCAATGCTTCGATCACGCAGACCGGCAACACGCACAACACGAACATCTTCGCGCATCCGATCACGCCGACATCGACGATGTTGTTACTCGGATTCCGCGTCTTCAACATGTCGACGACCAACCAGAACGAAACGATTCCGACCGAGATCTACCTCGCGGACAGCGCCGGCGCGCCGAAGAACCCGGCGATCGCGTCGAGCACCATGGTCGTGACCCCGAATCAAGGTTGGCACAGTACGAAGTTCTTGCCGCCGATTCCGATCACCGCCAACACGACGTTCTTCATTTCACACAATGGCGGCAGCAAGGTGACGTGGTCGTGGGATGCGAGCGGCACGAACTACACCCACTATTGGCATTCACCGACGACAACGACTTGGAGCGGCCCGTTCTTGACGCAGAAGTGGGCCTTCAAGATCGATTGTGCGGGCGGCACCAGCTCACCGCAGTTGTCCGCCACCGGCGTGCCGAAGCTCGGCACGCAGTACACCATCGATCTCGGTAACGCTCTGCCCAACACGGCGGCAGGACTCATCTTCGGCGTGTCGAAGTCCACGTGGGGCCTGTTCCAGTTGCCGCTCGATCTCACTCCAGCTGGCGCGAATGGTTGCAGCCTCAACGTGTCGTTCGACGCGCTGACCGGAATCGGCGTCAATGCTCAAGGCGTGGGGAACGTTCCGATCACGGTGCCGAGTTCGACACAGCTGCTCGGTGTCCAGTTCCACAACCAGTACCTCGTGATCGACCAGCAGGCGAACCAACTCGGGATCGCGTTCTCGAACGGCGGAACTTCGCTGATCGGCAACTGAGACAGCCTCGGTGAGCCCGGCCGAGAATCTCGGCGCCACCCCGACGGTCACATTCCCGATGCCCGGTGCGCCGAACGACTTCGTCGCGATTCTCGTTCTCGTGAACCACTTCGCCCAAGCGGTCACCGGCCTCTCGAGCGGCCCGACGTGACCTCGCGCGTGGTCGAATTGGCGATCATGCAATGATCTCCTGACCGCGTTTGCCAGTGCCTTCGGCTCCACGAGCGCGTCGAGCGGACGGCGTGGCACTCGCGTCGTGGCACCCATCCCTACGGGTTTTCCTCATCGCTCGCGGACGCCGTTCCGATAGCAAGTTGGTGTCTACTTCGAGCGAACCGCGGATGAACCGCAGGATCGGGTCCTGGCTTCCGTGGTCGATGGTCCTGGTCGCAACAGGCCTCGTCGTCGCCGCGATCGCATGGTCGTGGCAACTACGGCATCGCCAAGAACGCCTCCGGTACTGCGTCGACGAACTCGCGCGCATCGAAACCGCAGCGACGGCACAAGCGAACCTCGCTTGGCGCGCACTGTGCACGATGCTCACTGGAGAACGACTCGCGTTCGTCAAGGTGCGTGGAGAAGAACAACGCGGGCGCATCGCGATCCTCGAACGACTCGAGGGTTTGAAGAGCACGCTCGCGAACACGAATCCGAACGCGACGCGCGACCGAAAGGACGACGCGCAGAACCAGCGCAAGGCGCCTGGCCTCGCCACCGGAGACGAGGCGACAGTGAGCCGCGCCGATCGAGACCTGGCCGATCGAGACCTGATCGACGAACTCGGTCGAACTTGGAATTCAGCCCACGTCTTCTTGTCCAGCGTGCAAGGCATGTTCGGACAGATGACGCTCGCGCAAGATCGTGCGCGGCAACGACTCGAGTACTACGACATGAACTTCGGTGCCTTTCGAGAGGCACTGGCGTCCTGTCGCGACTCGTTCGAAACGCGAGCGCGTGCCGCGACACAGCGCGCGGACACCGTGACGACGATCGCGGCGGTTCTCGCTCTCTTGTGGATGGCGCTCTTCGTCTGGCGTCTGACTCGTCTACGTGCACGACGCGCCGCAGACCTCCAGGCCGAACGCCTGCGTGTGAGCGAGGAGAGTGAAGCGCGCTTCCGCGAGCTCGTGCGCCACTCGAGCGACCTCATCCTCGTCGTCGAGCCGTCGGGCACGTTGCGCTACGCGACGCCATCGGCAAAACGCATGCTTCTGCCGTTCTTCGATCAGGCACGCTCGGAAGCCGAGGACGAAGTCGAACAATCCGCGCGCAACTCACTCGAACTCGCGCGCGCCATCGAGTCCGCGATCGAAGCCGGAGCGTTCGAACAAGCCGGCGAAGCAGTCGAAACCACGCGGTCGCGCATCGAGGAGATCTTCGGCAACTCGATCGAAACGCTCGTCGCCAACGTCATCAGCGAGATCCGCGTCGAGTCGCACGACGACTCTCGCGCAACGCGGGTGCTCGACGTCCATGCGCAAGACCTGCGGGATCACGATGCGATTCGCGGCATCGTGCTCAATGCTCGCGACATTACCGAGCGCAAGGTGCTCGAAGAGAAGCTGCGCTTCCAAGCGTTGCACGATCCGTTGACGAGTCTTCCGAATCGACGGCGCTTTCGCCAGGCATTCCACGAACTCCCGGGCGACGTGCGCGAGCATGCAGCGGTGCTCTTCATCGACCTCGATGGATTCAAGCTCGTCAACGACAGCTATGGGCACACGGTTGGCGACGAACTCCTGCTCGCCGTGGCCTCGCGCCTGACGACGTGCATCGACGAGGGCGACATCCTCGCGCGGCAGGGTGGTGACGAGTTCCTCGTCCTGTGTGCGGGTCGAGGGGATGCGGCAACCGCTGCGACGACGATGTCGAAGCGCATCCAGGACACGCTGCTGCCGCCGTTCGTCGTTCGCAACCACGAGGTCTTCATCCAGGCGAGCATCGGTATCGTGACCGGCATCGGCGAACTCGACGCCGACCAAGCGGTCCAGCGCGCCGACATCGCGATGTATGCAGCGAAGGCCAGCGGTCGGGGTCGCGAGTTGTTCTTCGAAGAGGACATGCTCGCGGATGCACCCGAACGTCTCGCGCTGGAGAGTGACTTCCGCCGTGCGCTCGAGCGTGAGGAGTTCACGGTCGTCTACCAACCAAAGGTCGGGCTCGCGAGCGGTAAGACGGAGAGCCTCGAAGCGCTCGTGCGCTGGATCCATCCGACACGCGGGTTCGTCGGACCGGACACGTTCATTCCGTTCGCGGAGGAGAGTGGGCTGATTCACGACCTCGGTCGTTTCGTGTTACGACGCGCTTGCCAGGATGCGACGCGCTGGGACGACAAGGGCATCATCGTCGCCGTCAATCTGTCGCCGGTGCAGTTCCGCAACGACCACCTCGTCGACGAAGTCCGCAGCGCACTCGCCGACTCGGGGCTGGCGCCACAGCTCCTCGAACTCGAGATCACCGAGTCCGCGGTTCTCGGCGACGTCGACAAGACGACACGCGTCCTGCGCGAACTCAAGGCCCTCGGCGTGCGGCTCGCGATCGACGACTTCGGCACGGGCTACTCGAACCTCGCGCACATCAAGCACTACGACGTCGATGTCCTCAAGATCGACCAGTCCTTCGTACGCGGCGGCAACCCGAGCAAGACCGACACCCTCAGCGACGGCGACATCGTCGCGGCCGTGATCGCGATGGCGAAAGCCTTCGGCCTCCACGTCGTCGCCGAAGGCGTCGAGAGCGCCTCCCATGTCGCGGCCCTCACCGAGCTCGGCGCAGACCTCGGCCAGGGCTATTGGTTCTCGAAGCCGGTCGACGCCGACGCGATCGACGCGATGCTCGAAGCGGACGGAACCCACGCGGCCGAAGCACCAGGCAGGTGAGCGAAACGTGCCAGGGTCGTTTCGCGGTACTTTCGCGCATGAAACGTGCCAGGGTCGTTTCGCGGTACTTTCGCGCATGAAACGTGCCAGGGTCGTTTCACGCACCCCAAGATCGACATCGACCTGTCCGTTGTGCGTGTCGGCAACTGGAGCCAGAACGAACACTCTCAAGGACGCGAGTCGCCGCGTCAGCCGCACCCGATGCCGGATCACCCCCTTAAGATGGCGGCGAACTCTTTCGCAATCGCGGCGACTATCGGGCCGTCTCCACGCAAGAAGATGAAGCCAGAGTCGAAGACTCCGAATTCGACTCCACACGGAAGGGCGACGGTCAGCCACCAAATGGACTGTTCGTCGTCACAGCAGACACGCAGGACTTCGTCGACGCCGACGGTGATCGAGCGATCCGGGTCCGTGGCGTGCATCCACGGACCGACATCCTGCCCCACGCCACTGACATCACACACGCGACAGGTATCGCCCGAGTTCGCAAACTCTCGGATCACCCTCGTAGCAACTGCGCATAAGCCAATGGACAGACAAATGTGATACTCGAGTTCACACATACGTACGTAATCTCCCTTCGAAGGAAGTCCGTCACGACTAGCGAAGCGACGCTGAACGACCATGACCAAGCACAAGCGTTCTTACCGCGACAAGCTGAACGACGACAAGGGCTATCCGAAAGTCGAGCGACTCACCGGTGCGATGCAGAAGCGCTACGGAGACGGCACGATCGTGATCCCCGCGCCGTCCGAGATTGCCGGTCTCATGGCGAAGATCCGAAAGGGCAAGCTGATTACGGTGACCGAGCTGCGTGAGCATCTCGCGCAGCGGCATGGCGTGACGATGACCTGTCCGATCGTGACGGGGATCCTGACGCGCGTCGTCGCGTGCGCTGCCGGTGAGGACGAGGACGAGGGGAAAGTGCGCGTCCTTCCCTACTGGCGCACGCTCAAGCCCCGCGGTGAGCTGAACGAGAAGTACCCGGGAGGAGTTGCACAGCAGCGCGCGAGACTGGAAGCCGAAGGCCACACAGTCGTGACGCGTGGCAAGCGGGCAATCGTGGTTGATTATGAAACCGCGCTGGCCAGGCTCCAGGACTAGCCCGCGCGCGAAATCGCGGCTCTCTCAGAGCCGGTATGTCAGGACTTGCCACATGCGGCAGAAAATGCTCGCAGAGGCAGGCTGTCAAAGCGGCGAGAAGAACGATCGCTTCGCGCCGTGCGCCACATGCGATCAATGCAGCCAGCGCGAGCACGGGAAGAAAAAGCCACGTCGCATTCGACTCGATGAATGACAGCAGCAGACGCTTGTCTTCGTGGATGTACGTCGCGAGCAACGGTCCGAGCGCAGCCACGATCGCGACGGTCATCCCTACGCCCCACACGATTCGTACCATCATCGAAGCCGCGATCGGACTCGACCGCAGTGGTCCGTTGTCTGAAGTCCGACGTTCCGTCGGCGCATCGTGGCTCATTTGGTGAACTCGACCTCGGCCGTCTCGCCGCTCGCCGGGACATCGAACGACTTGCTCTGCCCGGCGATCTTGGCGACGTAGGAACCTGGCCGTAGTCGGATGCGCCTACGATCGCCAAATCCGATCTCCGACCGGTAGGCAATGCGGCTTGCTTCATCGACAACCGTGAGAACGTCGCCCCAGAAGCTCCCGCCGCTGAACTTGAACTCTAGCTCGTTGCCACGAGCGGGATCGAAAGTAACGTCCCGAGTCACTCCGGCTTCAACAAAGATGACACGTTGCTGGAACTCGCGACCCGGAACTCGGAGGTTCGCACGGTGCTCGCCAGGTGGCAGAAGCCCAGACAATGCCGTCTTGCCGTCGAAGGGCACGCTTCCCAACCAACAGCCCTGCATGCTGTGACAAGCGAACTCACCTCTCTCGATCTGCAACATCGTGCGACAACGCACGCGGCCACCGGTCTGCATGCGAACAGTACCGAGATCGATTACCTGATCCGGTCCCCTCTCGAATGGGCCAGCGACGAATGTCGGATACCGTCCATCCTCGATTCGAACGCGGCATCGACCCGGGCGCAAAAGCCCGATGTGGATTGCTCCCTGATCGTCCGTGAAGCCACTTGCCCTGTCGTGATGATCGAGCCCATTTGATGTGACACTTGCGCCGACAAGAGGTACTCCATTGGGGTCAACCACGCGCCCGCGTATTGCTACCGACGGCGGCGGCCGCCTGGCCATGTGAAGCGTCAAACTCCCTGCAGCCGGATCCACGCTTCGAATCACGACACGTTCGAACGCGAGCGTTCTAGTCTCGACTTCCACGAGTTTTGGACTTAATCCGACAATGCGAAAGACACCGCGTTCATCCGTCGTCGCAGCTCGGCCGGGACCGCCCTCCCTTGGCCGGGCAAGAATTCGTATCCCCCCCACACCGCGTCCCGATGAATCGATGCAACGCCCGGTCATCACGACGCCCTCGTGGAGCACCAGATCTTTGGATCGCGTCTCACCTTGCACGACACTTACGACCGCGCTGCCGCTCCCAGACTCACGATGCCGCGCGAACAGCCCGTGATCGCCCGTCGCGAGATCGACGAACTCGTATCGCCCATCTGCATCGGACTGCACACTGCGGTAGCCGAGCGATGTGGCATCTCCGCACTGCACGAAGGCACCCGGCACGATCGAACCGTCGACGCGACGCACGACCCCTTCGATACGGGCACCGGGAAGCAGTTCGACATCGAGCCGTGTGTCCGCATTCGCCAACACTTGGCGCTCGACCTCGTACGCAGCAAAGCCCTCGGCGCGAACGAGCACATCGATCGTGCCGGCCGCGAGCCCCGACGCGTGATAGTTCCCACCGTCGTCCGTGTGCTCGACGTGATCGAACAGAACCGGCGTGACGCGCTCCGTTCGAGCGCGCGCGCGAACAACAGCGCCTTCTACCGGTTCTCCGGCCTGAGTCGTCACGCGCCCGACGAGTCCTCCGCCAACCACTTCGAGCCGCAACGCGATCTCATGCTTCTTGCGACCGGCGTCGAAGGTCAAGAACACGGGGATCGACGGCGCATACCCCGCTGCTCGCGCACCGATGAGGAACGAGTTCCGTGCATCGGAGAACGCGAAGCGCCCTCTCGCATCGCTCGTCGCCACGTCCTCCACGTCCCGACGCGTCGGAGTCACGCGACCGATCGATACGACTGCGCCGCCGACGGGCTCTCCGTGCAAGTCCTCCACGCGGCCAGTGACGCCGTAGCGTCGCGACGACTCGACTTTGGCTCCTTCGTCGCTCACCGAGCTCACACGCTCAGCTTCGGTCTGTGTTGATACCCGAGCGGATTCAGGCTCGGCGTTGCCGCCATCCGCTTCGATCGTGTGCTCTGGGAACTCTGACGCTAGGGAGGGAGCGTCCAAGCCGAGGTCCGGCGTGCGACTCTTCCACAACAGCGCCGCCAGGCCGAACAGCACGACGATGAGCCCGGCGACAGCGAGTTTCGTGTGGTCCTTCGTAAGCATGAGCGATTTCCATGGGCTGTGGTACGCCACGAGCATCGAACAAGAACGATGACCGACTGCCCCGCGGTCGGACGTCGCCGCTCTTGACGAAACCACGACGAATGACTGGTGAGACGCAGTCAGTACGGCTCCAACTCACGACCCGAGACCCGGTCAAGCGCGCGAAGTCGACGATCGGGCGGGCCCCTTCCCCGACCACGAACGGCTTGCGCCGCTGTCCCAGCTCCACAACGTAGGCACCCCCGGGCAGCCGCACGCTGTCTCCGAGGCCGAGGTGGACTTCGCGCACCATGATGAGACGATCGGCGTCATCGAAAATCCGAAACACTTCACCTACCGCGGATGGCGGAAAGCGGAAGTCCTGCTCGAAGCCGGCGACGGGGTCCGCTTCGATCTTGGTCTCTTCGCCGGCGCGCACGCGAACGACGCGCTGTAGGTCCTCTCGTCCACGAATCCGCAGCGACACGCGATACTCACCGGGCGCGAGCAGTGGCGACCGTGCGGTGCGCTTCTCGAGCAGACTTGCACCGAGGAAGTAGCCCCCGACCGTCTCGATCAGCAACGCGCCACGATCGAACGCTTCGCCTGTCTGCCATACGACATGTCCGCCATTCACCAACCGAATGGTGCCGAGGTCCAGCACCGCATTTGCCGCGACTACGAACGGTCCAGCAACGTGTACGGGGAAACGCCCGTCCTCGACGAGAACGCGATGCCGGCCAGGCCGGATCGGGTCGAGCTGGATGGCTCCCCCTTCGTCCGTGGAGCCGCTCGTTCGATCGGTATGGTCGATGCAGTGCACCGTGATCCTGGCGCCGACGACCGGTATGCCGTTCGGGTCGACGACGTGTCCGTGAATGCGAACTGTCGCCGGCGGTCGCGGAACGACGTTCAAGACGAGGTCCCCCGCTTTCGGGTCGACGTCCCGCAGCACGAGGCGTTCGTATTCGAGATTGTCCGTCTCGACTCGGAGATGGTCCGCCGGCACATCGACGATGCGAAAGCCCCCCTGATGGTCGGTCACGCTTCCACGCCCTTTGCCACTGCGCGGGGCGGATGCGTGCACGACGATTCCCTCCACGCCACGCCCGTCCGGTCCGATACAGCGCCCCGAAAGCACGAAGCCTTCGCGCAGCACGAGATCGATGTGACACGTCACACCCTGCGAAACCGTCGCGGACGCCGTCGCGAGACCTGCACGCTCGTGCCGCGCGACGAGCAGATGTTCTCCTGCAGCGACGCCATCGATGGCGAAGTGTCCGGACTCGTCCGTTTCGACCGACCGATGGCCGAGTTCGTGCGCGCTCCCGATTTCGACACGTGCACCGCGAACGGCCTCACCACCCTGCTTGCGAACGAAGCCTTCGATCCGCCCGCCCTTCGTCAACGTGATGTCGTGTCGCGTGACCGCGTGAAGCGCGATGTCGCACTTCGAGCGATGCATCGCGAACTCGGGTGCGGTGACGACGACTTCGACGGGACCGGCAGCGAGCCCGGAGCTCGCATAGTGACCATCGTCATCCGTCGTGAGCACGGTATCGAAGAGCACGACGAGCGGCGATGGCTCGGGCCGAATCCGCACGCGCACCTCGCGTACGACATCTCCACGCTCGTTCGTCACACGCCCTTCCACACGGCCTCCTCCAGCCGGCAGCGACAGAACGATGTCGTATTCCCTGCGTCCCTTGGGCACGGACACGAACTCGGGAATCGACGGTGCATAGTCCAACGCGGATGCCCCGATGCAAAACGACGACCAGTTGGAATCGAATGCGAAGCGCCCGTCGGCATCCGATCGCGCGACCAGGCGCGGCGTGCGCGAAGTCGAGGTCAGCAAACCGATCGCGATGGCGGCATCGCGGACCGGATGGTGGTTCGCGTCTTCGACGAAGCCGGTGATGCGAAACTCGGGAGTCTTTGCAACGGGCGGCGGGGATTCCGTCGCGGCCGGCGCGGACTCGGTGGATTCGGTCTCGATCGGTGTGACGGCGCTACGCTCGGCGGGTTGTTCGGTGGTCGCTGCGAGGGCTTCAGCAGCATCCGCTGCCGAATCGCTGACGGCCACGGGAAGAGCTCCGGGCGCTTGGTTTCGAACGGCGAACCAATAGGCCCCGAGTGCAAGGAGGCAGAGCGCGATCAGAAACCATGGTCTTCGATGCACGGGCTTGACCTCGAGAAGAAGCGAAACGCGCATGGGACGAAGCTCCCGCTTCGACCATAGCGGCCGATCGTACTTGCCAGGCCCAAAAGCGAACACGGACGTTAGTATCGCCCGGTCGTACGCGGCCGAACGCACGCGTGCCCCCCCCATTCACCGCCAGATTCTTACTCATGCATCCATCGTGGACGTGCGCCACAGTGCTCGCTGTCACCTCGTGGCTCTCGACCTTGACTGGTCAGGGCTCGCTCACCGAGAAGGTCGAGGCTGCGCTCGCGAAACAGGATCGTGGTGAGGCGATTCGAACGCTGAAGAGTCTCGGCCCCAAGGTCGTCGACGAGTTGCTCGAGATCGCATCCAGGGCGCGCGACAACATCCCCGACGTCATTGGCGTCTACACACCACCGCCTGACTATTCGGCACACCTCTTGTACTCGAGCGCACAGCCGCGCGAGCGCACGGACGAGGAACCGCTGCCGACACCACCGGATCGAAGCACGTCGCGCTTGGCAGGATTCTTCACGCTGTTCGCCATTCACGACGACCAGGACTGGGCCGCAGAACGTGAAGCGAGTATTCGTGCCGCGGACATGATCGGCGAGTTGGATGCGTGGAGCACGGACCGGCTCGACAAGATCGGTGAGGCTCTGAATCACGCTGCGTGGGCCGTCGCCCAGCAGCTTTGTGCGTCGGTCGGGAACCTCGGCGAGCCGGGCGTTCGACTCTTGCTCTCGATGGATTCGAGAACCGACCTTGCGTTGCGCGGGCTCGCTCGAGCGGGCGTGACTGCCACGCGTCCAATCCTGCACAAACTGCATGCAGAGAGCGTAAGGCCGGGAGCGAGCCCCTGGATTGCCGAGACGTTGTGGCTCCTGGTCGAACGACACGCGACTGCGGATGTCGATCGACTTCTCGATTCGTCGATACGCGAATGGACGAACCGAGGCTCGTTCGCGACGCGCATGTGCCTCGCGCGCATGCTCGCTCGCCGATGGAAGGACGAACCACAACGCTTCGTCGCAGCGCTCTCGACGGCGAATGCCAAGGGGCGAGTCACGCTCGTCGATGCAATGATTCGAGTGGATGGCGGCCTCAGCGCAAACACGGCCATCGCCCTTCTGGCCATGCTTCGAGACGGAGATCGCGAATACGCGCCAGGCATGCTGGCTCGGAGCGCACTGCGCTCAGGCTCTTCGGATAGCCTTGCGGCTCTCGGCGAAGCTCTCGTCGATGCGATCCCCGGGCAGCCACTCGCGACGACCCTCGGCTTGCTAGAGCTCGCGGGCCAGATGGGTCGCCATGCCGAACCGCTGCGTCCATGGCTCATGACCTATCGGGGCCCGGCTCCGACCCGCCTTGCGCGCCGAATCGACTCGGTTCTCACGACATTGGGCAACGACATGACGGCGTTGCCATCCGAAGCGCATCCGGGCTTGCGCAACGCGTGGCTCGAAAGCGAGCGTCGCATCGCCGACCAAAACCAGCGCGTCGGTGAATACTCGCGGTGGCGCAAGCGGCTCGCCGATCCTTCGACCCGAGACGGCGCGCTCGCGGAATTGTCGATCGACGACATCGATTGGTCTCGCTTCCTCGCTCGCGAACTCACCGCGTCGTATTCGCTTCCGCGGCACGCAGCTGTCGATCTCTGGCCTGACCTTCCTTCGAAAACGATCGACCATGCCACTGCCAAGCGATGGCTCGAAGAGAGCCGCATGCTGCCGCAGGACGCGGCGAAGGTGCACCGTGCCTTCGAGCGCCTACCAGCACAGCAGGATGAAGACGATTCGAGGCGACGGTTGCCTTGCGTCGCCCTCGAACGCGTCGTGGCCGAAAAGCGGTGGAGCGCAGACTGGGATCCGTCCATGTTCGTCGCACTCTTCGACGCGGACGACAAGGAGCTGCGCGAGTTCGGCCTGAAGCTCGTGCATCGATTCGCAAAATCAGACGCATGCGTTGCACGAGTGGATCGATTGTCGTTTCCACAACGATCACCGGACTTGATGCTCGCCATCGCCGAGTCACTGGCCGCGCACCAGAAGGCACTCCGAAGCACGATGATCGGCGACGACGACATCGCACGCCGCAACGCATATCTCGCGATGATCGCAGGCAAGCGAATGCAGCCACGACAGACGTGCAAGTCCTTTCAAGTGATTGCAGCACTCGGGGACAGGGACGAAATCCTCGCCCTCCTCGCAGCCGAGCTGATTGAGGGATTGCCGGAGGACCATCCATTGGTGCACAGCGACTTCGACGCAAAAGCTTGGAGCCGTTTTCTTCGACTGATCGATCGCGAACGACCTGCAGTCACCGCTCGCATGTTTCTTGCCGCCGCACACGGACCTGTGCCCGCCACGGTACACATGCCCACGCCCGATTGGATCTTCGAGCACCCCCTGACCCGCGCTGCCGCCCTCCTCTACGCCGAGCACCTCGGCGCCGATGCCAAGCCCCTCGAGCCGAAGCTACGCGCACTCCGCGATGCCGAGAGGACCCGCGCGACTCCCGATCGCGCGCTTCTGGAGGACCTGGCACCGATCCTCGAGAAACTCTCGGGCATCAAGTAGTTCGACCCCACCGTGCACGCGATTGCCGGAGACGAAGAGTCGCCAAGGTTCCATCGCCGCAAGGTCCCGCGTGCGATGACCCTGGCACAAAACATGCGTGAAAGTGCCGCGAAACGACCCTGGCACAAAACACGCGTGAAAGTACCGCGAAACGACCCTGGCACGTTTCACGCACGAAAGTACGGGGATTTGACCCTGGCACCTTTCGTGCGGGTGCGGGGGCGCGCTCGACGGACCTCGGAAAGTCCGGCACGATGAGAACTTCTCCCAGGCCCCGACGTTGGCGCACACCATGCAACGATCCACCGCCGTATTCGCTGTCGCGTTGTTCGCGCTTCCGTGCCTCTGGGACAAGGACACGCTTGCCGACGAACTCCGTGGCCTGCCAGGCCATTTCGACCTCGTCACGGGACGATGGTTCCGACATTCGGATGCGTACTACCAGAAGCGCATCGACACGATCCCTGCGCTGCTGAAGGAGCAGCCGAACGCATTCGAACTCTATGACGACCTCGCTGTCGCGCACGAGTTCCTCGGGAATGACGGCGAAGCCGTGCGCGTCATGCGCGAGAAGGGCGCTGCACTCGCGAAGCTCGACGACGCGCCGAAGGACGCTCGCTATCGCTATCACGCCAATCTCGGCACCTTCTACGTGCACGGTGCGCTGCGCGGCAAGACGGACGGGTTCGAGCGCGCGCTCTCCGAGCTCGGGAAGGCACTCGTGATCAACCCCGATGCGCACTTCGGGCGCGAGCGCTTCCAAGTCGACCTGATTCGCTACGCGATGGCGGCGCGCGAGAACCCCGAGCTCTGGTCCGAACACGACTTCTTGACGTGGACTGGCTACCAACTGAAGGACGCCGAGTGGAGTCGCGCTCTGTCGTATCCGAGTTTCACGACCAAGGCGCGCAACATCGAGAAGCGCGAAGACAAGCACGCGACCTGGGAACAGGCCTACACCGCCGTCGCGGGGATGCTGCGCTTCGGCGGCCTCGAGGGCGCCGAACTCTACCGCACGCTCGGCGATCTCTATGCGGTTCGCGGGCACCTCCACCTCGCGTGGTGGGCATTCCACCGCGCCGAAGAGGCTGGCCACCCAGCGAAGGCGCGCCTGCGCAGGGCGCGCGCCTCGATCGAGTTCCATTGGAAGCAAGCCAACAAAGAGGTCTCGGCCGGCGTCCCGATCCCGACCGATGCCGACTATCGTGCAGTGCGTGACAACGCGAAACGCTGGCGCGCCGCATTCGTCGCCGCCGAGGAGAAGGCACTGGCCGCGGATAGCGACCCGAGTACCGACGCAGCTTTGTCCGCGCTCCTCGAAGCCGCCGACAAAGCCGTGCCTGCTCCTCGACTGAGCGGCGGCGGATCGAACTCGAAGCAACCCGACAAAGGGACGCCTGTCGAGAGATCGCGATCCGGCCGCTAACGCGCACCGACGCGCGTGCGGCACCGATCGCGTTGGTCAGTATGGCGTGATCGCCAGGATGCCGGACACGCGCCAGCCCGTCGCGGGATCCAGTTGCAGCGCCTGGTACCAGGCTGTCGTGCCGATGCTCCCGACCGAGTATTGGATCGGGAACGTCGCGTTGCCGTCGGAGTCGACCGCGACGGGCACTCCCGTTCCGTTGATCAAGACGTCGGGACAATTGCCGACGCTCGCTTTGGAGTTCGGCGCTGCGATGATCACGATCGCCTGCAGCGCGGGGTCGAGACCGGTCACCGCGAGAAGCGGCTCCGACGTACCCGTGACCACGGGATTGCGGACAGGGCGGATATCGATGTCGACCGGAGTCCCAGAACAGGCATCCGAAACGCGCTGGATCGCCATACCGTTGTTGCTGCCGACAGTCACGTTGTTGGCGTTTGCCAATCCGACGAGGCTTGTGAAGCGCCCCGTCACCGAGTTGTTCTCGATGATCCCCGAGGCCGTGCTCTCGACGTGAATCGCGAAGTTGGCTTGGTCCCAATAAGCGTCATTGGGTGCACCCGCGCGGTCGAAGCTCACGTCGTGAATACGATTCCCGCGAATGGTCGCTCCGGGAGCAGCGATGCTGTTGATCTCCATTGCCGCGAAGCGTGAGCCCGTGAACTCATTGTCCTCGATCGTGACGCCCTGGATGACCGGTGTCGGCGACGAGTAGGCCTGTCCGATGTTGGTCGGATTCCCCATGAACGTACCGGGGTAAGCAGCGTGCACGACGAGGTCAGCAAGCACGGCGAACTGCGAAATCTCGGTGCAACAGTTGCGGAACACGTTCCGACGCACGATCGCGTTGTGCGGAGACTCTCCGATGTTGTCGTTGCTGCCAAATGGACCGGGGTTGATCAAGTCGATCGTGGGATTGTGAATCATCATCCCCGCGTTGCTCTGGTACTCGATGACGTTGTCCGAGATCGTTGCATTGGGAACCGAGATCCGAATCCCGAAGGATCTGCCGTAGCGCAGGTGGTTCCCGGTGATCTTCGTCGTTTGCGGGAAGGCGCTTCGGTTGAAGACACGCGTCGTCGGCGTGATCAACGTCATCCAATCCGGCGATCCGCTGAGCTGCAGCACGTCGTTGATCGTGCGCACGGGTGCCGACGCGGTCCCCGTTCCGATCAACGTCAGGTTGTCTTGAGATCGCACCTCGATCACGTCACCGATTTCGATCTTGGACCACCACGTTCCGTCCGTACACCGCAGTGCAGAGTCGAACTCGAAGTAGTTGTCGAAGACGTTGACGAAGTCGTCGCCAATGCGTTCGACTTCGCAATCCTCGAACGTCACGTTGCCGCGGACCCCCGACGTGCCACTCGCGTCCCGAGACGCACTGGCCCACATGCCCGGCTCGGGGAGGAAGTTCACGCGCCTCGCCGTGAAGTCACCGTCGATGCGACGCGCGATGATGGCCTGCGCGGGCGCGACACGGATCGAGACGTCTTCGACGAGCACGTTTCCACAGTTGCGAAAGTGCATCGTGGAGGATTCCTGGAAGCAGTAGCCAACGAGCAGCAGCTGCCCGACGACGAGCTGGTCCGGCCTGCCGGGGAACTGCATCGAGTAGGGCACGTCTGGACACGCCACTCGAACGATCTGGCCACTGGTCCCGCGCGGAGCCAAAACACTGACTCTGGCCTGCAGGTTGTCTGCTTCTGCTTGAGCGTTTCCGTACTCGATCGCAGCGTACATCGTCGAACGCACCGCCCCGGGCGTGTTGATGCCCTGGTCATGGAAGCCCCACATGTGGCTCCAGCGATGTTCAGGACCGGCTGTCGGTAGATCCATGTTCGGATCGAGCACCTCGAGATCGATCCACGCGCCGTGGTCGGGATAGTGCAGGGCCGTGATCCGCCCCTGCAGCCACGGTCGATTGCCCTCGGGCATCGTGATCTCGAGATCCCGAAGCGTCAGGTCGCCGGTACAGCCGTCGAAGAAGACGAATGGCGGATAGCCACCCTGGCCGATCGTGCCGACGCCCGTGGCGGGACCCGCTTCGGCCCAGGACTTGGCGGCCGGATCGAACCCATGAAGCACGAGGCGAGCAACGCCTGTGTTACCGCGGATCGTGAGGTTCTTGGTCAGATTCGTCGCGTCGAGGATGCCCTCGCGTGCAGCGGCGTTCTGATTGCTCCCCGAGACCCAGATCGGGCCGAGCGAGTACGGCTGAAAGACGTTGGGATCGCAGAGGTCGTAAGTGCCTTTTGGCAGGATGACCTCGACATCGTTCGCGGGCGAAGCGATCGCAGCCTGGAAGGCTGCGCGAATCGCGAGTGTGTCGTCCATGTCGTCATTAGGGTTTGCTCCGTACGCCGGTGCCGTGACGTCGAACGTGACGGTCTGCGCAGCGAGACTCGAGCATGCGACCGTCGCCGCGAGGGCGAGCGCGAGCAAATGCCCAACGAGCGGAGGGCAGTTCTTATCTTGAATCATGGGTCTCCTTTCCGCCGCAGCGGTATTGGTCCGCTGCGGGGGCCCGAATTCGCGTGCATGTCACGCAAAAAACTCCGGACCGCGGTGCATGCGCGACGGCAAAACACACCCTTCCGCCGTTGTTCGGGGCCGCGAAAGTCGCGATAATCGCTCCCCGCGAAACCGCCTCCTGCGACCATCGCATTCGAGGCTTCGAGGGGGAGGGCTCCACCGGCCCGCAGGTGCCACGGATCGAGGCGCCACCCAGGAGAAAGGGCCCGCATGACCGACGAGAACAAGCCGGACGAAGTCCGCGAACCGACTCCCCTCCTCATCGAGAAGGAGATGAAGGAGTCGTACCTGACGTACGCCCTCAGCGTCATCCACAGTCGAGCGCTCCCCGACGTGCGCGACGGCCTCAAGCCTTCGCAGCGGCGCATCCTCGTCGCGATGCACGACCTCAATCTCGGGCCGCGCAGCAAACACCGTAAGTGCGCCAAGATCTGCGGCGACACGTCCGGTAACTACCATCCGCACGGCGAGTCGGTCGTCTATCCGACGCTCGTGCGCATGGGCCAGGACTTCAACTCGCGCTACGTCCTCGTCGACAAGCAGGGCAACTTCGGAAGCAACCGCCCCGACAACCCCGCGGCGATGCGATACACCGAAGCCCGCCTCTCCCAAGCCTCGATGCACATGCTCGAGGACATCGACAAGGAGACGGTCGACTTCGCGCGCAACTACGACGACTCGCGTGATGAGCCGCTCGTGCTACCGGGTCGCTTCCCCAACCTCCTCTGCAACGGCAGCTCGGGGATCGCGGTCGGCATGGCGACGAGTCTGCCACCGCACAACCTCGGCGAAGTCGGCGCCGCGCTCGAGGCGCTGCTCGAAGAACCGGACATCAGCGGTGAGAAGCTGCTGCAACTCTGTCCGGGCCCGGACTTCCCGACCGGCGGCACGATCATGGGCCGCAGTGGGATCGCGCAGGCGTACCTCACGGGCCGCGGCCTGATCACGGTGCGCGCCAAGTATCACATCGAAGAGAAGGCCAAGCGTCGCTCGCTCGTCTTCACCGAGATCCCGTACCAGGTCACGGTCGCCGCGATCGTCGAGTCGATCGTCGAGGCCGTCAAGAACGGCAAGATCGAGACGATCTCGGACGTCAACAACGAGACCAACGCGCGCACCGGCATGCGCCTCGTCGTCGAGCTCAAGAAGAGCGTCGATGACGAGACCGTCACGCTCAACCAGCTCTTCAAGTTCACGCCGCTGCAGACGACGTTCTCGATCATCAACCTCGCGCTCGACCGTGGTCAGCCGAAGACGATGACGTTCAAGGAGCTGCTCGAGGCGTATCGCGACCACCGCGTCGACGTCATCACGCGGCGCACGCGCTACTTGCTGCGCAAGGCCGAAGAGCGCAAGCACATCCTCGAAGGCCTGCGCATCGCGCTCGCGAACATCGACGAGGTCGTCGAGATCATCAAGAGCAGCCGCAGCGTCGACGACGCGCGCGAGCGCTTGATGTCGCGCTTCGAACTCAGCGAGATCCAAGCACGCCACGTGCTCGACATGCGCCTCGCGCGCCTGACAAGCCTCGAGATCGAGAAGCTCGAAGCCGAGTACAACGAACTCCTCGAAGAGATCCGTGGATACGAGGCGATGCTCGCCGACGTCCGCCTCATCCACGACGTGATCCGCACGCAGACCCAAGAGATGGTCTCGCAGTACGGCGACGCACGCCGCACGACGATCGACGAAGAAGAGATCGGACGCTCGATCGACATCGAAGCGTTGATCGAAGAAGAGCGCATGGCCGTGACGGTCAGTCACCAGGGCTACATCAAGCGCGTCGCACTCGAGAACTACCGCAGCCAGGGACGCGGCGGAAAGGGCATCATCGCCGGCGACATCAAGGACGAGGACTTCCTCGAGCGCCTCTTCATCGCGTCGACGAAGGACTACCTGCTCTTCTTCACGAACCAGGGACGTGCCTACTGGCGCAAGGTCTACCAGCTGCCCGAGATGAACCGCGCCGCGCGCGGCCGCGCTCTCGTCAACATCATCCCGCTCGCCGAGGACGAGCGCGTCCAGGAGATCCTGTGTGTCGACGTGTTCGACGATCGGTATCTGCTGTTCGCGACCGAGCAGGGCTACGTCAAGAAGACGGTCCTCGCGGCCTACTCGCGCCCGCGTGAGAACGGCATCCGAGCCGTCCAACTCGACGAAGGCGATCGCCTCATCGGCGTGCGCCTGTTGCGCGACCACCAGAGCGTCGTCCTCGGCACGGCCGCGGGTCAGGCGATCCACTTCGACGAGACGGAAGCACGCCCCATGGGCCGCGTCGCTCGCGGAGTGCGCGGCATTCGCCTCAAGGGCAAGGACGTCGTCGTCTCGCTCGCCGTCGCCGACGAGGGCATGTCGATCTTGACGGTGTGCAAGAACGGGTACGGCAAACGCACCGCGCTCGAAGAGTATCGCCAGCAAGGCCGCGGCGGTTCGGGGATCATCAACATCAAGACCTCCGAACGGAACGGACCAGTCGTCGCCGTGCTCGCCGTCGAGACCAACGACGAAGTCATGCTCACGACCACGGGCGGCATGGTCGTTCGTTCGCCGGTGTCGGGCATCTCCGAGATCGGACGCGCGACGCAGGGTGTGCGTTTCATCAAGTTGAGCGACGGCGACGAAGTCGCATCGTGCGCCCGCGTGCCGAGCGAAGACGAAGATGACGGGGACGAGGTCGCCGCACCGGACACCGACACCGGCTCGCCCGCGGCCCCAGAGAGTTCCGAGGACTGAGGCATGACGATCCAGGAGCGCATCCAGGCCGACATGAAGACGGCCCTCAAGGCTGGCGAGAAGGATCGGCTCACCGTGTTGCGCATGCTGCTCGCCGATCTCAAGAACTTCCGAGAAGGCGGCGGGTTCGACAGTCTCGACGAGGAGCAGGAACAAACGGTTCTGCGCAAAGCTCAGAAGATGCGCCTCGACGCCGTCGAAGCTGCCAATGCCGCTGGCCGGACCGAGATGTCCGAGAACGAGGCGCGCGAAGCGGCCTGGATCGCGGAATATTTACCGCAGCAGATGGACGAGGAGACGACGCGTTCGGCGGTCGTGGCGCTCCTCGCCGAACTCGGCATTCAGGACAAGCGCGACATCGGTCGATTCATGAAAGAGTGGATGGCCAGGCACAAGGCCACCTCGGATGCGCGGCTGGTCCAGCGCGTCCTCGGTGAGGCGCTTTCGAGCACCTGAAGGCGCTGATCCCCGGTGTGCCGCGGCCCGAAACCGGGATCCGCCCTGGTCCTTCTGCAACCTTTGGTGCATGATCTTTGGCCCTCAGGGCCGGGGACCAGTCGGACATACGCCCCGGTCGAACCGCGAGACCCAACAAGGAGCTGGACTCATGGCGAAAGCTAACCCTAGCGTGCAGAAGCGCTTACGCGAACGGAAGAAGCGCGAGAAGGCCGAAGAGAAGGCCAAGCGCAAGGCCGAACGCCTGAACCAGAAGGCCAGCGACGACCACGATCCGCACCGCGTCGTCGAAGCGCACGAGATGGAACTCGGGATCGACCCCGAAGAGTTCGACAACGCCTGAGGATCAACCCAGGACGTCGCGCGCACGAGCGACGACGTCCGACAAGCAGCCCGGATCGAACGGGGACACGAGGCCCGCGCCGCGCGCGAGAGCCTGAAACGACGCTTCGCCGCCGCGCTCGCAGAGAGCGACATAGCGCCGCATCGCGGCTTCCCGGTCCGCCTCGGCCGCGTCCCAGAACTGCAGTGCGCAGATCTGCGCGAGCACGTAGTCGATGTAGTAGAACGGCATCTGGTAGATGTGCATCTGCCGCTGCCAGAACGCGCCTTCCGACACGTGCGGCGTGTCCTCGTAGTCGCGCCACGGCAGGTACGCACGCTCCATCTCCTGCCACATCCGGTGCCGCTCGGCCGGCGAGCACGTCGGCTTCTCGTAGACGAGGTGCTGGAAGTGGTCGATGGCCGTTCCATAGGCGAGGAACAGCACGGACTGAGTCAGGTGAATCCGCCGGAATCGATCGGCGTCGTCGCCGAAGAACTTCTCCATCCATGGCCAGGTCAAGAACTCGAGACTCATCGAGTGGATCTCGCAGCTCTCGTACGTCGGCCAGTGGTAGTCGGGCAGGATCTGGTCGCGCGAGCAATACCCCTGGAACGCGTGTCCCATCTCGTGCGTGAAGACTTCGACGTCCCCCTTGGTCCCGTTGAAGTTCGCGAAGACGAACGGGACGCCATACGTCGGCAGGCCGGTGCAGAATCCGCCTGGCGCTTTGCGAACGCGAGCCTTCAAGTCGAGCAAATCGTGCTCGAGCATGAGCCTGAAGAACGCATCCAACCCGTGCCCCATCTCACGAAACATCTCATCGGCTCTCTCGATCATCCAATCGTGATCGCCGAGTGGCTTCGGGTTTCCGAGCGGATCGAACACCGGCTCGTCCCAGCTTCGCAGCGCTCCAGGCGTGAGGCCGAGGTCCGCCTCCTGACGTTCCACGAGCTGCTGACAGAGAGGAACGATCTCATCGCGAATCGACGCGCGTAGCCGATCGACATCCTCGCGATCGTAGTCGACGCGCTGCATCCGCAAGTAACCGAGCTCGACGAAGTCGGCGTAGCCGAGCTTGCTCGCCATCGAATGACGCAAGCGGACCAGGTCTTCGAAGATGCGGTCGAGCCGCTCGCGCTCGCTCGCGAACCACGCCCAGCGCGCGCGATCCGCGGCGCGACGCGTTTCGCGATCCGAACTCACGAGGTGCGGCGTGATCGTGGAGAGCGTGTACTCGTCTCCAGCGAACGGAATGCGAGCCGAGGCCAAGAGCTCGGTGTATTCGGCGACGAGCTTCGCCTCGCGGACCAAGTCCGGCTCGATCTCGGGCGCGAAGCTCTTCGCGTCCGCCTCCCAAAGCGCGAAGGCCGTCGCGCCGAAGTGCGCCTCCAACGCCACGCGGTCCGGATGCGCGAGTAGCTTTCGCTTCATCGCGACATCGAGGTCCGTCAGCGCAGGTTCGAGCTCGTCCTTGTATTCGAGCGCGGCCTTGTAGTCGCGATTCTCGGTGTCTTGACTGAAGTGCAGATCCACGAGCGAAACCCACGTCTGCCGCGCGTTGCGCGACTCGCTCCACGCCTCGATGGCAGCCACGCGTTGTTCGAATGTCTCCGCAGCGTCGAGCTCGGCGTGCATCGCATCGAAGGCCGCGCGGGCGCCATCCCTTGTCGGGACCTCGAACGTCATGTCCGCGAATCGTGGAAGTTCGCTCATGGCATCAACCTTCGGTGGTCGGCTCGACGGCCTTCTTCTTGCCGAACAGTTTCGCAGCCGCAGCGACGACGACAGCGCCGACGATGAGCAGCGGCTTGAGCAGGACTTTCAGGATTCCTGCTTTGAGCAGCACTTTGCCAGCGATCAAGCCGCCGATGCCGTACGCCGCGACCTTGTCGATCGACGAATCGAAATCCTCGTATCGCTTGCCGTCGACGAATTCCGTGCGCGCGAGAACGGCCTTGCTGCCCTCGGCGACTTCCGTGAGTTGATCGCTCTGCGCAACGGCCTGCAACACGAGATAGCCGTGGCGTCCGAGAATGCGTACGTCGTAGTTGAGCACCGTCGAAGGCTCATCGTCGAAGCGGAGCGTCTTGGCCCAATAGAGCTTCTTCTGCGCGCTGTCGTAGTGCGGCCGTTCGGCCCAGCCGACGAGGTCTACGGTTCCGTAGCCGGCCTTCTTGCGTTGCTTGTTCGATTCTTTCATGCCCTCCTGCATGTCCGCGAGCAACGCGTCGTAGTCGGTGTCCTTGGCGTCATCGTCCTTGACGTAGCCCTCGTCCTCGAAGCTCGTGATGATGCCGTAGGCCCATTCACGGGGATCCTTGGACATCGACGGGATCACGAGTCCCAAGACACCCGCGTCCGGCGGGTTGCCCCAAACCTTCTCGACGACGAACCGTGCATCCTTCGTTTGGAGGTACCCCCACCCGTCGGGTAGATCGATCGTGGCATGGTCCCTGACTTTGACCTTGCCGGTCTCGATCGTGATATCGAGCGCGACAGGCTCTGCGTTCTTGCCGGCAGCATCCTGCTCCGGTGCTTCGTCGGCCCGAGAACCATCCTCTGCCGTTTCTTGCCCTCGAGCAGTCGAGAGCGGAGAGGCGCTCATGGAGGCACCGAGGAACAGATGGATACAAGCGAAGGCGAGCGCCTTGGACAGTCGTGACATGTTCATTGGATCGAGAGTTTCCGCGTGAGAGCTGCAGACCATAGCAGCGTGTTGAATGGTCGGGCACGCGCCGAGTGCGTGATTTCGATGTCCCGGTGGCTCACGAAAACGCGGGAACTCTCGGCCCGCCGATGGGCTACTTCACACCCAGGAGCGCGGCGTTGGTCACGTACCTGACGTTCACTCCGTCCATGATGAGCGCAACGTGGGCGAACACCGTGCCGATCATCGACGTCGACATGGGTGGCATGAACAGAGTCAAGTCTGCACGACCACTTTGATCCAAGAACCCCAGGGTCTCGCCCAGGTATTCCCGATTGGCATTCGTCAGCGTGAACGCGAACCATGCGTCGGGAACCAGGGGAACGGTGTAGCCCCCTAGATCGAACCCAGGGAGCAATCCAGTCATGGTGCCGACAACGAGATAGATTCGACCGCCGTGGCTCGGACCAGCGTGAATCGTGAGTCGCTGTTCTCCCCCGGTCATCGCCGGGATTTCAGTGACATCACTGATCAGACTCGCCTGGCTCTCCAAGGCCCCGATGTCGAGCGGAAGCTTGCGCTGATACCCAACTGCGTCTCGTGGTGTCGAGTAAAGCACTTCACCTCGACCGTCCAACGGCCCCGCGACCGTTGGTAGCACGTTCCGCAAGATTCCGTCCCATCGAACATTCTGGAAGTCTTGCAAGCCGTTGCCGGGCATCAGCTCCGCACCGACAGGGATATTCACGGTATTTCCATAGACGACATTCGCGACGACGACGACTCCGGTCGTCGTCTCGCTGAAACGCAAGGCGTTCCCGCGCTCGCTGTAGCACGCGTTGTTGGCAAAGACCATATTGGGCTTACCCGACCATTGCCCGAGGCGTACGGCATCCCCGCTGTTGATGAATGTGTTGTTCGTGACTTGGATGTTCGTCGCCGACGCCGCCTGGTCACCGCTCGAGAATGCTACGACGCCATTCATGCAGACATTGTTGCGAACAACCGCTTCGCCTTGAACTTGCATGATCACGGCCCGCGAATTCCAACATGTGTTGCGCTCGATCACGTTGATCCCGTTCCCGTTGGTGCCATCCACGCGGATGCAAGCATCGTTCGTCTCGAATGCGATGTTGCCAATCATCCAGTTGTGATGGCAGCCTTGCTCGAGCTCGATGCCAGCACCCATCGAGACTGAACTCGCGGTGAAGACCTGGTTGTACGCGATGATGGACCATGAAATGGCGTGAGCCGCAGTGCTGCTCCCGAAGTACATCACGGCTCGAGAGGTACTAGGCCCGGAGTTCGTTACGACGTTGTCCGTGATGTGGATGTGAGAACAGTCGCGCTGTGTGGAGATACCTGCGCCGGCACCATCGTGAAGGGAACACGCATGAATCCAAACATGATCGCAATCAGCCAAGCTGATGAGATTCGATCCGCCGGTGATCTCGAGATTCCTCAAGACGAGATACCGCGCCGGTGAGGCTTCACCGATGTTGAAGACGTTCTTCTTCGCATCCACATGAGTGATCAACGGCCGCACCAACGGGTATTTGCTGCCGATCCAGATCGGCTTCGCCGCAGTCCCTTGCACGGTGACATCTATCTTCGAGGAAAACAACCAACGACCCGGCCCGATCAACAACGCATCGCCGGGTACGAGCGCATCGATCGCGGCCTTGAGCCTCGCGCCGTTCTCGATATTGGTCTTCGTCAGGTCAATATCGATCGTGATCGTTCGCGATGGCGACCCGCCCGCCCATGATGGGTAGACCGATGCTGGGAGCCAGGACTGGGCTACACCGCTCGCGGCGCATGTAGCCACGAACATCGAGAAGGCGGTGGAAAAGAGAACCTGCTTTGGGTGGATGAGCATTCTGCCAGGATAGCATGGCCATTCGACGCGCTGTTACAGCACGGCAAGAGTCACGGCGTTCGTCACGTAGTTGAAATTCACGCCATCCATGACAATCACCGTGTGCGCGAACACCGTGCCGACCATCGACTGCGAAAGTGGCGGCAAACTCACCGTTGCGACGCCTCGACCATTCGAATCCAAGAACCCGAGAGTCTTGCCGAGATACGCCCGATTGGCATTCGCGAGCGTGAAGCCGAACCACGCATCGACCGTCAGCGGGACCGTGTACCCCGCGAGATCGAACCCCGGCGTCAGGCCACTCGTGCTGCCGAGGACGAGGTAGATCCGTCCTGCCTGACTCGTGCCTGCATCGATCGTCAACGTCTGCGTGCCTCCCGCTGCAGCCGTGATCGACGCGATGTCGCTACCGAAGCTGTCCTGGCTCTCCATCGCGCCGATGTCGAGCGGCAACTTGCGAAGCGATCCATTGGCATCGCGTGAAGTCGCGTAGCGGAGCACACCGCGTCCGTCCATCGGGCTCGCGACCGCGGGACGGACATCTTTTGCGCTCGCGTCCCACGTGACATCGAAGAAGTCCTCCAATCCGTTCCCGAATCGCAGATCGGACCCGACCGGGATGTTGGAGGTCTGACCGTAGACGACATTCCCGACGACCGTCACCCCGGTCGTGATCTGGCCGAAGCGCAACGCGCGCCCTTGCTTGCTGTAGCAGGCGTTGTTGGCGAAGACCATGCCGGGCTTACCCGACCACTGACCGAGAAGCGCAGCGTCACCCGTATTGATGAAGGTGTTGTTCGTGACCTGAATGTCCGTCGTCTGCGCGAAGTGATCGCTACTCGAAAACGTCGTCGTGCCGCCATTGATGCAGATGTTGTTCCGAACGATCGCCTCACCCTGAACCTGCAGAACCTCGTTCTGAGAGTTCCAACAGATGTTGCGCTCGACGACGTTGATCCCATTGCCATCCGTCCCGTACACGAGGATGCAAGGGTAGTTGGTGTCATGAACGATGTTGCCGATCACCCAGTTGTGGTGGCACTTCTGTTTCAGTTCGATCCCGTCGCCATTCGTTGCAGAGAGCGTGTCGTAGACGTGGTTGTAGGCGATGACGGACCACGACGTGATGTAGCTGGCGGTGCTGCTCCCGATGTACATCGCTTCGCCGAGAGTCCCCGGCCCAGGGTTCTTGACGGTGTTGTTCGTGATGTAGATGTAGGAACAATCCCGTTGCGTCGAGATACCGACACCTTCACCGTCGTGGATGTAGCAACGGTGCACCCACATGTGGTCGCAATGCACCATGTTGAGGAGGTACGAACCACCGGTGATCTCCAGGTCCTTCAACACGAGATAGCGCGCCTGCGATGCTTCACCGACGTTGAAACAGTTCTGTCTCGCGTCCGGGCGAGTGATGATCGGTCGGTCCGCCGGATTCTTCCCGAAGATCCAAATCGGCTTCTCCTCGGTGCCCTGGAGCGTGACGTCGATCTTCGAGACGATCGACCATCGACCCGATCCGACCTCGAGTCCATCACCCGGCACGAGAGCACGGATCGCGGCGGCTAGCCTCGCGCCATTCTCGGTGTCGCTCTTGGTCGAATCGTAGTCGAGCGAAATCGTGCGAGCAGGCGTCGTCGCCCACGGTGGATACACCGAGGACGGCAACCAGGATTGAGAGACGCCATTGCACGGGCACGCAGCACCCGCGAGCGCCAGTAGCGCGGCGACGCGAACGCGTCGAAGAAAGTAGGGCATCCAGGAACCATAGCGGGCGACGACTTCGTGTGGCCGTCACGCTCTCGGGGCGCTTGCCGCAACCCGGATCGATCAGGGATTATTTCCGAGCATCGCGTCGTAGTCGGCGAGTGCACTCTCGTAAGCGAGACGCGCATCGATGGACAGAACGCGCGCGTCGGCCAACTGTGCTTCGCGCAGCTGCACGCGAAGCAAGTCGCTGCGCCCCAGTTCGAACGATCGAACCTCAGCGTCGACGAGTTGCTTCGCGAGTTCGAAGTTCCGCTCCGTCGCGGTCAACTGCTCCGCCGCATTCTCGAGTGCAGAGCGTATATCGAGCATCTCGTTGGTGACGCGTTCTTCGAGGAAGCGCTGTTCGAGCGCCAGCTTCGCGAGCTTGGCTTCGGCGATCGCGAGCTTGCCCGTTGCACGACGACGCTGCACGGGAAACGAGAGCTTGCCGCCAACGAACAGTCCGTGATCACGACGATCCGAATAGGGCCCGTCACCGATGGACCTCGTGCCCTCGACGATCAGGTCGAGGTTCGGAAGCCGATCGTTCGTCGCGAGCGCGCGATCGGTCTCCGCGTCTTCGATCAGGAGCCGGATCCGCACGAAGTCGGGGCGCTGCCTCTTCGCGGTTTCGAGCGCGTCTTCGACCGAGTCTGTCACTCGACGCAATGGGCCGCTCGACTCTGGAAGTCGACCTTCACCGACGACGACCGGTCGGTCATCGTCACCTCGGTAGTAGAGCGACAAACCGAGTGCCGCGGACTGGAACGCGCGCTCGGCTCGTGTGACATAGATCCTGCGCTGCGTGATGAGCCGCTCGTTGTCGGTCACGTCGATCGGAGCTTTGAACTGGCGTTCGACCGCGCGCTCCAATCCACTCTTGCGAGCTTCGGCCAGTCGCAGGAGTTCGCGCGCGACGCCGAGCTTCTGCCCGGCAGCGTGCCATTTGTAGTACGCGAGGCTCGCGGCGCGCACGTAGTCGAGGCGCGCGCGCGCGATCTCGGGCTCCGCAAACTCGACGCCGATCTGCGCCTTGCGCACGGCAGCACGCCTGGCGTCGGTCGAGCGACCGCGCAGCAGCGGCACTCGAACTCCCAAGACGAACTCCCCACCGGACTGCGTTCTACCGTCGTAGTAGTCGGGGAGGTATCCATCGCTGACGCGGTACCCTCCATAGATGTCGTCGCCCGTTGCAAGCGGCGCTTCGACGAGGCCTTCTGCCGTCGTGGCCTCGTAGTAGCCACGCAGTCGATCGACGACCTTCGCGCTCACCTTCGTGTCGAACCCACCGAGCGCTTCTGTGAGTCGACCCGACGCCAAGTCGTTCTCCAGTAGAGCACTGAGCATCGGCGGATAGCGGGACGTGACCGATCGGACGACTTGATCGACCGTGAGCGGGCTCGTCCCATCGTCGACGTGTTGCCTGGAGCGCTCGACATCGGTCTCCGCCACCGAGGTCGTCGCCAGAAGGCCGCCGTCCTTCGCGATCGAATGCAAGGCCTTTGGCACACGAAGGTCGACCTCGTAGTGGGACGGGACGTAGCGCCCAGGTGTGCACGCGAGCCCAACGCAAACCGAGAACAGCGCAGCCGTTGTCTTGAACCGCTTCATTTGCCACCGGAGGGCTTCGCGTTCTTCGGTCGCTCGACGGTCGGCGGGAAGCCATTGAGCTGACGCCAGATCTCGAATCCGAGCGACACGCGATCCAGCACGATCCACCCCTTCACGCGCACACCTTGACGCAAGTACGGATCTTTGGGCCACGCGTGAGGGTTCTCGGGTGCGTGGACGTTGTCGATCGTGAACGTCCGTCGCAACCACTCGACGAACGCACCCTCCGGCTTGCTGAACGGGCGTTCGTCACGAGTCACCATGACCCGAAACCGCCCCGTGCCGTCGTCGAATCGGTCGACGAAGGCGACCTTGCCGCCAAAGGTCCCTACGGCTGCGGAAGGCCATCCGACCCATTGGATCGCCGGCCAGCCTTCGAACTGCAGTCGAACGTGGCGTCCGACGTCGATGAACGTCACGTCGTTGCCGTCCACGAACAGCTCGACGGCGAGCTGACGCGTCGCGGGCACGATCGTCGCGAGAGTCGTACCTTGTTTGACGAACACACCGCCCTGCCCGTTGGCGTTCAGGTTTTGCACATATCCGTCCGTCGGGGCCGTGATCCGTTGTTGTCGCTGCCGCGCGAGACTCCGCTCGTAGTCGAGGACAGTGGAGTTCGCGCTCGCGATATCGCCTTCTGCAGCTTCGAGCTTGGCACGTGCGTCCTGGACCTTGACGAGTTCGGCTTGCTCGACGCGATCGCGAGCGCTGCGCTTGGCGCGAAGCGCAGCTTCCGCACCCGAGACTCCAGCGATCTTCGCCTCGAGATCCGCATCCGCGACGGCTCGTTCCTGCTTCGCTTTTTGAAGCTCGAATCCTGCGCCGATCTTCTCGGCGACCAGCCCTTCCCACATCGTCTCCGCAGTGTTCGCGAGGTCGAGTTTCTCTCGCGCGACCCGCACGGCTTGCTTCGCGACGACGAGCGATTGCTCGGCAGCAGCGATGTCGTCGTCGGCGAGACGAATCGCGGCTTGGCGCGCTTGCTCAGCGGTCTCGACCTGCTTCGCGTACTGATCGCGTTTGCGCTCTGCCGCAGCTCGCTTGTCGGATGCGGCTTCGAGCTGACGCGTCAATCGTTCGATCACGTCCGGATCATTGTCGGTGAGGTCGACGATCGGATCGCCGAGAGCGACTTGCTGACCTTCGCGAACGTGCCATCGAGCGAGCAAGCCATCGGTACGGGCCTGAATCGGCAAGGGACGATGGATCGGGTCGTATTCGATGACTCGCCCTGTCCCAGGCAGGTTCTGCTGCCACGGTGCAAACGCGAGCGCGAAGGGCGCGAGCACGAGTGCGAGCAGCATCAACCTGCCGAATCCACGCGTGATCGTGCGTTTCCCCGCACTCCCGAGTGCCCCCATCTCGTGCGCGGGATACTCGCGAACCATGTGCTCTGGGTCATTCATGATCGTCCCCGTCTTCGACCTCGATCGTGCGATTGCAAGCAGCGAGAACGTCCGGATGCGCCGTCACGACGAGCAGCGTCCAACGTCGGTCCTGCGACAACAGAGTCTCGAGGACGTGCGATCGCACGATCGGAGACAAACGATCGAGAGCCCCATCCAACAACAGGAGCCGGGGGCTGCCGACGATCGCGCGTGCGAGCATCAATCGACTCGCCTGTGAAGCCGTGAGAGGTGCGAATCGAGCGGTGAGTTCCGTGTCGATCCCGTTCGGCAGCGCCATGATTTCGTCCCACAGCCGCACGTCGACGAGAGCGCGTCGCACCGATTCGATGTCGACGTTCGCCCTACCGAATCGAATGTTGTCGATCACGCTTCCTTCGACGATCTCGGTTCCGTGAACGAGCGCGATTCCGTCTCGAACGTCTTCGAGACGTAGCTGTCGCACGTCGTACCCGTCGAGCATCACGTATCCGCACGGCGCTTCGCGGAGACCGGTGAGGATGTCGAGCAACAAACTCGCGCGTCCGCCTGGCGAGCCCGACAGCGATACTCGCTCACCTGCTTCGATGGTCAATGTCAGCGGACGGTCTTCACCGTCTTCGTCGACGATGCCACACGACACGCCTGCAATCTCGATCTTCATGCCGAGCTCTTGTGTCGCACTCGGAAGCTCCTCCCCCCCCTGACGTTCGAGCGGCAGATCGATGAGCGAGCCGAGCTTGGCACTCGATGCACAGACGTCGTACCAGCTCTGGAGCACTCCGCCGAGCTTGGTCACGTTGGCGACTACCGCCGTGACGATCAGCTCGCTCGCGACGAGTTGACCCGGAGTCAACTGTTGATCGATCACCAAGAAGCCACCGAATCCCAGCATCGCGGTACTCGCGATGACTTGCAGAACGAACGACCCTAGGATCTGCCGGAACAAGATGCGGAAGTGACGTTTCCGAGCAGCGACGTATTCGCCTGCGAGGCGGTCTGCACGCTCGATCGCGAACGTCGCTCCACCCTGCGTGCAGAACGCCGTCGTGTGTCGCGCCAGCTCCTGGAGCCACGCCGCGACCTCGTACTTGGCGGACGACTCTTCGACAGCGGTTCGCACACCCCCGAATCCCATCACGAACACCACGAAGATCAGCGCGATCAACAGTGCGATCGAGAACCCGAGCAGCAGCGGGTGGTAGAAGGCCAGGACGACCATTCCGACGCCGGTCGTGAGCACGAAGTTCGTCGCATCGAGAACGAGCTTCGTGCTGCTCTTCTGGACCGTCACCGTGTCGAAGAAGCGGTTGACGAGTTCGGGGCCGTAACGTCGATCGAATGCACGGATGTCGACGCGTGGCAGTCGCCACGCGAGGTCACCGACGATGCGAGTGAAGATCCGGCGTTCGACGATCTCGGCGATGTAGGCCTGCAGTGCACGCAACGAGTTGTGCAAGACAAGGCAGCCGAGCAACACCCAGACCAACACCACGAGAGGCGTCAGGAGGGTACCGAACGTGATGTTGCTGATCAGCGCATCGACGGTCAGCGGGACGGCGAGCGTCAGCAAAGCCGACGCGACACCGTACACGACGATCGTGCGGAGGTCGGCGGCTTCGGGACGGAGGAGGCGAGCGTAATGCTGCCACGGCTTCTGCGCGGAGAGTTCGACCACGATCGGATGAGAAAGGTCGCGGCTAGTGGGTCAGTTCTGGGCCGTTTTCAACGGGACGGAACGATTTTTGAGGCCCTACGTCTTTCGGCGCCGCCGCGCTCTTCGACGACCTCGCGCCAGAACAACGAGCGCGCGAGAAGAGCGAACGGAACCGCCGCAACGAGATCCGCCCACCAGTGGTAACGCAGAGCGACCGTGGCGACCACGAGCGGGACCGCGAGCGGCATCAACCAGATCCACTGCCGCTTGTCGAAGCGCCACGCACACATGAGGACCAAGATCGTCACCATCGTGTGCCCCGACGGCATGCAGTCCTCGCGCAAGGCCTCGAGATCGAAGAGCAAGCGGTGCACCCAATCGAAGGTCGGCCCACCGACCAATGGATGTTCGTACGCGAGGAATCGATACGGGGGCAGCGTGGGCAGCACAAGATAGCCGAGGTAGCTGAGCAACAAGCCGCCCACGGCGACTTCGGCGACCTGGAGCGCGGCCCCCTTGCGCCCCTGCAAGAGGAGGGCGATCCCGAGTCCGATCGGCAAGAAGTAGAACGTCGCATACGCGAGCTGCGAGATCTCGACCGTGACCATCCATGGTTGCGAAAACAACTCTCGCACCCATGCCCCACCGAGTTGAGTATCGAAGCGTGAAACGTCCCAATGCACGGGCTCCGGCACGAGGTCGGGAAGAATCAACCCCAACGTCGAAAACGCCGCTGGCGTCAAGACACATGCTGCTACGAGTCGAGGACCGAGACGCCCCCAACGCGAGAGCATCGTCGCGGGAACGATGATCGCGACGTGCGCGACGAGCCACGCCCAACGCGCTTCGAGTGCTTGGCCGAAGAGCAGGATCAGCACGGCGATCGTCAAGCCGTACCAGACGAACATGGCCTCGAGGCGGCGCATCATTGGTTTCAAGAGACGCGCTCTTCGCTATCGAAGCTCGATGTCCACGACTTCGATTGCCGACGACTTGCCCGGTTGAACGTGCTCGAGCTTCCTGCGCACACGTCGCCGACCTAGCGCGAACTCGAGTTGGTATTCGACGGAGGGATCATCGATCCACCAAAGCGACATCATTCCTTGGTCGTCCGTCGTTCCAGCGAGGCCCTGTCGGTTGACCGAGTTTGCAAAACGGCGATCGTTTCCCATGACTGCGCGGACCGTCGTCCCGACGATCCTCGCCCGAACACCGGCCACCGGCTTTCCGCTGGTATCGAGGATCCGAAACGCGCGGCGCGCGAACGCCTCGAGTCGGACGTCGAACGGCTCGCCGCGTTGGGACGTCTCGATGATTTCGGTATACGTCGGCGTCGCGGCCCAACCCTCGCCGCGTTGGATGACGTAATACGAGTCTCGTGCGTTCGACAGAACGGCGACGCGTCCACGTCGGTCGGTCCGATTGACGCTCGCAACGGAAGCCACGTTCGCGAGACTGAGGACACCAGGTGTCTTGTCGAGGTCGCTCTGGCGGTGACACTCGGCGCCACGCGCGGGCCGCCCGTCTGGCAACGCGACGTGCAGCTTCAGTAAGTGCAATCGCGACAGGTCGACGATTCGATCTTCTGGCGCAGTCATCAAGAGATCGGCACCCGGCATCGGATACCCACCGAGACTCGCTTCGAGCGGAGACATCGCCGCGGGCGGCAACAGAATGCGCAGGGGATCCAGTTGAAACTGCGTGCCTAGATGCTCGAGCCCTAGCGATCCGCTGACGTCACTCGTCGCAAGATCGACGATCGAACCATGGAAGAGCGCGCGATTGGCAGCGTGCCCTTGCGGTCGACGCGCGAAGACGACGGACGCGCCGACGACAGGCTTTCCGTCGAAGCCGCGCAATTGAAAAGGCCCGCGCGCGGGTCGGAGTTTCAGCTCGATCACGCTTGGAAGGGTGCCAGCAACTTGCTCGGAACCATAGTACGCGCGATCGATGCGATAGAAGGCCGCTTCGACGAACCCCGGCTTCCGTGCTCTCAAGAGCCAACTCGAATCGGAACTGACGGGAAACACGAGGGACGCACGTCCATGCCCGTCGGTCTTCCCCGCGAACCATGCACCCGCGTTCCGCACACCGAACGTCTCGAGCGTGACGCCATCGAGCGGGCTCCCGTCGGCGTCCACGACATGAACGTTCGTTTCGACCGTCGAGACCCGTCGCTGGCGCACGTACGGTGAGCTGGCGCGCAGACTCGCGGCCCCCGTCTGCAACACGCCACGCGCGTGAGACAAGACGGCGACGAACGCCCCGATCTCCGTGTCGTACGGCATCTCCGCGGTCATGTCTGTTCCGACGTGGGCTTCGAGATCGAGTTCGGTGTCGAAGACCGGCAGTGGGTTCTGCCCGTCCAAATACACCGTCAAGCGCATCGGCTCGTGACGAAACGCGATCGGAATCGACTCGACACGCAAGCGCACAGAGGGCGGTGGATCGACTTCGACGAGGCGCAAACGCTCGCCGGCTGTCGCCGCGTCGTACACGCGGGTGACCGAACGCTTGCCCGTCTCGCCCCGCCACGACGCAGCCACGCTATAGCAATGACCGCGCAAGACCTCGAGGCGAAACCCGCCACGATCGTCTGTCGTCGCCCACAGGTGGTCGAGCATGCCATTGCCTCCCCCGAAGGCGACGGGGGAACCGAGCGGATGGAAGTGATCCTGGGGTCGCAGCCAAGCTTCGACATCCGCACCGACGACCGCGTGCCCGTCGCGATCCCGGACGACGCCACGCAGGACGTCGCGATCCGAAACGGCTTCTTGTGGGGCACCGGCACGTGCAGCGACCGAAGCGAGCGCGCCCGGCCCGGTTCCCGACCCTGCCGCGACTGCGGATGACCCGAACCCAGCGACGCCGAGCCCGAGCGCAGCGACCCTGAGACTCCTCATGCCCGGGGACGATACCAGGCCTCCCGACGAGACGGGATCCTGAAGACAATCCAAGGAAGGAAGCCCTTCGAGCACGATCTTTGCTGCGCTTCTTGCCGAAAGGAACGGAAGTAGACGCACGTTCGAGCCGTCGGGACCCCTAGGGGCCCTCCCAACGGACTGGACACCTCGAAAAATGCGGTTGCTGTCCCCTACACAGGGCGTTCCGAGTCAAGATTGACCCCGTTGCCCGCACGCCAGCGAGCACTCGTGATGATGATGAGACCAATCCGAGACAGATCGCAGACTTCCATCGCGACGGCTCGCAGGCTGGGGCGAGCGATCCCGCTCGTGATCTCGGCCCTGATCGGCAGCACCCTCATCAGCGAGCAGGCAGCGAGTCAGGCGCGAGCGATCGACTATGCCCTCGATCGGGCATCGGCCGGCCTCGGCGCCACGCCAAAGCCCGTTGCGACCGAAGGAGTCCTCGCGGCGGCACGACGCGGAGCCAAGAGCGAGGACATCGGAGAGCGCGGAGCCGCACTCCTGCTGCTCGGACTCGCACAGAATGCCGAAGACTACGGCGTGCTCGCCGAAGCGAGCGTCGACCCGAACCCGGAAATCCGCCATCGCGCGACGGTCGCACTGGGCCTGCTCGGAACCGCACCCGGCTACAACGAACTCGCACGCCGGCTCGACGCGAGTCTTCGTGGAACGAGCGACCCGTCGAACAACGATACCGAACGCGCGATCCTCGCGATCGCGCTCGGGCTGTCGGGGGACGCGAGCGCTTCGAGTGGTGTGCTCAAGGTGCACGCGCTCGAGATCCTGCGTCGCAGCCGAGAACGCCATTCCGAAGAACTCGCCGCATGCCTCATCGGCATCCCCGTCGATGAGGGCCGTTCGGTCTTCGAGCAAGTCCTCAACCTGCGAACGGACTGCCTCCCGGGCGCTCAAGGCCGTGCATTGAACGACACGCTCGTCGAACGCATCGCGGTCGCGGCGATGTCGCACCGCTTCGTGGGCGCACAGGAGTGGATGCTCGTGCGCAATGGTCTGATGCGCGACGACGACGATTCGATGCGACGCTTGGTTTGCCTCGGCTTGCTCGAGCACAGCACCGAGAACCTCGACGAGAGGCTTCGGGACAAGATCTCGCGTGACCTCGAACGGCGAACCGGCGATCGCAATCCGTCGGTCGCGAGCCTCTCGCTGCTCGCGCTCGCGAAGTACGACGAACGCAAGGCACTCTCGAGAGCTCGACGCATCGTCGACCTCGACACGCGCCGTCCGAAGAGCCTCGACGCCGCGTTCCTCGTCATCGGGATGTATGGCCAGAAAGCCGACGAAGCGCGCCTTCGTCGTTGGCAAGCACGCAGTCGCAACGCCGAAGCGCACGCGGCTTGGGCGCTCGCCGCCGCCGAACTGGCCCGTCGTATCTCCCCGGAGTCGTTCCCACCGGTGCCGGACGAGACGCCGCGCTTCCCGATCCTCGCACTCCGTGCCGGGCTGACGGAGTCCAACACCCAGAACCCGCTCGTGCGCACCGCACACGTCATCGCGCTCGCACGACTCGGCGATCGTGAGAGCAGTGGCACCATCCGCTCGATGTTCTTCACCTACGCCCAAACCGACTACGCGCGGGGGCTGGCGATCGCGGCTTCGCACCTCGATTCGGCGGCGCTCGAACCGGCCTCGGGGTCCGAACTCGATGCGCAAGTCCTGCTGGGTCAGAGCTTCTTGGGCACACCGCGCCTGTGGAAGCCACTCGAGGAGATGTTGTCTTTGCCGGGCATCGACGCAAGGCAGCGCGAAGCGGCGTTCCGGATCGCATCGATCGCTTTGGCGGGTCGCCACGGAAGCTTCAGCGCTCGCATCCGAGATCGCGTCGGCCCCGTGATGCTCCCGCCAACGCTCAACCGTGTGGCGGAGTGGATGGATCCGCGGGCGACACTTGCGATGATGCCGCCGCGCTGACAGGCTAGCAGCCTGACGTTTCGTCCCCCCGTTCCTGCCCTGTGGGCCACGACGTGTCGATGAAGATGACCAGGCTCGTATCGTTCGCGACGCTGCTCGCATTCGCGGCAGCGACGGCCGTGTTCGCCAACTCTCGTGCTCTGCCCCGCGCCCAGGACACCGCGGCCGCTGCAGTCGCGACACCTTCCGACACGCGTCCCCTGCGCGATATCGGACAGACCGTCGTGTTCGGGCGCGCCTTACGGCTGCCACCGCTTCCGGGGCGCCGGGAAGGACGAGTCGACGTCCAGAAGACACTCGCGCGCGTGCGCGAGGTCGGTGCCGATACGTTCGGGTTTCCGATCGGCGACGGTGATTTCGACTGGGACGACTTTCAGGCCCTCGCGGCAGCCGCCGACGGACTCGGGATCAAGCTCTGGGCGTCCTTCCGGTTGCCCCAGCGCGGAGCCAACTCGAGGCCCTTCTTGGGCGGGTTCGAGAAATGGTCCACGGAGATCGGTACGCTGGCCGATTCGCATCCATCGATCGTCGCCGTGCTGCTACCCGAACTCGAGCACGGCCGGAACCCGCGCTTCCTGCATCCGCCGCGCACAGCGACGCTGCGCCGAAACCTCAACGAGCACGGCGTCTCGTTGCTCGGCAGTGTCTACGACCCCGAAGAGGACTGGATCTCGAAGTACGAGAACTCCCTCGATGGCTGCGTTCTGCGATGGACCAAGTTCAACCAGATCCTCAACCTGACGGGCATGCTCGCGGGCTTGCGCGCGATGTGCCCGCCGCACTGGAAACGCGTCGTCGCATTCGAGACGAGGACGTTCGGCGCTTCGACCGAACCCATGGACCCGATCCTGCTGTCCGCATGTCTTCGCGTCGCGAAGAAGCGCACGGACGGCATCATGGTGCGTCAGCTCGACATGACGATGCCCGCGACGATCCTGCCCCAGAGGGACGGTAACGGCGCTCACTTCGACGCGTTGAAGACCTGGACCGGCGGGTTCAAGGGCAACGAAGCGAAGTAAGGATCTCGAGCGCACGCTCGACGTCTTCGTCGCGCTGATCGCGGTGGAAGACGAAGCGAAGGTGCCGCGGAGAGACCGCGAAGACGAGCAGGCCGCGCGCGCGAAGCGCTTCGACGAACTCGGCGGCGTCGATCGATTCCTCGAGCTTTACGCGCACCATGTTGGTCTCGGGGGGATCCGCGTCGAGACCATCGATCGCCGCAAGACCACGCTGGAAGGCACGCGCGCGCTCGTGATCGACCGCGAGACGATCCGGCCCTTCGGCAAGAGCGAGAAGGCCAGCCGCAGCGAGGATGCCGACTTGGCGCATGCCGCCGCCGAGCGCCTTGCGTACGCGCCGCGCCTCGGCGATGAACTCCGCAGGACCTGCGAGACAAGAACCGATCGGCGCTCCGAGTCCCTTCGAGAGACAACACATCACCGAGTCGGCAGGCATCACGATGTCCGCGACAGAGTCGCCCGTCGCGACCGATGCGTTGAACAGCCGCGCACCATCGATGTGCAGCCGCAGCCCGTGCGCATGCGCGAGCTTGGCGAGTTCTCCGATTCTCGTCTTCGGCACGATGCGCCCTCCGGCGGCGTTGTGCGTGTTCTCGACGACGAAGAGAGACGACCGCGGATGGTGCACGTCGTTCGGATTGCGCAGCGAGGCCGTGAGATCGGAGACTTCGGGGATCCCACTCTCGCGTGCGAAGGTGCGCGTCTGCACGTGACCGAATCGCGATGCACTTCCACCCTCGTATTGGAACGTGTGTGTCCGCTCCTCCATGACGATCTCGTCGCCCGGTCTCGTCCAGACGCAGACGGCGATGAGATTGCACATCGATCCCGAAGGACAGTAGAGCGCGCTCTCCTTACCGAGCTTGTTCGCGAACGCGTTCTCGAGTTCGCGAACCGTCGGATCGTCACCGAGCACGTCGTCCCCGACGACGGCATTCGCCATCGCGGCGCGCATCGCCTCATCGGGCTTCGTGACGGTGTCGGACCGAGAATCGAGGATGCGATCCACGTGCTGACTCTCTGTCACGACAACACGTTCTCGATGCATTCACGAATACGGCGCAGCCCCTCTTCGATGTTCTCGACGCTGTTGGCGTAGCTGAAGCGCAAGTAGCCTTCGCCGTACTTGCCGAAGCTCGTGCCGGTCAAGCAAGCCACGCCAGCCTGTTCGAGGAAGAGCGTCTCGAGCTCCTTCGACTTCTTGCCGAACGAGCTGAAGTTGGGGAAGGCGTAGAACGCACCCTTCGG
>JAGQQW010000069.1 GCA_020426005.1 Planctomycetota bacterium | reverse complement strand
AGGGCATCGCCGCGATGTTCCGGCGTGTGCTCGGACAAATGAGCGAGCGTGCTCGGGCGCAGTGGGGCGACGAGTGCGCGGATCGAGTGCAGCTTCTTGTCGACGAGTCGTGGCGGCAGATCGCCGGTGCGCAGGCGCGCCTGCTCGAGGAGAAGCCGTCCGATGACTGACCTTCTCGACTTTTCGGATCTCGACCTCGAGGCCCTGACCTGGCCGGAGCTCGCTGGGCTTCTCGATCCGCCGGAGACGCTGCTTCCGAGCGAGTGGGCGCTCAAATATCGCGTGCTGCCCGGCAAGGGGCAGGCCGAACCCGGTCCATGGCGGCATCGCGCGAAGTACCTGGTCGAGATCATGGATGCGGCCGCGGAACCGCACGTCCAGGAGGTCACGGTCATGAAGTCGCCGCAGACCGGTGGATCTGAGGCGATGCTGAACGTGCTCGGCTGGGCGATGACGACAGACCCCGACCCTACCGCGTACGTGATGCCGACCGAGGACTCGGTGAAGGACTTTCTTCGCGAGCGTGTCGCCAACCTCGTGCAGCTCTCGACGCATCCGGCCTTCGGTCCGTGGCGCGAGGCCGTCGGCGCCGACGAGGCGGCCGCCAAGAAGATCAAGGGCATGAAGGTCGACATGCCCGAGATGACGCTCTACGCGATTTGGGCGGGCTCTCCAATGGCCTTGGCCTCGCGTGCAATCCGTCGGCTGTTCCTCGACGAGCTCGACAAGTTCCCGACCGGCAAGAAGGAGGCGCACCCGGAGGACCTCGCCGTCAAGCGCACGACCACGTTTCGCAAGCGGCGTCTCGTGTACCGCGTGTCGACGCCGACGGTTGAAACCGGGCGCATCTACCTCGCATACAAGCGTGGCGACCAGCGTGAGCGCTACGTGCCGTGTCCGCACTGCGGTGCGTACCAGGTCATCCGGATCAGCTCCCTCTTCGCCGAGCGCGGTGCCACGGTCGACGACATCGCCAACGGAGTTGCTCCGGTGTGGATGCGGTGCGAAGTCTGCCGTGAACGGATCGAAGAGCGCCAGCGCGACGGCATGGACGAGCGCGGCGTGTGGGTGCCGCAGGGCTGTGAGGTCGACGACGATGGCGTCGTGCACGGGGACACGATGAGCGTGCACCGGAGCTACCACATCTGGGCGGCTTACTCGCCGTGGGTGCCGTGGTCCGAGATCCTGTCCGAGCACCTGGCGTGCGAAGGGGATCCCGAGAAGCGCCAGGATGTCGCGAACGGTTACTTCGGGCAGCCCTTCTTCGAAGTCGCAACGAAGGTCGACCTCGAGGCAATCTCGAGCGAGACGTCGGACTTCAAGCTGAACGATCTGCCGGAGTCGACGTCGGTCGTGGTTATGGCGGCCGACGTGCAGAGCGGTCCCGAGGTCTGGTGGGTCGCGATGGCGGTCACGCCGGAGGACCACCTCTACCTGCTGGACTACGGGACGCTCTTCGGCGACGACGCCTTCGATCAATACCTCACGCTCGCGCAAACGCGCACCTGGGCGTTCCAGGATGGCTCGTCGATCGGCGTCTCACTGGCTGCCATCGACCACGAGAGCGGGCTCTTCACGCACGACGTCGAGATGCTGGGGCACGAGAACCGCGACCTCATCATGCTGGTCTCCGGTCAACAGAGGTTGAAGGGAGGGCCGATCAAGCGCGGCAACTGCGACCCTCGAGGACGCCGCGGGATGGACCACCTGAAGATCCCGCTCTACTCGCTCGACACGACGATGATCAAGGACCGCGCGGCGCGCATGCTGGGAGCGAGCGACGACGCAAGGCGCAGCGTGATTCACATCCCGCGTGATGTCAGTGAAGAATTCATCTCGCACGTCACGAGCGAGCACAAGGTCTTCTCGAAGAAGAGCAAAAGTGCCGAGCCAATATGGGAGAAGAAGCACGGGTCGCCGCGCAACGAGTACTGGGACTGCATCGTCTACGCGATCGCGGCATCGATGCGGCTTGGGTCCGCTGAGGGTGCTCTGGCGCCGCGCTCGGTACGCGAGGAGCGCAAGCGCGAGGCCGAGGAGCGTGCCAAGCTGAGTCGGTGGCGGGACAATCGCCGCGGGAGCTTCTGGGGGCGTGGTCGATGAGCTGGGTGCGCGAATCGAAGAGGCGGCGGGCGCGAGAAGAGGAGGTGCCCGTCGTGCGCGAGCTCTTGATCGACGAGCCCGAGCAGATACCTTTTGTCGTGTGGCTAAAGCGCTGCTGCCCCTTCTGCGGGAACGAGGACATCCACGACTATGGGCGCAGTAGAGATGGGGCAGCGACGTACTTCTTGTGCCGTTCGATCCCGTGCGGTCGGAAATTCAAGGTCGTCTATGCGGGTGTTCGCCTAGATCTCACGTGACTGGTGAGAGTGTGATCGGCTGGGCCTGAATGACGCTTCTTAGAGACCTACCGATTTCGTGTCTTGGCGGGTTGCAAAGGCTAGTTAAGTCGAAAGTCAACCCACTCGTAACTCAGTCGGTTCTCACATTTCATCGATGATGATTGACCCGAATCCTCGACGCTCAATTCTATGGCGCAATCTGGTAGGCCGAGAAACTCGAACCGGCCGTCCGAATCTGTCACGGTGGTGGCAACAACGAGATCGGAGTAGTACTTCAAATACATCATCCGTGTGCCGCGGAGATTGAGATTCGACCCTGCTTCATTTACCCAGTCGGAAGCCGTATTTTTGCTGATTGAGGCGGTGACTTTCTGACGGCTGGTGTTCTGCGTTATTGTGCCCGGGAGGAGTCTACCGCGGATAATGCTCCCTTCACGCAAGGTGATGGAGACCCCTTTCGCGCCGCTTCTATCGCGCACGCTGGCAAAGTTCGGAAGCTTGCCAGGTGATTGAGCCCACACGCGAACTGGTAGCGATGGGCTGTCGATAGAGAAATGACCGTGAGCGTCTGCCAGTGACGTTTCTCCGATTCGCCCTGATGCGCCAACTAGCGAGATAGTCGCGCGGCACGGCGGGGAAACCACGCCCTGGATGACGATTTTTTGTGAGGAGGGGACCGCTTCGTCAGGTGAGTCCGTGTTCGTCAATGTCGGGGCCGTATCGAGCTCCTTGCGCTGCACTGAGACACCTTGATCAGAGTCTATTTGGATTGCGTCCGTCTTGAAGTCTGGGTTGTGCGATTGTTGTGGGTCGACATCTTCTGCGGACGGCAGCGTAACTGGATTCGATGCGTTAGATGACAACCCAAGCCAGAGCGCGACTCCCAAGGTGGCACACAGCAGCAATAGTAAGCCTGTTCGCATAGCGTTCAGTTCAATGCAGAATGAATGTGTGCCAGCCTGGAAGCTTCCTAAGGAAATGCGATGGAGCTAGCTCCAGTCGCCGACATCAGACCCGGATGATACATCGATAATATCGCCCTGGGTACGAGTGAAGTCTGCTGCGCCAGTAACGGTGTAGTGGTGTGTCGGGCCGATATCATCGTATTCGTCGATGTTATTGCCGGACTTTTTCCAGGTGCCGTCCTGGTGCCACGTTCCGCCGATCGATCGGCGCCAGCGAGTTCCGGTATCGCCATCGGCTGACGAACTCGTGAGACCTTCGTATTTAACATCGGCAATGCCGCCGCCAATCTGGTAGGTGATCTGGCGCCCTGCACCCGGCCCTTGGGCTAGCAAGACGCTAGGCAAGGCAAACAAGAGGGCTGATGCCAGCAAGAAACTTCTCATGGGTTGCTCCGTGGTCATGTGATGGGGGCTTCATTCAACTTGCCAGCACATGCTGAGTCGTCAAGAGCCTGGGGCCGGGTTTGTTGCCATGTCAGGCTGAAGTTACTATTTGATAACTAGTTGAGTTTGAGATTCCTGGTTAGGAAGGACGTTGAGCGTGCATCTCGGTGTGTTCAGCGGGGGCTGAACGCGGTCGGCGCAGCAGAGTCGAGTGCCACCATGGCGAGCGATGCTGACCACAGCCGAGCGACTGATCGCGATCCAGGACGCCATGATCCGGGCGGAAGCCTCGGGCGGCGTCACGCGCATCCGTGAACTCGATGGCCGCGAGGTCCAGGTCGACCTCGTCTGGCTCCGTGATCAGGAGAAGGCTCTCCGCGCGCAGCTCGCCGCCGACGCCGCTGGCGTCAGCCTTGGGGAAACCGTCTTCCGGAAGACCCGCTTCACGAGGGGGCGCGGATGATGACCGTCGCGCAGAAGCGCCGGGTCCGGGGACAGCGCGCGAAGGTCGTGCGCGAACGCCAGCTGCAGAAGCGCCTCGCCGGCTGGGAGCGTCGCTTCCGCGAGGCAAAGCTGATCGACCACCACGCCGGCGTCCGCAACTCCGACGGTTCGATCACGTACGGGGCGGCCAGCGGTGGCTACGACGCTGCACGCGAGTTCCGCGGTTACGACGACTGGTGGCCCGGCGTCAGCAGCGCCGACCTCGACACGCTGCACGACCGCCTCGACCTGCTCGCACGTAGCCGGGACGTCTGCCGCAACAACCCGTACGCGCGCTCGGTCATCCGGACCTTCCAGCGCGAGGTGATCGGCAGGGGGATCCGCCCGCGGCCGGCTCGAGCGGCGCGCCTCCTCGGTTGGTCCACAAAGCGGGTCCGCGGCTACTCGCGGCAGGTCAAGCAGATCTGGGAGCGCGCCGTGCCGACGATGCACGCGCGTCGCAAGCTCACGATCTACGGGCTGCAGCGCCAGGCGATGGCTGCCCTCGTGCGCGATGGCGACGTGTTCGTGCACTTCGTGGACACGAAGGATCCGACGAGGCCCTACCGCACCGGGGTCGACCTGATCGAGGCGCATCGGGTCCAGACCCCGCACGATCAGAGCCTGCGCGGCCGACGCATCCGCGACGGCATCGAACTCGACCAGAACGACGAGCCGATCGCGATCTGGGTCGAGATCCAAGACGAGCTCGAGCGCGGCACGTTCGATGAGCCGTCGCGAGTGCGTAGCGGGATGTCGCGCTTCCAGCGCATCCCAATGCGGGACGACCGCACGGGGCTCCCGATCGTCGAGCACCTCGTCGTCGAGGAGCGCGCCGGTCAGACGCGGGACGTGCCGTGGTTGTCGGGCGCCCTCGCGCAGATCCGCGTGCTGGGCGACTTCGTCGATGCCGAGCTGCACGCGAAGCGCGCCGAAGGCTGCATCGGTCTCGCCGTCATGCACGACCAGATGCCGAACTGGGCGAAGTCGTACGACGAGATGGAGCCCGGCATGATCGCGCACTTCGCGGGTGCCGGCGGGATCCACTTCCTCGACCCGAAGCGGCCCGGCGCCAGCTACGCGCCCTTCGTGCGTTCCATCCTCGAGTCGATCGCCTTCTCGGTCGGTCTGCCGTACGAGGTCTGCTTCCTCGCGTTCAGTGGCATGAACTACTCGAACGCGCGCACGATGCTGATCGCCGCGCAGCGCGAGCTCGAGACGATCCAGGATCAGATCGTGCACCGCCTCTGCTGGCCGCTTTTCTCGCGGCTCATGGCGGAGGCCTGGGTGCGCGGCGAGGTCTCTGCGAACTGGCCGGAGCTCGGCTCGGCACTGACTCACGTCGGGTGGCAGGCACAGATTCACCGTTGGGTCGATCCGGACAAGGAGGCCAAGGCCGACATCGCGATGCTCGGAGCCAACCTGTCGTCGCGCTCGCGCATCCTCGGCCGGCACGGCGAGGACTTCGAAGACGTCGTCGGCGAACTCGCCTTCGAGCGCGAGGTCCTCGAGGAGGAAGGTTTCTCGACAGGCCTCCTCGCCGCGCAGCCGCAAGACGCGAAGGACGGCGAGGACGACTCGTCCGACGACGAGCAGGATCCGGATCAGCCCGAGGACGAACAGGACGACGAAGCCGATGACGGCGAGGAGGATGCGTGACGCGCTTCCACGACCTCGGACAGCAACCGTACGCGATCCTCGAGAACCAGGCGGATCGCATCCTGCGTGACGCCGAGCGCGAACTCGCCATTCCCTCCAGCGAGCGTCGTCTACGTCAGCTCGAGAACGGACGGGTCACGAGCTACGACGTCGTCGATGGGATCGCGACGATCACGATCGATGGCGTGATCCGGCACGGCGCGACGTGGTTCGGCCTCAACCCGCAGGTCGTCGAGGCGCAAGTCCTCGCTGCCGCCGAGGACGAGGATGTCGAAGGCATCTTCCTCGACATCCACTCGCCCGGCGGCACGGTCTACGGGACGGCAAGCCTCGGCGATGCGGTTGCGCTCGCCGCTTCGACGAAGCCCGTCATGGCCTACGCCGGCAACCTCGTGGCGAGTGCCGCGTACTGGATCGCGAGCGCCGCGACGGGACTCTTCGTCGGCAAGACAGCGCACGTCGGATCGATCGGCGTCATCTCGGGCATCGTCGACATCCACCGGTACTACGAGCAGCAAGGTTTCGATGTCACGCTGATTCGCTCGCGCCCTGGGAAGGCCCCGGGCACGCCGGGCGACAAGCCTCGTCCCGAGGAAGCGGAGGCCATTAAGGCCGACGTGAACAAGTTCTTCGATCTGTTCGTCGCGACGGTCTCGGAGCACCGCGGCCTCACCGGAGCCGCGCTCGAGCGCGTGATCACAGGCGCGACATGGATCGGTCAGGAAGCAGTCGATCTCGGCCTTGCAGACAAGGTGAGCTCGCGTGCGGAGGCGTTGCGTGAGCTGCGCCAGTGGGTGGGGCAGGACGGCGAAGCTGCGTCCGGTCCGAAGACGACTTTCGACGCGGCCGTGGGTGCCGCAGCCTCAACTGGAGAGGGCGAAACCGTGGGAGAGAAGAACGACACCACGCCCAAGAGCGTGCAATCGATCGCCGAGCTGGAGGCACAGTACCCGGAGCTGGCGAAGCAGTTGACCCTGGCAGCCGCGAAGCGCGGCGCCGAAGAGGAGCGCAATCGGGCCGCTCGCATTCGCGAGATGGCGCTCCCGGGGCAAGAGGCCCTTGTCGCGAAGCTGATCGACGGCGGCGCAAGCGTCGAAGACGCATGCGTGCAGTTGCTCGCGGACGCGAAGCAGAATCCGCCCAAGGCGGCGACTTCTGCACCGCAGCCGCTGCTGCAGGCAGCGACGCCCGATCGCGTGGGCCAGCTCTTCACCGAAGCGAATGCGCCGGTGCCGAAGTTCGGCTCGACCGAGCAGGTGACCGCGCCTTCGAACCACAGCCAAGCCAATGGCAGCAAGCCTCTCGAGGAAGACGCTGCTCGGCTCGTCGCGCTGTTCTCGGAAGAGGACCGCAAGGGCGCCATCACGAAGGCCGCTCGCGAAGAGTGGGTCAAGCGTGAGGCCGCGCTGCGCGTGCGCTACGGCGGTTTCGATGGGTACGTCGGCGCGATGCTCGGGCTGGCGTACGAACTCTCTGGCAGCGAACTCGTCTGAGAGGTGTGACCGATGGTCAAGCTACACGGAAGCAGGTTGACCGAGGCGGGGCTCGCAGGAGCCTTCTACCTCGGCTACCTCGATCAGAACCGCAGCTACATTCGCGGTCTCGCCACCACGCGCAACTCGAACCAGAAGAAGGAGACGTGGGCAGGTGCCGGCACCGGTCCGCGCTTCCAGCGCTTCGACGGCGAGATGCCCTACAGCAAGCTGACCGACAACGAAGTCGAAGTCGTGAACGAGAAGTTCGCGACCGGGGTCGAGGTCGAGCGCGACGACTGGAACGACGACAAGACGGGCACGATCATGGAGTCCGTCTCGGAGCTCGGTAGCGAGCTCGTGGACTTCCAGGACCAGATGATCCTGGAGACCGCAACCCGCAACATCGCGGGCAAGAACTGCTACGACGGTCAGCCGCTCTACAGCGCAAATCACCAAGCGACGACCGACGGCGGCGGCACGAACCAGACGAACATCGCCGACATCTCGGGCGGCACGGTCGATTCGGACCTCTACAAGCAGGTCCTCTATCGCGCGCTGCAAGTCTTCGGCGGCATGCAGGACGATCGCGGTCGCTACGTCCATCACAATCGCCTCGGCGACTTGATGATCGTCTACCCGACCATGGACATCCGTATCGTGCAGGAAGCCTACGGCAACCCGCTCGATAACGGCGGTGGCACGAACGTCGTCGTCAACCAGGGTCGGTACCGCGTCCGCACCTACGACGAGATGCTCCTCGAGGACGACAAGCACGTCTTCGTGTTCGCGACCAGCGGCATCTCGCGCAAGCCGGTCTTGTTCCAGCAGAAGCGTGGCCCGGAGCGGACCTATCACGGTCCGGGTTCGGTCGCGTGGATGGACCAGGACCTCGTGAAGTTCGGCATCAAGTGGGACGGCTCTGCCCATCCGTGGTGGTGGCATACCGCAGTCCGCATCCAGATCCGCGCGTGAGGTGACGCATGGCTACGCGACTCTATGACTTCCAAGAAAAGGGCGGGCGGCGCTGGCTGCCCGTCAAGGCCAACGTCGTCATCAAGAAGGGCGAGTTCCTCGGCAACGACGGTGGCTACGCACGTCCTCTGGTTGCCGGTGACGAATTCCTCGGCATCGCCGAGACCGACATCGACAACACCGGCGGCATCAACGGCACGTACGAGACGAAGGACTCCGCGGGCGTGTTGGTCGCGTCGTACGGCATCGTCAAGATCGACATCGCCGCGTCGACGTTCGCCAACCTCCACGATCCGGTCTACGCGAGCGGCGCCAACACGGCGGTGCTGGTGGCGACCAGCAACACGCTCATCGGCAAGTACTTCAACAAGGCAGACGGTGCCGCAACGGCCGCCTGGCTGTCCTTCGACGCTCGCTGATGGACGTGACGGGTCTCGCGACGCACTTCGGGCGCACGGTGTTCTCTTCGAGTTCGCCGTGGGCCCGCGTTCTTGGCTATCGCGCCAGGGACGGCGAAGAGCGTCGCGAGATCCAAGGGATGATCTTCCCGAACGACGTCGAGTCCTCGCCGCTGTCGCCTGACCAACGGGCACGCACGGTGCGCATCGGTGTCGCGAACGATCCCGAGCTCGGTGTCGAGTTCCCGGCGGAAGGCGACATCGTCGACATGGCCATCAAAGAGGGTGGCGACGTGTGGTGGTTCGAGGTCGTCGAGGTCATCGACGACAGCGGTCACGGGCGCTGGAACCTGCTCTGCGAGGGTCGGGAGCCGAAGTGATCGAACTCGACATGAAGCTCCCGGACATCCAAGACTGGATCCAGAAGCTCGAGCGCGGCGGCGAGGACGCAGCGCCTTACGCGGCGTCGGCAATGCGGCGGACGATGTTCCGTTATCGTAAGATGTTCGCCGAAGGGCAGACGTCAGCGCAGCCGATCAAGTTCCGCGGTCGTGGCGGCTTCTACCTGCCGGGGGCAGGCAACGCGCGCGGCAAGGTCAACGCGTTCTTCCTGCTCGGATACCCGATCCGCAAGACGGACGACAAGAAAGCGACCTGGGCGAACACGCGCTTCGAGGTCTTCACTCGGTCGAAGATCGCGGCCGCGCACGAGTTCGGCGCGAAGATCGCGCCCAAGGCTGGCAAACGATATCTCGCGATCCGTACCGGGTACGCGCTGCAGAGCGACGGTCGTGCCCGCCGCTACTGGAGCTCGCCGGCGATGCTGCGCAAGCACTTCAACTTCCCGATCCGGGTGGTGCCGGCGCGGGGCGGTCGACCGGCACTGCTGCTCGTCGACGTCGCCAACGTCGACAAGAAGAAGGGATCGAAGAAGTACCTGGCCGAACGCGCCAAGGCGGACCGTCGTCCGCGGTGGCGCGTTGCTTTCAAGCTCATCCCAAGGACGCGACTGAAGGCACGTCTCGGCTTCTACCGCGGCTTCGAGCGCTTGGCTCCCAACCTGCTCGCCGAGCGTCTCGGCAAGGAGTACGAGCGCTTCCTGCGTGAGGTCTACGGCAAGAAGACCCGCCGGAGGGCTGCATGACGCAAGTCCCGAGCATCGCCGAGCGCATCGTCGACTCCCTCGTCGCAGCGCTCGAGTCGATCAACCCCGAGGGCGGGTACTGGCTCGACTACAACGTCAGTCGCTTCTCCGGCATGGGCATCCTCAAGGACCCGCCTCGCGTTGTCGTTTCGACGCGTGGCGCGGACGCCGAACTCGAAGAGATCCACAGCGTCCGGGAATCGCTGTCGATCGACCTCGACGCCGACATCGTGCACGATCAGAAACGGTATCGCGACCAGATCGACGAGTCCGAGACCGATCGCCTGATCCAGCGCGCGGCCGACGACCTGAAGCGATGCGTCTTGCAGTGGGTGTTCAAGGACGCCGACGACCTCGAGCTGCAGCTCGACGAGATCCACTGGGATCGTGACGACGGGGTGCACGGTCGCAAAGAACACGGCTTCTCGATGTTCGTGGTCGTGAGCTACCTGCACTCGTCGATCGATCCACGCACGCGCAAGTTCGATCCTCAGGAGCTGGTCCAGTGAGGCTCGGGCTCGTTGATCTGCTGCCGCAGTTGGTTCCGGAGGCCGGACCTTCTTCGCTGCCCGCGTCGCTCGCGCTCGAGGACCTCGAGGCGGTGTGCTTCGACCCGTGGGGTTGGAGCTACCGTGACACTCCGATCGCGACGCAGGACTCGCCTCGTGATGGTCTCGTGCGCACGCGCTACTACGACACGGATCGAGTCGTCCGCACGCACACGCTCGTGTGGGAGAACCCGACCGAGGCCGATCGGCTGACGTTGCGCGCGCTGTTCACGACGGACCTCGCGGTGACTTCGAAGCAGTTCCGCACGACGACGCCCGATGGCAAGCGCGTCGTGGTCACGTGCACACAGCCGCGCTCGACGCTCATCGCCGGCCTCGCGAAGGGTTCGATCCAGATCGAACTCGAAGAGGTCCTCGGCTCGCAGGACGTGCCCAAACGCATCGTGCGCATGATGTGGGCGCCGATGTTCTCCTTCAATCCGGGGAACTACTGATGGCGCAGGCCTTCCAGAAGAGCTGGCGCGGCCAGTTGTTTCGGCACACGAACCCGGCGCTCTCGGCGTATGACGACGGTTCGGGGTGGCAGGTCTTGTGCCCGCTGTTTCCGCTGACGACACCGCACGACTTCTACCGTCAGTGGAACCTGCCGAAGGTGACCCGCGATCAACCCGCCAGCACGGCGTTGACGGGCTTCACGAAGCTCACGCTGACGAACCTCTGGCCGTGGGTGTCGCTCGGATACAAGGTCCTCGGCGAAGTGGTTGCGTTCAACACGCTGGGCACGTGCATTGATTCGCACGAAGAGTACCGGCCCAAGTTCCGCATCGTCGTCAACGGCTCGCCAGTCGCTGGCTACGAAGAGATCGCGCCGAACGCGGGCCTGACGGTGCACGCGACGCCCAACCCGATCAAGTTGCGGGACGTCTGGCAGGCAATCACGGGGCAGCCTGAGTTTCCGGAATACGCGGGCACGCCGCTCACGACAGCGTTCTACCAGGACCTGAACCAGCTCGCGCCGATGTCGTACCACCGCAACAACTGGCGCGACCTGATCATTCCGCAGGCACCGATCGTCATCAACTCGGGGCAAACCGCACAGATCGAAGGGCGCATCGAACGGACACCAAATGTGAACTCGCCGTACGAGGGATTCGTGTGCGAGTTGGACGGCTACGTCATGGGGTATCTCGAGTGAGGGCGGCATGAAGTTTCAGAACCAAGAAATCCTTCTGCGCGAAGAGAAGTCCGAGGGCATCCCCGACTACCAAGGCGGAGCCACGCATCTCGCCGTCGGCGACGGCATCCTCGCGCTGAATCCGACAGTCACTCCGAACAAGGAAGTGCGCGAAAACGAGATTGCGAGCTCCACGTTCGACACGGGCGCCGACGAGATTGGCATCGAGTCTGGCGAGGTCGGCTTCTCGACGTACCTGCGTGGCGGCAAGGTGGGCGATCCTTCGGTGCTTCCCTACGCCGAGCGCGCACTGCGCGCGTGCTCGATGCAGCGTGAGCAGCTCACCGGCATCCAGTTCACGGCCGATGTCGCGGCGACGTTCGCTCATGGCGAGACCGTGATCGCGGTCGACGGCGCTGCACAAGCGGTGGACATTCCGAACTCGGTGCTCGGAGTCACGACGCGTCTGCGTCTGCCGGCGACTCACAGTCTGGCCGCCGGTGTGAAGATCCCGATCATCGTCGAGAACGGCACGCTGACGAACGTGCCCGATGCGAAGAAGCTCGAGGGCGCGTACTGGGCGACAGCCGTCGCCACGGCAGACCTCGACATCGACTTCGACACGTCGAATACGGGGGCCGTCCTCGGAGCATGCAACGTCCGCCTGCCGGTGCCATTCACGGGCGCGGGTGGCCTCAACGTCATCCCCGGCGCGAAGACCAAGATCCGCTTCATCGGTGCGACCGGCACGCGCGACTGGGCGCCGACCGCGGCGGGCCAGACGATGCAGATCGTCCTCTCGGGCATCGGTGTGACCGGCACGGGCGCAAATCCCGCTGCGCTCGAGGGCGTCTTCGATGCGACATTCGTCGCCGAAGGTGGCTCGGGCGCGACGGCCTACTCCGAATTCGAGATCGATGTCGACTCGACCGGGTGGACCTACACGAGCCCGTCGGGCACGGCGTGGCCCGTCGTCTCGTTCCGAGCGGTCGGCGAGATCGCTGTCGTCGCGAACCAGTTCCTCCCGCAGTACGACACGAAGGGCGTCGTCGAGTCAGGCATGGTCTTCGGCGGTTTGCTCAGCAAGGCAATCGCGACGGCTGCCGCGGCACCGACGGACGCGAAGGGGTGGCGCTACCGACCGACGTCGCGTTCGACGCAGGTCATCGAGACGGGTCCTTGGGGCGGCGCCGGCGTCATCGGTGTGGGCGAAGTCTTCCGCCGACGCGGTGAGTGCAACGCCTACGGTGCCGTGCTTTCCGTCGAGCTCATCTCGACGGGGCCCGACCGTTACCGCATCGAGTTCGAGAAGACGGGCACCGGCGCAATCCTCATCGGCGACTACGTCAGCAAGGTCGGAGCCGACGATCAACTCGCTTCGGTTCTCACGACTGCAGAGCCCGCCTCGGGTCCTTCGGTCACGATCGAAGCTCGTGTCGACGGTCTGCTCGTCGAGACCTACAGCGGCGCGCGCGGCACGTTCACGATCACGCTCGACACCGGCGGCACGGTCAAGATCAACTACACCTTCTCGGGCCTCAAGTACAAGGACTCCGAGGACTGGCCGCTCGCGGGCGTGCCGCTCGATACGAGCGGGGTCACGCGCTTCCTCAACGGAGTCGCGAAGTACCGCAACCTCGATGCGAAGCGTCGCTGCGACTTCGACCTCGACGTGTCGTCGATGACCTTCGACATCGGCAACGAAGTCGTGCAGCGCACGTCGCCGTTCACGCCGTCCGGCGCACGCGCATACGCCGTCAACGATCGCACGCCGCAGCTCACGGCCGACCCCGAGCTCGTGCTGAACGGGATCCACCCGTTCTTCAAGCACTGGAGCCAGGCGAAGTTGCTACCGATCCTCGCGATCGCTGGCAAGGACGTCGGCAACCGAGTCGCGATCTGGTCGCCGGCGACGCAGTACAGCGAGGTCGGCGTCGCGGACCGCAACAAGACCGCGATCGCGAACATCACCGGCCTCTGCAAGCAGCACGAGTCGGGTGACGACTCGCTGCAGATCTTCTTTTTCTGAGGAGCAGCATGCTCACGACCGACGAGACGTACAGCTACCGGCCGCCGCGCGACACGGCGCCGACGTTCACTTGCAGGCCTCTTCGCTCGAGCGAGGTGGCTCGCGTCTACGACTGCGATGGACTTGGCTCGGCGTCCATGCTCGCCTTCCGGATGGGGGTCGTCTCGATCGAGGGCGTCGAGACACTGAAGCGTGGGCGCGATGGCTTGCTCACGGTGGCCGCCGTCGACGAGCTCGGTCTGCCGTTCGACGTGATTCGCGACGTGGGGAGCACCGTGTTCGAGCGCTCTGAGCTGCAAGAGGGTGAGGCAAAAAACTAGCGCGCGCTGCGCTCGTGCGGTGGGGACCACCGTTCGCGTGCGCAGCGAAGAAGTACGGCAATGACCCGGAGAAACGAAGTCAATGCGCGAGCTGCGGCAGGGGGGATGCCCTCGAGATCTGCGGACTTCGTCTCGAAGGTTGCCTCTACGAGCTGCCCAATGACGAGCAGCTGGTCCAGCGTGCGTTGCGCATCCTCGATTCCACCGAATGGATCGATGCCGGCTTCTTGCCGATGGCTGGTGGGATCGAAGACCAGACCGCTCTCTGGAAGCAATCGGTCGAGCTCACGATGCGCCTGCGCGCCGAGTTCGATCGCATGCGGAAGGCCGCGCAAGAGCAAGCGGGGGGCATGAAACGTGGCCGCTAAGCAGAAGCGCACGCTCGAGGCCGTGATCGAGGGCAAGGATCGCTCGCAGCGTGCCTTCGATTCGGCGATCCACAACTCGCGCAAGTTCAAGTCGCGTGTGACGAACGACTTTGGTGCCATCGGGAAGAAGCTCCTGACGGTTGGTGCAGCGGTTAGCGCGATCGGCATCGCGCTCGCCGGCGTCGCGTCCGTGCGTGCCTTTGGCGGTGTGCTCGACGAGATCGACGAACTCAACAAGGCGGCGCGCAGACTCGCACTGCCGATCGACGACCTGATTGCGCTACGCACGGCGTCCGAGTTGTCGGGACTGTCCGCGAACGAGACCGCGCAGGCGTGGGAGAACTTCTCGAAGAAGTTGGCCGAGGCCGCGCAGGGGAACAACACGGTTGCACGCACCTACGCAGCACTCGGCGTCGAAGTAAAGAACCAGGACGGGTCCCTGCGCAACCAGTTGGAAGTCCTCGAGGACCTGTCCGATGCGTATTCCAAGCTACCGCAGAATCAGCTGCGCGTGCAGGCAGCCGCCAATCTCTTCGGCAAGCGCAGCGCGAAGCTCGCAACGTTGCTCGAAGGTGGAGCCGACAGCTTCCGCGAGCTCGTCGAGCAGGGACGCTTCTTCAATGGCGTGATCGGCAGTGAAGGCGCGAAGCGAGCCGAGGACTTCAACGACGCTCTGCTGCGCCTCAAGGTCACGACCAAGTCATTTTTCCGCGAAGGGCTGCTTACCTACGCGAAGGAAGTGACGCCGGCGTTCAATGCGCTCGCGACCGTGCTCGCGGAGAACCGAGACGACGTCGTCGGCTTCTTCGCGACGGGTGCCAGCGCCGCGGCGGCGTTCACTGAGACTGCTGTCGGCGGGCTCGCGTCCATCGTCGGCGCCGTCAACAGCTTCGCGCAGGTGTGGGAAGGCGCGCGTCGCCCCTTCGAGACGGTAGACGAGGCGGTCGCGCGCAGCGAAGCCGCGATCCAGAACCTCGGCAGAGCGGTCGAAGACATCGACGCGAAGATCGCTGCCGCACTCTCCGGCAAGCAGTTCGACTTGGCGGAGACGCTCGAGAAGAACGGTGCTTCGATTCGCCGTCGGCTCGCCGAGTATCAAACGCATCTCGACCGCTTGACGCTGAAGGGGAAGCTCGACGACGAGCTTGCCTCGCTCCGCGAGCGCTTCGACCAGCTGAAGGAGCGGTTCCGGGACGGCTTCCAGCTCGAGATCGAGGGCACCGAGAAGGCGTCCTCGGTCTTCGAGGATCTGATCAAGAAGCGCAACGAGCTCTTCGCGCCGACGACGATCCCGCTCTTCGACGCATCGGTTCTGATCCCGAGCGATGGCGAAGGGCCCGAGGGTGCCATCCGTGAGATCGAGCGCCGCATTCTCGCGGCGCAGGCCGACGGTGAGCGGGCACGAGATCTCCAGCGCCAGGATGCGATCGAGCGCGAGATCGAGACGATCCGCAGTCAGTTCCCTGCTGTCGAAGGCGTCTACGAGGCGACGGAGCGGCTCAAGACGGCCCTGCAAGACAAGTATGCGCGTGAGCGCGAGAGTCGGCTCGACGAGGAGTTGGCGAAGCAGAGAGCTGCGGTCGAACAGTTCCAGCAGCAGACACGCGACCTCGCGCTGAGGCGTGCGGTCGATGGCTCTGCCTCGCGCATCGAGAAGCTCGAGCGCGAACGAGACGCCGAGATCGACCTGATCACGCGTGCAGCGGGCGAGTCCCGCCGCGCACGGCTCGATGCCGAACGCGAAGCGCTTGCGATCGAGAAGCGTTCGTTCGAGTCGCTGCGATCCCTGCGGGAACGCCACGTCGACGCGCAGCTCGACCTGCTCCGTGAGCAGCTCGACAAAGAGATCGAGGAGACGCGGGCACGCGGCGCGGAGCTCGAACTCGCCGAGGAGGACATCCAAGCTCGCATCCTCGAGGTGCAAGCGAAGTACGTTGCCGAGCGAAAGAATCTCCGCGACGACGAGCTCGCCGATGCCGTACAGAAGGCTCGGGACTTCGCGGATCGTCAGCGCAAGATCCTCGACGATGAGGACAGCCTGAAGTTCGGATCGTTGATCGAGGCGGCGAATGATGCCGGCGCGGCCGTTCGCTCTGGGATCGTCGATTCGTTGTCCGAGGTCGTCAACGAAGGTCGGCGTGCGAAGTCGGCGATGGCCGACTTCTTCTCGAACCTGTCGAAGTATCTGTCTCGTCTGGCCATCGAGCTCGCGGTGGTCGAAGGCGTGAAGGCGCTGTTCAGCATCTTCACCGGTGGCGCTCCTATTCCGGTGCCGGGTGGAGTCGGGCCTCCGGTGCCGTCTGGCTTCAAGTTCACAAACGGAACGACGGGGAGCTCGCGGTCGACCCTCGGCGGCGGAGGATCGTTCCCTCGCACGCTCGGATCGAACCTCGGACGATCGCCGTCGACGAGCAGCTCGACGAGTTCAGGAGACCGCGTCGTGCTCGAGCTCAACGTCTCGCAATCGAACTCCTACTCGGGCGGTAGTGGCGGAGGCGGTGACAGCGAGTCCGCCTGGCGACGCCACCTCGCGAACAACACGGCCCTCCTCGCGCGCGCGGTCGTGAAAGAGCTGCGCCGGTCTCCGGAGTTCCGCAACATCGTGCGGAGGACGTAGGTGGCCTGGGCGACGAACCAGTCGATGGAGCTCTACTTGCGGCCGGAGGTGGTCTCCGCGACGAGTTCCGGCGAGTGGGTCGATCTTGTCACGATGCCGGCGAGCGACGTGCGCGTGGGCAACGCCTATGCCTTTGTGCTGACGGGCATCGTCGGTTCGTGGACGACCGGGCTCCTACGCAGCGAGATCGTCGAGGTCACGTTGCGTGCAGGTAGCTCGGTCTACCAATCGCAGCACCGTCTCGACCTGCAGACGACGCGCTTCCAGCGTTCGACGGGTCGCTACGGGTGCCCGTTCACGATCATCGTCGTCGTTCCATCGGCAGCGAACTCGAGCTACAGCCTCAGCCTGCGGGCCGATGCGCGTCCGGCGATCGAGTGTCTCGTCGATGCACCGACGATGCAGGCCTGGGACCTGACACAGATCGGTGCCGGCAACTACCAGTCGACCTTCAACGCGACGCCGACCACGCTGTCGCACACGACGCCGACGCTCTTGGCGCAACTGCCGCAGCTCAGTCCGGGCAGGAAGTGGCTCGTCTGGTATGCGGCTGAGATTGAACAGAAGGCTTGGGCGGCGAACGCGTCGGACATCGCGGGCGCCGGAGGCATCTGGCTCGCGCGCAACGTGAACCCGGGTCTCAAGGCGAAGGTGCGGCGGCGCTACTTCAACGGCTCTGGTCCTGAGAGTTCGCACATCGGGATCGGGCCGCGCGCGAGCTCGCAGGCGCGACTCACGCGCGACTACGTGCGGATCCGTCTCGGAGACTTCTACGTCAGCGAGGACCCTGGCGGCGAGACGCCGGTCCTCTACGGGCAGCACATGTTCGGCACGTCGAACATGACGCCCGACATCGTGCGCCGCGTCGACATGTTCGCGGTCGACCTCACGAAGGCTGGCGTCTACGCCGAGAGCGACCGACGCCAGCTCTCGACGATCATCACTCCCGGCAAGCTCGACGACCTGCTCGGGTATCGCGACGAACCTCGCACGCGCGCGATCGGACTGCCGGTCACGAAGGCGATGTACGACGCCTCGCTCGTCAGCGTCCGCATCTTCAGTGACGGGCGCGGCCTCCCACGCAAGTACGGATTCGCAGCCGACGTCGCGTATCAACAGGACGGCGGCGGCATCGTGAACCCGATCGGCTGGGCGCCGACGCGCGTCATCGACACCAACGCAATGCACGTCGTGCTCGAGGACATCGCGGAGTGCTTGCCGATTCACCGAATGCACCGTGGATCGCACGACGTCGGGACGACGTGCCATCGGCTCTACGGACGCATCGTCGAGCGCTCGGGCGACAACGTCGCGCTGTGGGCGCAGCATTCGGACTTCGAAGTCCTGCACTTCATGCCGGTCGACGGCTACACCGAGCCCGCGCCAATCTACGAGACAGCAGGGCCTGAGGTCGCAGTGCGCATTCGCAAGGAGTCGCCGCTCGACCTCACGTCGCTGCCGCCGCTCCCCGTCGGCGTCTCTGCCTCGATGCGCGCCGAAGATCCGCGGCCGACGGTGACCCAACGCAGCGAGCAGGGATACGCGCTGCACCGAAGCCGCTTCGTCACGGTCTCGGAGATCTGGGACTTCGAGTATCGCGGCGTGACGAAGGCCAAGCGCCTCGAGGTCGAGGCCTTCCTCAGCGCGTTGCCGAAGGTCTCGAACGGCACCTTCCGCGCAACGCCGATGCGCGACGAGCTCGCGTTCGTGCTTGACGTGTCGAACGGGCACAGCGTCGAGCGCGAGGCTGGTCTCTACACGATTCGGTTCTCTGCCGCGGAGCTTCGCTTCCTATGAAGTCGCTGCATCCTGCCTACCGGACCGCACTCGGCGATCCGTCGTCCGACTCGCCGTGGCTCTGGCTGCTGAAGGCGCAGCTCGACACGTCCACGAACGTCACGCCGGTCCTCTACCTCAACAACTCCGACCAGCCCATCACCTACGGTGGCAAGACCTACGAGCCCTATCCGTTCGTCGTCGGACGGTGGTCGGACGACAGCAAGGGTTCGCGTCCAACGATCACGATCGAGATATCGAATGCCTCGCTCGAGGCGGGACGGTGGGTGCAAGTCGGCCGCGGCTTTCGTGATCGGCCCGTCGAGCTCCGCGCCGTGCAGCGATCCCTCGTCGACGCCGGCGTTCTCGATGCGGCGCTCTTCGTGCGTGGTTTGATCGACGAGCCGGTCGTGACGGCGAAGTCGGTCTCGTTGCCGCTGCGCAGCGGGATCGACCGCAAGTTTCCGAAGCGCCGCTATCTGCCGATCTGTGACGCCGTCTACAAGGACCCGCGCACCTGCGGCTACGTCGGCGACCTCGTCGCGTGCGTCAAGTCGCTCACTGCCTGCGAGGAGCACGGCGCGGACGAGAAGGCAAACCGTCGGCCCGTGCGCCATCCGCAGCGCTTCCGCGGATGTCCCGCCATCCCAAGGCAAACGCGATGAAGCCCGGCACCTTTCAAGATCTGATCGGCGTGCCGTGGGCGTGGGACGGCCTGGATCCGCGCAAGGCGCTCGGCTGCTACGGGCTGCTCCGCATCGTCTGCGATCGACTCGGGCTGCCGCCATTCGACCTCGCGGACGCATGGCGCAACGCCTACCACTTCGGGTGGCGCGGCGATGTCGTGCCGGACGGGTGGTTCGTGGTTGACGATCGGCCTCAATCCGGAGACGTCCTCGTCACGCGCTACCAGGGTATCCCGCGGCACCTTTCGTACCTGCTCGACAAGCGCCGCGTGCTGACGTCCGTCGTGCGGCACGGCGTCTGCATCTTGCCGATCGAGCGCATGAACACGGAGCTCCACGCGGTCGTGAGGGTGGACGCTTGAGCGTCTTCGTGCATCGATGCTCGGCGGCGATCGGTCCGATCGAGCGCGAGACGTTCGAGCTGGAGAGCGGACTGACCCTGGGCGAGGCGATCGAGAAGGCGCGTCTCGATTGGCCGGCCGACCTCGAGCTGCAGGTGCTCGTGAACGGAGCTCCGGAATCTGACCGTCAGCGACGTCTCGTCGTGGGCGATGACGTGGTCCTCGCTCCCAGCGCCGGCGTCGAGACCGTGCTAATCATCTCGGCGCTCGCCTTCGCGTCGGTCATCAGCTACTACATCTCGGCGTTCTTCGCGCCGAAGCCGCCCGTCGTCGAGCGTGGCGACGACCGCTCGCCGACTTATGGCTGGCAGGGCGTGCAGACCAACTTCGGTCCGGGTGCGCCGATCCCGCTCGGCTACGGCGAGATGCGCATCGGCACGCAGGCGCTGAGCTCGCGCACGCTGCGTCGCATCGGGTCGCGTTGGACCGACAACGAGGTGCTCGCGGTTGCGCTCGGCCTTGGATCCGGACCGATTCACGCGATCGGCGGCATCGTCCCGGACGCGTGCGGCGAAGCCGACAACCTCGGTGGGTCGTTCTTTGCAATTCGGCCACTTCCGGCCGGCGTCCGCATCAACGGGACCGAGATCGCGACCGACGATCGGCACGTCATCGCGCACATCCGCACCGGCCTCGAAGGCCAGAACCCGATCCCGAACGGGTTCGATGACGTCTCGACGCTGTACGCGCTCAACTCGTTCGAGCTCAAGCGCGGCGACGAGCGGATCTACACGACGGCAAGCGATGAGGTCGATCGGCTGCTCGTCGACTTCCGCTTCTCGCGCGGGCTGTATCAGTACGTCGGTGGGCGCGAGCAGCCCTTCCCCGTCGAGTTCGTCGTCGAGTGGAGGAAGGTCGGGGAGACCGCCTGGGGTGCGCCGAAGGTCGTGAAGGTGTCGCTCGCCGAGCCCGCGTTCGACGACTTCAGTCACAGCGAGCTCTTCGAGTTGCCCGAGGTCGGGGAGTGGCAATTGCGATTCCGACGGCAGACGAACGACGACAATCCGCCGACGGCAGCCGGTGATTACACGATCTCCGAGAGCGAGATCGAGACCATCACCGAGCAGCGTCTCACGTCGCTCGCGTATCCGGACATCGCGATCCTCGCGCTCGAGATCGAAGGGAACGAACGCTTCCAAGGCACGCTGCAGAGTGTCTCGGTGCCGGTGCAGCAGCGCACGGTTCATCGTTGGGAGGAAGGCGCGAAGCTGCCGCGCGAGTGGGCGCGCTCGAGCGACCCGTCGAAGATCACCGCACGCAACGTGGCCTGGGTCCTGGCCGACTTCCTCACCGATCCGATCCATGGTGCGGGTTCCGAGGGGGTCATCGACAGCGACCTCATCCTTTCGAGCTTCGAAGGCTTCGCAGACTACTGCGACCAGCCGATCGAGTACGAGTCCGGCAAGACCGAGCCGCGCCACCAGATCGACCTCATCTTCGACCAGGTCGCCGACTTCGACGAGATGCTGCAGCAGATCGCCTCGGTGGGGCGCGCTGCGGTCATTCAGTACGGCTCGCAATGGAAGGTCGTCTGGGACCACGTGAAAGAGCGGTCGATGCTGCTCACGGGGGACCGCATCGACGACCTGCAGCTGCGCTACATCAACGCGAGCCGTCGCCCCACGAAGTACTCGATGCAGATCAGCGACCGCGACATCGACTGGGACACGACCGACGTGCCCGTCGAAGACGTCGAGGCGATGATCGATGTCACGTCCCTGAATCGAGACCGGCTGACCGAGGAGCGGGTCTCGGGGTTCGGCATCACGCGCAAGACCGCTGCGCGCCGCGAGCTCCTGTATCGCCACCGCAGCAACGCGCTGCGCGATCTCGAGGTGACGTTCACGGTCAGTGGCTACGCGTTGCCGCTCGAGATCTTCGATCGCTTCGCGGTCAGCTCGCAAGTGCCGCAGTGGTATGCGCGGTGGGACACGATCCTCGAGGAGCCGACCATCACCGCTGAGGCCTTCGTCGCGAGGACGCGCGAGGCCGCGCTGGATGCGCCTGTGACGCACGTCACGCTCGATCGCGACGTGACCCTCGGACCGCTCGGTCAGGGCCTCACGTGGTCGCTCATGATCCAGGCGCGGACCGATGACGCGGAGGACGCCGAGATCGTCGAGATCCGCGAGATCGGGGCCTACGCCGGCGTCGCCAAGCGCGGCACTCAGATCGCCTTCCAGGGCGCGCCCCTGCGCTACGTGAAGGACGCGCAGGTCGTGATCGGCATCTCGCAGGAGATGGTCGTCGATTTCACGGTCACGCAGATCGAGTACGACCCGGAGCGCTTCGAGATGCGCGTCTCCGGGATCAAGTACGACGAGAACGCCTACGAGCTGTCGACCGAGGAGGGCGCGTCCTTCCCGCTGACGGAGACGCAGGAGTCGACCCCGGTCACCGAGCTCGTGCCGGCGCTCGCGGTCCAGCAGCGCGCGACACCGTTCGTCGACCGCGTGTCTCTGACGATGGAAGCCGGCGGCGAGCACCACGTCATTCGCTGGCGCCGGCCGGTCGGAGATGGATACCGCTTCCGGGTCTATCTGCGTCACGCCGGCGACGATCGCTGGAGCTTCCTCGAGGAGACCTCGAAGGCGCAAGTTCGCGTGCAGCGTCTCGCATCGTTCGAGACTTACGAGATCTCGGTCGTCGCGCGAGATGCGCGAGGGGTATGGGGCGGACCGGAGAAGGGCGCGCAGATCACGGCCGTCGCCGGCGAGTTCCCCGACGTGCCGCCACCGAACGTGCTCGCGGCGCGCGCAGGCCTCGATGGGCGCGGCATCGTCATCGCCTGGGACGACGTCAACTCGCGCTCGCTCGACTACTACGAAGTCCGACGTGGCATGGAATGGGAGGGCGGCGACGTCCTCGCGCGCTCGAAGCAGCCGCGAGTGCTGATTCCTGACGGGCGCATCGCGATCCCCAACGTCCTCACGGGTGTGCGCGGCGAGTTCTACTGGATCCGTGCTCGAGCACGGAACGGTCTCTATTCGCCGGTTCCGCTCGGAGCGCAGCTCCGCATGGACGCACCTCAGGGCTACACGCTCGTCAATCCGGCCTCGTGGCAGATCGACAGCCTCTTCAGTCTCGGCACCGCGAGCGGGTGCGTCGCGGACCTCACGGGCTTCCCGTCGGTCGCTCCGAGCCTCGTCTTCTTGCCCGAAGCGTACGAGGCGACGTACACGCTGCCCGAGGTCGATCTCACGACATCGATGTGGCGCTGGCTCTCGAACGCGGCTGGATGGACCGTGCGCGACGCGACGCCCGTCAGCGAACTCGCGATGCTCGGGCCTGGCGAGATGCACTGGTTCGATCAGCTCGCAGGCAGGCCTCCGAGCTACGCGAGGCCTGGAGCCGACTTCGTGGTGCTCGACACGGCGACCGACGAAGGCCTTCTGCAGCTCGGGCGTGCCGGCGTGCTGGGCTCGAACGTAAAGCTCGTGACCGAAGTCCGCATCTACGACCCGAACGCGGCTGCCTGGGGCCCGTGGGTCGCGTGGACGTCCGGATTCGTCATCGGCTCGAAGTTCCAGGCCCGGATTCGCATGCACAGGCGCGCACTGAGTCACGTGTGCGCGGTGCGCTACCTCCTCGTTTCGTGGGCGGAGTGAGACATGACCCAATCCCTTCCAGATTTCGGCACCGGTAGTGCCTCACTCGCGGCCGCGTGGGACGCGATCAAGCAATGGTTCGCGTCGCTGCGGTCCAACTTCCACGGCGGCACGGCGCCGTACGGCATGGTTATCGGCCAGTGCTACTTCGATGGAACGAAGCCTCAGTGGTGGAACGGGACGACCCTCGTCGGGGCGGCGGGAGTCTCGGGCGTTCAGCGCGGGCTGAACGGAACGCTCATCGCCGGCGGGGAGGTCAAGCTCTTGATCGCTGCTCCCGTGGCCTTGCGCGTCGATGGCGTGCGTGTGCTCACGACGGCGGCCACCACGAGTGACGCGACCAACAACGTCGAACTCGAGGTGACGAATCAGACGCAGTCTCTCGGGCTCTTCTCGGGAGGCAATCCGAGCACCGACGGGAACGAGATGATCGCCTACGAGTCGTGGGACCAGACGCCGGACCAGAACCAGGACCTCGCCCAAGGCGACGTCTTGGAGGTCGTCGTGCGTAGCAATGGCACCGCGAGTCTCGCCTTCTTCTCGCTCGAGCTCGACATGACCGCACTGTGACGGAGGGGTTCGATGGCGGCCAAGGCGAAGACGCAAGACGAGCAGACGAACGACCAGACCCAGACCGAAGATCCGAAGACCGCGCTCGAGCGAGCTCGTGAGAACGCGGCAGCGGCATGTGAGGTCATCGACGAGGCGACCGCGTCAATCATGGGCCTCCTCGTCAAGCTGCGCGACGAGAAGGCGGCCCTCGATCTAGCGATCGAAGCCTCGCTCGAGCACAACACGGTCGGCGCGATGAAGCGCTGGGCGAAGACCGTCGACGGTTTGCCCGATCCAATCGCCGAGCGCATCGCGAAGGACCTCCGCAAGATCGTCGCCGTCGCGGTGATGCCGCGCGAGATGCTCCGCAACGTCATCGCGACGATCGAGAAGCACATCGCGGAGTGAGACCGTCGATGGACACCGAGTGCCACAAAGAGTGGGCGCGCATCGAGCAGACCCTGATCCGTCTCGAGAGCGATGTCTCGGAGCTCAAGGCGGACATCAAAGAGGGTGTGAAGGCACTGACGCGCCTCGATGTGCTGCACGAGCGCGTGACGTCGAACACATCGCGCATCAAGCGCATCGAAGCGGGCTTGCTCTCTGTGATCGGCTTCGTGCTGCTCGCAGTGCTCGGAGCCATTCTCGCACTGGTCCTGAAGTGAGAGGGAGAGAGAAGATGAAGCGGATTCTGATCGGCGTGGTTCTTGTCGCAGCGGGTCTCGTGCTGGCGAGCTGCTCGTTCCTCAGCGATGAGCAGAAGCAGCTCGCGCTCGA
>JAGQQW010000068.1 GCA_020426005.1 Planctomycetota bacterium | reverse complement strand
GATGCCATCGCGGCGGCGCACGACGCGGGCATCGTGCATCGTGACCTGAAGCCGTCCAATCTCTTCGTCGAGTCGACCGGGCGTGCCGTGGTGCTCGACTTCGGGATCGTCTCGTTGAGCGCGAAGGCGACGCTCTCGCTCCACGAGTCGTCCATCGGCACCCCGGCCTACATGGCACCCGAGCAAATGCGTCGGGAATCCGAGCCGGATGCACGCACCGACGTCTACGGTCTCACGGCGACGCTGTATCACCTCGTGACCGGACATGCGCCGTTCGAAGGCACGCCACACCAAGTGCTCGCGACGCTGCAACGTCGAGAACCGCCCCCTGCGGACGAGCACCGACCGGGCTTGCCGCGCGACCTCCTCGCCATTCTCGAGAAGGGCATGGCCACGTCGCCCTCGAATCGTTACGCGGGAGCGCGTGCGCTTCGCGACGATCTCCGTGCATTCCTGGAATACCGTCCGGTCATGGCTCGACGCGCGTCTGCAGTCGAGCGACTCGTCCGTCGTGTGTGGCGCTCGCCCGCGATGAAAGCGAGTGGTGCCGTGCTCGCACTGGTGGCTATGGCCGCGGTTTCCTACGTGTGGATCGTGGCTGCGCAACGCAATCGGAACGAAGCGTGGGACCGCGACAGCATCACCGTTCCACCTTCACTGCTCGCTGGTCGTCCGTCATTCCGGGAAGTCAGCGCCGTCACCAAGAGCGATCGCGTCGCCAATCTACTCGACCGCCTGGTCGAGAACGGAAGCGAGCCTCTCACGTCGACCGCCTGGCGCGCCATTCACAGGATCGATCGTGGCCAGCTCGCCGCCGCCGCCGCCGATCTCGGCTCGCTCGCAGGAACAGCCGGAAATGCTCCGCTGACGGCATGGGCAGCCAGCAGATTGCGGCAAGGGCACGTGCCCGACCTCACGATCGAATCGCTGCCAGAAGACGCAGCGCCGACCGGAACGATCGACCTGATCGTCGGCGCGATGCTTCAGCTGCGAGGCAACAGGCTCGATGCCGCGGTGCCCCGCGAACTGCTCGATCGCATTCCCAACGACGAGCGCCCGCGCGGTTTCCACGAGATGCACTTCATGTGTCGTCTGCACGAGCTCGTGCGTAGCCGTGAGCCGCGCGACACGCGCCTCGCTAACGCGCGCGAGCTCGCAACCGATGTCGAACGCTACATCGGCACTCGCGGAGTCATGAGCGCAGTCTGCGGTCATGTGCTCGGCAACGCACTTTCGGCACAGCGACGTCATTTCGAAGGAGAAGACGTCCTGCAGCGAACGATGCAACTGACCCCCGAAGATCCGGCACCGCGCATCGTCCTCGGCGGCATCCTGTACGAACTCGGCAACTACGGCCCCGCGATCACCGTACTCGAGCAAGCCGTCGCTCTCCAACCGCGAACGATCCAATCCCGCGAGCAACTGGTGAAGTCGCTTGCGTGGCTCGAGCGGTACGAGGAAGCCGATAAGGTTCTCTCACAGATTCCGTACGACGACTCTCCCAGAATGCAGGGGCAGAGGTCACGGCTCGTCGGCACGCTGGCGTACATTCGAGCCGCACACGCGAACGCCGGGGCAGACCGAGACAGCGTGTCCGCCTTCGCTCGCGAAGCCAAACTGCATTTCGAGGAAGCAAGTCGTCTCGGCATCCGCCAAGCGACATTCGAGTCGGCCGTCTGCGATTGGATCCTCACGCCCGAGAATGCCACCCGAAGTCGGCTCATTCTCCTCGCTGCTCGCGAGGCCCTGAACCCGTATCGCTTGCGCAGTCTCGCGGCCCAATTGAACGACCCGCTGGACGCCGAAGAGACGCAAGCATTTCGCACCTTTCTGCTACAGCAAGCCGAACTCCGTCTTGCCGAAGACGCAACGCATACGCCTCATTGAAGTTCTGCCAACCCACCACAACCCACGACTCTTCTGGACAACGACCATGAATAGACTTGCTCTCGCTACAGCTCTCTTGACCACGTTGGGTACCGCGTACGCGCAGACCGCACCGTTCGACCCAGCGACACGGGGTCATGCATCCGATTGGCGCATCGGCGTCGTCATCGACACCGTGACAGAATCCAACGCAAATGGTGGGACGACGAGCCTCATCCTCGACAAGCCGCACGGGACGATCGATACCTTCGGCGGACCCGTGCCCCTCGAGACGTTCGAAGACGTCGGGCATCCGTCGGAGGTACCGGTGTTCAACACGAATGTCATTCAGCCGTTGTTCGCAGCACTCGGGCTACAGAGCTTCGACCTGCACCTCGCATCGATGACCAGTGGAAACTCCTTGATGCCGATCTACTGGGTCGGCAACCACTTCGAACTGCGTGTCGACAACATCCAGTCCTGGATGACCCTGTTCTACACGAGGAAGAACACGAACGCGGGGCAGATCCTGGGGTACTACCCTGCACAGTTCATGATGCCCAGCCCGATGCAAGGGAACGTGTTGTTCCAGCAGGGTACGATCGATTTCGATTCCAACAGTGGGAACACACCTCCGATCAATCTCCCGGCGACCCCACAGATCCTCGCACTCGACATGCACATGGGGACGATGGAAGACACCGGAGGAGCATTCCAGAGCGGAGTCATCGAAACGACGAACGCCTTGTGGTTCACGCTGACCCCTGCGAGCGCGCTGTCGATCAAGAACACGATCATGAACTCGGGCATGACCTCGCAATGGTCTCTTGGACAGAACATGCTGGATCGACAGCCTGAGATCACCGGAGCGACCATCTTCAAAGTCACTTGGCTTCCGAACCAAGCCCCGATACTCACCGTCGAGGACGACTACATCTCCCTGGGACTCGACCAGAACGCGAATATCGATGCGCTCGCAGTTGGGAACACTTCTGCGCCGCCGACCGGTGACTACTTGAAGCCCGACGGGAACTACTACGTGTTTTCACTCGACGGGTCGCTCTACGCGCCGTCACAGTTCATGTGCATCGCCACGGTCGATGGGACTCGAGAAAAATCAGCGCTCCATGATCCCAACGGTGTGACCCTCGACGCGACTCTGGGCATCGGCTCGGACGACATCGGTGGACTGTGCGCCGATGATCCGGAGACTGCGACACAACTCTCGAACTCGCGCATCCTGCCGGTTTGGTACAACGACCATACGGTGCGCAAGCTCGGATTCAGCGCATCACGACTCGTGACCGTCCCCGGCGCTCCGTTCCTCGGAGGAGTTTCGGGCTGGGCCTCACCCACTCCGATCGCGCAGAACCGAGAGGTCTATCTCCAGATCCGAAACTGGCCGAACGGAGGAACCATCGGCAACCTCTATCTCGGAACGCGGCTCGCCTATAAGGACGGCTTCGGCTTCGCGTTCCCGACCAATCTCGTGCCTGCGGGAAGCTACGAATGCCGCGTCGTTCAGAAACTCGAAGGCAAGGTCAAAGAAGTGTCCTTCTGGGGTTCCATCCGCTTCTGATCCGGACGCGCGGACGAACACCGAGCTGTTACGGCCATCACCCCTGGCACAGCCATTGCATCGGGCTGCGCCATGCTCGCACGACTTTGTCCGCTTCTCTGCTGCTGGATCGCCGCCTGTCTGAGCTCGCAGCAACCGATCGAGCGGCTCCCGACGCGCGCCGAAGTCGCTGCCACGCGCGGCGCGCAACTCGGCGCTGAGCATCTCCAAGGCCTCGACGACGTCGAGCGCTCGTGGCTCGCGGCGTCCCGCCTGACGGGCAGCAAGCGCGCGCGAGCGCTCCTCGACCTCGCCAAGCAGCGGCCCGCGTGGACGGAACACGCGCTCCTGGCCGCAGCGTTCGCCCTCGTCGAAGAACGCGACACCGGCCTGGACGCCCCCAACCCCACCGGCGACGCCGCGACGGGCGATCGTCACGAAGCCGAAACAGAGCTGGAGCGGATCGAGAATCACCAAGGCTCTCTCCTGACCGAACTCGAGCGACTCCTGAGCACGATCGCCGAGCCTCGGGATCCGGCGTTGGTCGACGAAGCACGTGAGTTGTTGAGCAAGCTCCGTCTCGTCGGGAACGCTCGTCCGCTCCACGTGCGGTCCGGCACGACGATCGTCGTACCGGCGCCCCGGAGCCGCGAATTCGAGCTGCTCTGGATCGCACGCAGGGACACGTCCTTACCCATCGTGAAGCGCATCCCCGCCGGGATCACTCCGTTCGAAGTAGCGGTCCCCGCGCCCGGCTCGTGGCGACTCGAGCTGCGCGAGACGGCGACTGGATTTCGCGCGACCCGCGACGTGCTCGTGTCCGATCTCGGGTTCGACGCTCTCGCGACCGGGTCGGCCCTCCACGTGTGCCTGCACTCGCGCAGCGATGCTCCCGCGATCGTTCGCGTGTTCGACACACGCGGCCTCACGATTGCCGAGGGATCGATCCCCGGCGCGTTCGGCGCGATCGACCTGCCGAATCGAGACGGAGTGCACGGCGAACGAATCACGATCGAGATCGAACAAGGAGGCCAAGTCGCACGTGGACCCGTGTTCGGATTGGGGGAGCCACTGCGTCTGGCTCCGCGCAGGGATGCGCACGTCTTCGTCGAACGACCGCTCTACCGACCTGGTCAACGAATCCGCGGACGCGTCGTCGTGCGCAACGTCAATCCGACTTCGGAAGAAGACGGCGACAGTGGCATCCACGCACAAGGGCAGCTGCTGCGACACCGAACAGCGACGTTGACACTCTGGCCGCGGCAACGGCACTCCGTATCGGTCGAAGGTCGGTTCGACGCGCTCGGTGTTTTCGAGTTCGAAGCCGACGTGCCCGACGACGTCCCGATGGGATCCGTGTACGCAGAACTCGTCCTCGCACACGACGACCGCGAGTCGCTCGGCAAGATCTGCAGTGTCGATTCCTTCCGGCGATCGCCCGTGATCGCGAAGCTCGACGCTCCAGCAACGATCGCGGCGATCGCGGACGGCGCCGCCGCTCGTGCGCAGCTCTCGGCGCGGTGGTCCGGTGGCGCAGTCGCAGCCGGTGCACGGGCTCGGATTCATGCACGATGCGGCGAGCTCGAGCAAACGATCGACACGACGCTCGACGAGCGAGGTCGACTGCAGATCGTGTTGCCGACCTCCGGGCGCGACGCGTCGATCTGCGACGGAATGGAAGCGGGCATTCGACTCGAGACGACGGTGATCGGCCCCGATGGGCAACCCGTTCGTTCGAGTGCCTACATCGAATTCGATCAGCACAGGCGCTGGGTTCGTCCCCTACCGGACATCGAAGCGTCGGAGCCGCTCCGAGCCGGGACGAGCGCGGTGTTCACGCTTCGCGGCCCGGCGAACACGCGCGCTCTCGCGCTGCTACGAGTCGGTGCGAACTCGCGTGCGCTCTTGGCGCAGTTCGACGAGAAGGGTGAGACGCGCGTCGAACACGCGCTTCCGGCGGACGCGGCCTCGGTCGTCCTGGTCGACCTCGTTGCGAATGGCTTGCATGATTCTCGGCGCTTCTCGGTCCAGATCCCCGAGCGACGACTCGTCGTGCGAGCGGACGACATCCAGGCTCGCTACGAACCAGGATCCACGTGCTCGATCGGACTCTCCGTCATGGACGCTGCTGGCGCTCCACGACAGGCAACCCTCGCCGTGAGTCTCGTCGACGAACGCTTGCTCGCACTCGAGGACGTCGATGATGCGGCGCTCGTCGACGTCTTCGGTCGTGTCGTGTGGCGGAGCAGCACGCGCGCTGGTTTCGCAGCACCAGACGTTGGCGATGCAGTGAGACTGCAAGCCATCGGGCAGATGCTGCAGCTCGGAAGGCCAGCGGCGAAGCACTACGTGCGCAGTTGGTCGTTCGGAGGTCCGGCAGGCGGAGCACTCGCGGGAAGTGGGTCGAAGGACTTCGTCATCGGCGACGAGCTGCTTCGCAAGGACTTCCGTCCGTCCGTCGGGTTCGTTCCGTGCTTGCGCACGAACGATCACGGTCGCGCGACGTGGCGCTGCACTCTGCCTCATGATCTGACGACGTGGCGCTTGCGGGTCGTCGCCATCGACGACGATCTCGGCCAGGGTGCGGCGCGCTTCGAGGTCGTCACCAAGAAGCGGCTCAGCGTGCAAGTCGCGACACCGCGCATGCTCCGCGTCGGCGATCGCATCCGAACCGTGCCCGTCGTCGCGGACGCGACCGGGTCCACGCCCACCCTCGAAGCGTGGAAGTCGACCGCTTCGGCGGGGCTCATCGCCCACGCACGCCGAGCGATCGCGGACGGGATCCAACTCACCGCGAAGAGCGCCGGGACGGCGCGACTTCGCACCGACGTCCGGAGTGGTGACGGCGTCGACGCGCTCGAGACGCGAATCCCCGTTCTGCCGGACTTCGTTCGAGAATATCGGACGAAGGCCGTGACGGCTCCTACCGCGAGCACGTCCGTCGAACTCACCGACGTCGATCGTTTGACCCACCTCGACGTGTCCATCGGCGCGGCCTACCTGATCGACGAACTGCGGGAAGAGCTCCGCTCCTACCCGTTCCGCTGCGCAGAACAGACGTCCTCGCGCATGCTCGCGCTCTACGCGAACACGCCGCCATCCACCGATGGTCAGAAACTCGACTACGAATCTTCGTTCGCTCGCTTGCAGTCGTTGTTCGATCGACGCGCCACGGAGTTCGCTTGGTGGCCGGGGCACGGTCACGATGCCGGCATGAGCGCTCTCGTCTTGCACGCTCTCTGTGACTTGCGAGACTCGGGGCGCGATCTCGACGCACCCGGGTTCGGGGCCACGGCATTTGCACATGCTGCCGACCACGTCCGCGCGATCGTTTCGGCGTTCGAGGATGAGCGTCTGACACCCGAAGCGGTCGAACGATTCGAACTCGCTATCGCCCTGACGCGCATCACGCGTTCGGCGAACTCGGCCGAGAGCGTTGCTCGATGTGTCGCGCGGATCCCCGGTCTCCCCCGCGGCTTGCTCACGCGTGCAGGACTCGCGCTCACGGATGCGGGTAGCCTGGAACTCGCGCGTGAGATTGCGACACGCCTCGGCAAGGACGAACCGGTCACGCGGGCGGGCTTCGCGCTCGGCGAGGACGCGACCGTGTGCGCGACGTTCGAACTCGAACTACTCGAGAAACTCGAAGGGAAGCCAGAGCGCATCACCGAGCTGACAGAACGCCTGACTCGTGCAGCCGAGGAGCATCGTGTCCCGCATACGGTCGCCGCTTCGCGACTCGTCTTCGTTCTCGGTCGCGAGAAAGGCCTTCCATCAGACTCGCTCTCTCGGTCCAGCATCGAAGTCGAAATCGACGACGAGAAGCGCACGGTCGATGTCGATCCAGAGCATCCGCACGTCCGAATCGAATTGACGGGCACCCCTCGGATTCGCGTGCGCACGGTCCGTGGCGAGCCCGCGCGCGTGCGCCTCTCCGGGTCTCGCGACCGCCCTGCGGTGACCTTCCGTGCAAACGACCACGACGGCATCTCCATCACCCGTTCGGTGATCGGCACGGACGACGGCAGTGTCGTCCGTGGACGGCCCTACGTGCTTCGTTTCGAGATCCGCACCAACGTCGCCAAGCGGTACCTCGTCGTGCGCTGTCCGCTACCTGCCGGCTGTGAGGTATTCGAATCCCCGAGCTCCGTCGACGTGCACGACTCCTGGATCTCGATCGCACTGCCTCGGCTGCTTCCTGGCAAGCCACAGACCCGTGACGTGCGCATCGTCTTCGGCTTCGAAGGAGACGTGCTCTGGCCACCTGCACGCGTCGTCGACATGTACTCCGCCGATGCCGAGTGCTCCTTTACGTCCGGTCGCCGCGTGACGGTATCCCCGAGCTCTGCGGCTCCTGTCGAAGCAGCATCCGTAGCCGTGCTGTCGTTCGCGTGGCGGAAGCAACGCCTCATCGACGCACTCGAACGGGCACATCGAACGTCCGCAGCCTCGATCGCGATCGACGAGATCGGTGCGCTCGACGACACGCGTCTGCTCGACGACGAGGACGGTGGTTCGACCTCGGTTCGTCGTGCGTGGTTCGCACGGCTCCTCGACCGATTCCCCGGGAACGACGACTACGTGGATGCAGTCATGAGCGCTTTCCCGGCGACTTCCGATGAGGCGATCGACACACCCTTGATCGCGAACGAGCGCCTCTATCGGTTCAAGATGGACGAACGGTCGACACGCAACAGCTTGTTGGCATCGGACGCGACGACGTTCGCTCGACACTTCCCGGATGCGATCCGACACTCGGGATCGATGCTCGAGAGAGCGTACGAAGACGTGTTCTTCACGCACGGAATTCGATCGTTCGACGGAAGCGACCAACCAAGGCTGCAGGACTTGAACGACGAGGCACGGATCGTCGGCGCGATGCTCACGCGCTTCGAACGAACGGAACGCCCAGCCGTCGGAGTGCAGCGCGATCCGTGGATCCAAGTCCGGGACTTCCTGGAGTTTCTCGACGATCCGAGTGACGCTTGCGGAGCGGAGATCTCGCCAACCGAGCGCGACGTGCGCCTACGGTTGCTCGAGTTACGTCGACGAGCACAGGCGGTTGCAGAGTCCGAACTTCGGGTCATCGCCATCGCGAACGTGTCCGACGAAAACGAACGTATTCAAGACGCCATCGACGACGAACGCTGGGACGACGTGCCCGAAGACCGTTGGCCGAACGACCTCGGTTGGATCTCGGCGACCACGATTCGCTGGTTCGCGAACCACGGCGCGAAAGCGCGCGACTATCTGATCGAACGCGTTCGAACAGGCGGCTCCTACAGGATCGAAGACGTGCAATGTTGGCTCGAAGAGGTCGTACGTCCTCGAGGCATGAACTTGCTTGCGCTCCTCCCCCTCATCGAGTCCTTCGACGACAGTGTTCCCCTGCAACGAGAATTGGACGCGTGTTCGGCGAGCTCCATGCGCGCCGCTTTCGACACCGACCGCCGACCGCTCGTGCGACTCGTGCTGTTGGAATCACTTCACCGACGAAAGGAGCTCCCGCCTTCGCTCGACGATCCGAGCGTCGCCGCCTACGCCGACTACTGGCAAGCGCTCTCAGGAAGCGACGACGCACGAGCCCGACTTCGTTCGCGGCTCGCAGACGAAGACACACCGGCGGACTATGCCGACGCTGCCTGGCGGGCACTGCTGCCACGGTTGACGGTCCACGAATACGTCGATCACGCAGACGATCTCGACGAAGATGCACGGCGCGCGGCATTCACGAACCTGTCGATGGCGGAAAAACGTCGCTTCTTGCGCGACCATTCCGTCGACGCGCTTCCCACGGTGCTCGAAGAATCCGACTTCGTCGCGCTCAGGGCAGCTCTCTGGAACGAACTGCTCCAAGACGATGCCTCGATCAAAGGCGTGCTGCGCTACTTCGTGACGAGTCCCGAGAGGTTCGGGTTCGCGCAGCAGCAGCTACGATCCTCGCCGCACTACGAAAGTCGGGACATCGCAGCGATCCTGCTCGAGGAGTACGGTATCTCCTCCGCCTTCGGCAATGGGTCAGCGTATCGCCTCAGTCCCGCATCACGCGCCGCCACGGACTCGGCAGTTCGAAACGGGCTGCAGCATGGCGTCGACGTTCGGTTGTTCGACCCCCATGCCCTGCGCCACGCAATGCTGTTGCGCGGCTGCTGGCTCCCGTCTCGCTGACGGACGCGGGCCTCTCTACTTCACGTGGAGTCCCGCGTCGCCTCCGAGGACGCCGTCGGCGTCGATCCAGGAGTCCAACACGCAGCCGGCAGCCGGATCCGTCAGCTTGTCGATGATCGACTTGCCGAGCGGTCCCGAGAGATTCGGGAAGAGCGCACCGTCGCGACGCAACGGCGTCGCATTGGGCACGTTCATCGGCACGTTGCTCGATCCGTTCGCGACCCCGTTCGGCAAGACGATGCGATCGAGATTGAAGAACGCACGCACTGGATCGAACGTCGTGGACGGAGCCTGGCCGTCACAGCCGTATCGATTGGCGTTGGTGTCGAGCGGGTTCACAGCGCAACCGTTCTCGTCGAACAAGAAGAGCCCACTGCCCAGCCCTGAGACCATGTGGACCCAGATCGGCGAGTTGAGCTGGTTGCCCGGGTTCTGCCCGATATGCTCCTTGAGCAAGGCGAAGTCGAGCTTGTCGAATTCGTTGTTCGCCATCGCGTTCTTGAACGCGGTGTACTGCGTGCCGAAATCCGCCATGCCCTTCTCGGTCAGGTGGCACGCCACGCAGTAGCGCGGCCCCTCGTTGGTCGACGTGACCTTGCCACGAATCGAGTGCGCCATCATCACGTTGTGGCCCAGTGAACGGAACTGAGCCGCCGGACTGTTGCCTTGACCATTGCGGTCCGTGAACGCGAAGACTTTCGATCGCTTGTCGTCGATGTCCGTGTAGCGGAAGAACATCTTCGTGTTCGAGCTCATCGTCTCGATCTTGTTGTCGGGTCCGACTCCGAGTTGGAACGGAACCGGTGACTGATAGACGAACTCCGCGAAGCGCTGCCGGAAGACGATGCGCTCTCCGGTGATGTTGCTGTAGTTGGCCCCGGTGTTGTACTCACCCTCGAGGTGGCACCCCATGCAGGTATTGGTCCACGAGGAGTGACACGACGCGCAGCTCATGCTGTCGCCGTGCGAGAACCCGGTCGAGGCGCACTTCGTCTGCTTGGGTCCCGTTCCCGTCGCGTCGAGTCCGTCATCGCGTCCCATCGCGTACGAAGCGAGTGCGCTGTAGAGAGCCTCTTGGGTGAAGGGGTTCTTCGCGCCCGAGTTGACGACCGTGTCCTTCGTCTGACGCACGAAGTGGCGCTTGCCCGTGAGACGACTCGTCAGGTAGAGGTGGCCATCCGTACCCTTCGCGACGTGCTTCAGCACATTGCCCTTCGCATCCACGGCTAGCTCGGCGGTATTACCTGCATAGTCGGTGCCAGACTGTGTGACCGCATACGTGTCGGCCGATCCGTGACACGATTCACAAGTGATCGCGACACCCTGGTGCATGCGACTCTTGATGTCGTTGCCAGTCTTCGTGACGTCGCCACCGTGCAAGTCGAAGCTGCCGTGACAATCGATACATCCGAGACCCGCTTCGTGATGCACGTCGGCGGGCGTGTCGTCGCGACCGTCGCCATCGTAATCCTCGAACGCGAGGTACTGATTGGCATTGCGACCGTTGAACGTCCTGTTCCCCACTTCGGGATCGAAGAGGCGCGTATCGTCCGCCGTGTTCGTGAACGTGACCGGGTTCGCCGGATACTGAACACGGCGACGCACGTCCTGGTTCTGGTCGAGCCGAATGCCCCAGTACTGCATCACGGTTCGATTGGATCCTTGGTGGCAACCCGCACACGCCATGTCGGAGATGCCCTCGAGTCCGTGTCCGTTACTGAGAGTCTTCTTGACGCTCACGATCCGGTGCGCGAGCACGTGCGAGCGTTCGCCTGGCCGAATCGCATCCGGGTTCTCGGGCTCGTCCTTGGGCACGTTCGGATCCCGACTGCGACTGCGTCCATCAGGGCTGTACGGCATGTGACAAGCAGTGCAGCCGGACGAACGAAAGTCGCCGAAGCGATTGTTCGCACCAGCACTCCCGAGGTGGCAGTCCCCGCAGGTGAACGCGACTTGTTCTCGATAGAGCTGCGCGAGCATCGAACCCGACACGATCGCCCGGTTGGCGTCCACATCCGCAGGAAGCGCATCGGCGCTGTACGCCGGATTCTTGAAGAGCTTGTCCGGCGCTTCGATCCCGTGCTGACTCATGACCGGGAACTCGAGCAGCCGTGAAACCGAGCCGACCTTCGTCAAGTCCTGCACATAGTCGGGATCGGAGACAGCGCGGAACCCGAGGTCTGCCGCAGTCTTCTCATAGAGATTCTTCGTCTCCGCGACTTCACCTTCGATGCCGACCGCGTGCAACGCGCCGGCGAGAATGCCTGTCTCGGTCGCGAGCATGCTGCCGTTGACACACTCGGCATGACCTTGGTGGCACTCCCCGCAACCCTTGCTCTGCGTCACGACACGAAGGTCGCCCGGGTTCAAGAACTGCAGATACTCGAGTGCGGTGTGCGTCTGTCCGTTGACCGTGTAGTCCGCGAACTTGTCGATCCCGGCAAGCGTCAGCTTGTTGAAGAACGCGAGCCGGTTCGTCGCCTGCCGCTGGCGATCACCGATCTCCGGCGGCGGCGGAACGTGGCTCGAATCCTTGTCGAAACCCTTCGAGTCACCGCCATGACAGCGCGTGCACGAAAGGTTGTCTGCACCAGGAAACGGGTGCGGATTCTCGATACCCGGCCCCGTGTAGTCCGCGTGTTGCGTCCCGTTGTGACACAACATGCAAGAGCTCTCCGTGATCGTCAGCTCGCGGCCTGCCTGATCACAACTACTCGTGATCGCAGGGAGAAGCAGGACGATCGTGAGCTGCACGAAGCGTCGTGCACGATCTCCCGTCCGAAGCATGATTCACCTCAACGTGCCCTATCGACGCAGGGGCTCTCGACTTGAGCCCCGATCATCGAGTTCGGGCTTGGTTCCACTGCGTAGGGACATGACACCGATCACATCGATCGGTCCAGCCGAGACCGATGTGCGGAGGATTCACGGCGCGCTGCAGGTCACGGTCGTGACATGTCGCGCAATTGCTGTCGATCGGACGAAACTTGCCGACGAGCGCACCTTCGTGACAGCGATGACACGCAACGGCAAGGTGGGCGCCGGCCAGGGGAAATCGCGTCGTCGCGTGCTTGTCGACGACCATCTTGGACGCGTGCCACGTCTGCTCATCGTGACACTTCGAACAGTCGTTGCCCAAGGTCCTCTGATGAACGTCTTCGTGACAGCCGGCACACCCCTTGGATTGAAAGACTTCGATCGGTCCTCGGTCATTGTGGCAGCGCAAGCATTTGGCGCTCGCATGTGCGCCGTTCAGAGCATGCCCCGTCTCGCGAGCGTGATCGAAGTAGAACTCGTCTCGAAGCTCGTTCCACTTTCGCCCCATGTGACACATGTTGCAGTCCGCGGGAAACGTGTCGTGCGGAAGCACGGGACCGAGACCGGACCACCAACGATGCAAGGCGCCGTCGCCCGGGCTCGTTGCGACGCAGCCGAATACCAGAAAGAGCGCGAAGCACGCGACAGCGATCATCGTTTTCCGGCGCATGTGGATGACCTCAAAAACGCTTCTGGATCCAGAATCCGACAGCGATCGAAACGTCACCGTCGAACAAGTTCGTGTCCGCCCAACCTCGCAAGTCCCAGCCGCCATCCATCGGCATCTCGTACTCACCGAAGAGGCGATGTTGGAAGATGTCTGCGAAATCCGCGGGGAACCCGACTCGATGGTGGTACCCGAAGTCGTAGCTGACTTCCCAGCGCGACGCATCCGTGCGCCTACCGGTGCGCACGAGTGCTCCGAACGCGCTCTCGAAGGCAGCGTCGGCTGCGTAGAAAACGAACCCGGTCGATCCGTCGTCGAAGAGCAGTCGTTGCTTGTCGATTCCGAACTCGAGGGATCCCCCACTCTCGTCCTCGTCGTTCCACAACACCGCGGTCCCGCGCAACATCGTGTCGTCGCCGCGTGGCAACCACGCATTGACCGTCAATCGATCATGACGATCCGACGCGATTCGATTCGGTGGCATGTAACGCTTCACGTTCGCCAACACGTCGGGAAACATCTGATGCCAGAGGCTGATATCGAGCCCCGAGCCATCGTCGTAGCGACGCGCTGCCACGAGCAACGCTTGCGTCAACTCGATGAAGTGCTTCTTTGCCGGGTCGTTACCGGTGTAGAGGTCGATCCACGTGGTACCGTAGAACTCCCAACCTTCCTCGGGCGTGACGCTGAATCGTGCGAGTAGCAAATCACGATCCGCTTTCCCGTAGTGGAACGTCTTTTGGAACCCACCCGTGAGCGAGACGCGCTCGTACTCGTCGGCGACCCACTGATAGTGCGCTGACAACTGAAAGTCCTTGAACGAACGGAAGTCGTCGTTCGGCTCGGGCAAGAACCCGAGGCTCGCTCCGAATCGATGCCCGTTCTCGCGTCGACGGCTCCAGGCCACACCGTCCATGACTCCGAACTCGGACAGGTCGTGTTGCAAGAACCGACCGAAATCGAAGCGATCACGTGCATATCGCGTTCCGCCGAGCGTGTATGCAGCACGCCGAACGAGCAAGTCCGACGCACGGTCTTCGCTGTACGACGTCTTGTAGTTGAGCTCACCGTCGACGCGCAGATCGCCGCCATTGTGGAACGGATTCTGGAACGTCACGTCCGCGCCGCTTCGGAACCAAGAGTTGTGCGATCCAGCATGCGGAACATGGGACAGTTGGCTGGATGCGAATGCTCGACCCGTCATCGACCATGTGCGGTTCTCGGGCCGCACCGGACGTACACGCGTCAGCAACGGCATGCCGGGCTTCCACTCTTCGTCGGGATTCTGCCACTCCGCCGGCGGCCTCGGCTCGTTCTGCACCGGGTCATCGGCCGTCGGTCGTGCACGCTCGGGATCAGCCCTTCGTGCGAATCTCAATTTCGGCAACCAGACTTCTCCGCGTGTGCCGACGGGTGGCGCTGCGTTCTTGTCATCGAGCTCGACGACCGCCGTTCTCGCTTCGATGCGAGTCACACGCCCACTCAATCGTCCTCCGTCACGCGGCAACACGACAACCGAATCGCCCTCCTCGAGCTTGTCGGTCTCGCCGCGATCGATGACGAGCCGCCCACGAGGTTGGACGGACGTCACACGGAACATGACCAAGATGCCGGTCTCGTCCTGCTGTCCGGGAAGTGCGGCAGCGACGATGCACGTAGCAGCGAGAACGCGGAAGATGGACGTCATTTCGAAGTCCGGCGGCGGAAGGGACGAGGGCGGGTCTCGTGACAATCCGAACACGCACGACCCATTGGCTTGTATCGGACGAACTCCGCGTCTCCCTTGCGCTCGGTTCGATGACATGCCGAGCATGCGAGGCGCCTATGCGATTCACCGAGTTTGAATCGAGAGTGGATCTCGTGATTGAAGACGAGGTCACCGAAGCCGAGTGTCGGCCGATGACACTTGGCACAGTCCGTCGCGCCGAGAACCGCGAACTGCTCTGCGTGTGGATCCTCGTGACAGTCCGCACACGCGCGCCCCGCCGCGTGCCCCCACGAAACGGCTCGGCCGCGATCCGAGTTGACACGATGTAGGGTTCCGTCGTGACACGAAGAGCATGCGAGTTTCGAATGCTGACCGTCGAGTTCGAACCCCGTCCACGCTGCGTGATCGAACTCGATTGCAAGCGCGCGAAACGAAGTCTCGTCGTGACAACGTGCGCACGCACGGCGCCCATCCACACTGACTGGCAGCGTCGGATCGTCGAACGCACCACCATGCGGATCGGAGTGGCATGGGATACAAGAACGACCTGCGTCCGGGATGTCGCCGAAGGACTCGCTGCAGCGACCAAATGTACGCCCAGCCTCGTCGGCGAGGTTCGCACGCGGATGGCAGGACTCACAGCGCTCTTGGGCATGAGCACCGTTCAGGCCGAACCCCGTCCAACGTTCGTGATCGAACGCATTCCGTGTGCCGACTCCAAAACCTTCCGTGCCGTGGCACTCCGCGCACGTACCGGCGTCCTTGCCGAGAATCGCCGAATCGACCTTCGCGAAGAAGCCCGCATGCGCATCGGCATGACAATCGTCGCATCGCCGATTCGTCTCGTGAAAGCGTCGAACTCCGTTCTCCCCGACTCGGTGACACGAGTCGCACTTCGCTTTCGCGTGCATCCCCGTCAACGCAAACTGCGTCGAGGCGTGACGCGTCGCATCGAACGCATGCGGCGTGAACGCGTGGCGCAGATGGCACGACCGACAATCCGTGGCTTTGCCAGCATCGGCGAATTGCCCACCATGCGGATCGTCGTGGCATGACTGACAAGAGTCTTGGTCCCGTCCCGGATGGCGCAACGAGTGACTCGTGAGTGCGGGGTCATGACACTGGGCGCACGCAACGGTCATGTGCGGACCATCGAGAACGAATCCACTGGACGCGTGCTGTTCTCGAGTCACGACGAGCCGCTCGTCTCGAAAACTCGTGTGCTCGGGTTGGTGACAAAGCACGCAACCACTCGCGACATTCGCGGAACCGCCGCCATTCAGCTCTGCGTTGCCGAGCAGGAAGGACTCACGGTGAGGGGACTCGTGACAGTCTGCGCACGCACGCGTCGGGAGCTCTCCTTTGGCGTAGTCTTCGAGCGCGTGGCCCGAGCCGCCCGCGTGACAAGCGCGACATTCGACGTCGGCGTGCCCTCCGACGAGTCGGAGATTTCGATCGTGCCACGTCGCTCGCGGTTTCTCGAAGCCGGTTTGCACGTGGCACTCGACGCACCGACGATCCATGCGCCCTTCGTGCGGATCCTCGTGACAGCTCGCACAATCCCGATCGAGCCCCAAGAACCGCTTCCCGCCTTCGGGAAGCACTCCAGCATCCGCGTTGGTGTGACAATCCCGACAAACGAGATCGAGATGTGTGCCTGCGAGTTCGAAGCCGATGAGCACGTGGTCGAAGGCCTCGGGATCCGCGATCCCTGCACGCGCGAAACTACCCTGATGCACCATCGCGAAACTCTCGCCATGGTGCTCGCTGTGGCACGTCGCGCAGTGCCGAGCCACTTCGTCGCCATCGCGGCGAGCCACCGCTCCATGCAACCCCGAGCCGTTCGCGAGCTGTTGTTCGATCACTTCGTGACACGCGAGGCACGAAGCCGTCATCGATCCGAACAGCCCACCATGACACTGAGAACAGCTGCGCCAGGCCGCGAGCTCGGGCACGCGTGCGTGGACTGCAGTCAACGGCCCGGGGGCCGTCTTTCCGAGCCTCAACGTCGCGATGGCGACGACTGCAATTCCGGAAAACAGGGCGATGAAGATGGCTGGCTTGCTCTTCTTCATGATCCGTCAGGCGCCGTAGGCGATCGAGTGCACGATGTGAATCACGAGGAGCAGAACGAGAAGCGCGCCGACCCATCGATGGATCCATCGCCAGGTGTTCATCAGCGCCCTCAGGTCTTCGAGGTGAGCGGCGCCGAGCGCTTCGCGGTGCGCACGTCGCGCCACGGCAAGCGTGCGAAGAAGTTCGACACGAGTCGTTCGATGCTCCTCCGCATCGCGTCGAATGTCGTCGAGCGCGCGTTTCAGATCGATTCGCGAGCCGAGCAACGCCGTCAGACGACTGAAGAAGGTGCTGCCCCATTGGCGTGCCCGCACGAGTTCTTCGATCCTCGCCGTCGCATGCCCGATGAAACCTCTCGAACGCACCGCATCACCGAGGTTGTCCGCGAGTTGCGATCGCATGTCGGCAAGGATCGCTTCTCGCCCGTTGGCAGCGCGTGGAACCCATGCGTAGAGATAGCGACCGATCGCACCCGTCACCGCGAGCACGACGAGCGCCCAGAACGCGTGCCCTCCCGACGTATCCCGCGGTGCCATCCCCGCGTGCAACAAGGTCAAGAAGAGCGCGAGCACGCCGGTCACGACGTGCATCGACATCCACGCGCGCAGCGAGCCGAATCGAATCGGCATGCGCGGGCTGCGTCGCATCACGTACAGCAGGTTGAGCACGATCAGGGCCATCGCCGCGATGCCGAACCCGAGGCCCAGCCCCATGCCCGGTCGTAGCCACTCGTGCTTGGCGTGCGGAGGACGGTCCTGCAGAGTCAGTCCGTAGTAATCTGCATGCCAGAGCGCGAATCCGAGTGTCGCGGCCGCGAGGCCGATCGTGACCCAGAGTGCGGTGACGATCCCCGTACCATGCTCGCGTATCGGCGTCGCTTGCGGTCGCAGACTCGGATCGAACGAAACACCTGAAGACTCGAGGAGTGCTTTGGGCGGCACGCCGCCGATGAGGACGAAGATGTCGTCGACCGGCAGCGTCATGACGCTCGGTAGCGTCTGTTGCGAAGTCGCCCCGGCACGACCGCTGTCGTACGTGATCGCCTCACGCCTGAGCGATGATGCCGTCTCGAGCGTTGCTTCCGTCTCCGCAATGCGAGACACGATGCTTTCGAAGCGCACATCGATGCGTCCGCTTTCGACCGCCGCGTCGAGCCGCGCGACGTTCTTCGACCGCGCCCGCGGAAATCCCGATCCACGGCAAGCGATCGTGACGTGACTGTTCGGCTGCTCCGCGATCGCGAGTGCCGCTTCGACCGCGCTGTCTCCGGCACCGACCACGAGCACGCGCCTGCCGGCATAGGACTGTGCGTCGATCAGGCCGTACGCGACGTGCGGAAGGTCCTCACCTGGGACGCCGAGCTTGTTGGGACTGCCGCGACGACCGAGTGCGAGACAGACGCTGTGTGCGCGATATGTATGCGTCGACGTTCGCACCAAGAACACACCACTCGGATCGCGCTCGAGCCCCTCGTAGACACGTCCGGTCTCGACCTGGAGATCGTGATCACGCACGAGGGACTGCCACAGCTCCGTCAGTTCTTCTTTGACGTACGTCTTGCGTCGCATCGCACCGTGCAACGGCAAGTCGACAGGCTCGGTCAGGACGAGCTTGCGTCGCGGGTATTTGGCTACCGTCCCGCCGACATCGTCCTCTTGTTCGATCAGGCGTGCATCCAGACCGAGCCGCTTCGCCTCGAGCGCACAGGCGATGCCCGCGGGACCTGCGCCGACGATGCAGAGATCGAACCCGTCGCCCGTTGGGCGCGACGACTTCCGTGCCGCCACGTCCCGCGCGACCTCCGTGCCGTGCAGGATCGCGGTTCGGATCAACGCGTGCGCGGTTACCTCACCGGCGAGGTACAGCCCCGGTTGGCCGACTGCTTCGAGACCTTCGAGCGCGGGGATGTCGTCGCGTTCCTCGGCATCCGCGATCGTGACCGTGACCGCGCCCACGGGACACTCGCGTTCGCACGCCGCGACCCCCATGCAGCGCGAACCCGCGACGACGACCGCCTGGCCGTGCACGATCTCCAGCACATCGTCTTCGGGACAGACGGCGACACACGTCGCACATCCCAGACAACGCGAAAGATCGATGACCGGGTGCTGCAGCTTGGCACGATGCGCCCCGGTCCGAACCGCGTCGTCGCGGTCCGTCACGCTCTGCTGCATGCGTCGGAGTTCGCTCTGCCGCAGAAGAGCAGCAGCGAGAGCGAGACCGAGCACCAGGACGATGCCGAGAAGGAGAGTCCAGCTCATGGGGATCTCTCTTCTTTCGGCACATCAGGGGTGCCGACTCGGGCGAATGCTCAAAACCGCGCGGAGCGAACGCGCCCGACAGGTCTTCCCGCTTCGTCATCCATACGCGTCCGCGAAGGAACGCGCACCAGGGTCCTGAGTCAGCGGCGGAAGCGCGCGGCCCCACCCGGGGCGGGCGCTGCCTGCAATGGAAGCGCCGAAGTCTCCACGTAGGCGCGTGTCGCACTGAGGCACTCTTCGAACTCGCGATCGAGATCGCCGGCGAGGGCGATCAGATCGCGTGCGTCGTCATGCACGCTCGCGACGGCTTCGGCGTTGAAGTCGTTCCCGAGGAAGAGTGCGTGGTCTCGCATCGCACCATTGAGCTTCGCGAAGCGATCGCGTGCCGGCTCGACGGCGCCGAGGACACGCGTGTATCGGTCCTTCGTGGCCTGCAGACGCGCACCGCTACGCTCACGCATCGATTCGCTCTGGAACTGACCGAGGGACTCTTCCCACTGCTCGAATACCGGCTCGGCCGCCTTCTTCATCGGCTCGATCTGCTCGTTGAGCCGCTCTGCTTGAGCCTCGGACAGACGCAGGGCTTCGACGAACGTCGTGTAAGCCGTGACCGGATCGCCCGCATACGTCGAACCGACGAGGGCTTCGAGCTGGGCGACCGCGTCGTTCATCCGCTCGCGAGCGAGCTCGGTCTCGACGTAGACGCGCTCGACCCAACCCACGAAGTCGTCGACACGGGCAGGCCCGTCGCTGATCCCGGACGATGCGCACGATGTCATCGAGACGAGAGTCGTGAGTAGTACGGTCGAAATGGTCGTTCGCGGCTTCAAGGTGGCGTCCTCGCGTGGGTTGTCGCGTTCTTCGGCACTCTGGCGCTCCGGCTTGAGGCCTCGTCGTGCTCGCGCCAACAACCGCGTTGCGATCGATGAGGACTCTCAGCGCGCGATTTCGACGCGATCGAGAACGCTTCCGTCGAGGCCGTGTGCAGCGAGCCTCATCACGCGATCGTCGGCGTCCACCACCACGAACCCGTATTCCCGCACCGAGAACGCGAGATCGTCCGACTCCCCGAGTTCGTAGAGGGACTTGCCGCCGCCGCCCGCCACGACGTAATGCACGCCGTCGATCGGCTCGAAGCGCTGGTAGTTGTGATCGTGCCCCGAGAGTACGAGCCGCGCGCCGGCATCCCGTAGCAGCGGATGCACTTCGTTGCGCAGCAGCGCGTTGTCCGCATCGTCCTTCGAACGCGACACGGTGTGGAACGGTCGATGCAAGAACACGACGATCCACGGCGCGACCTTCTTCTTCAAGGTCGCTTCCAGCCACTGACGTTGCTTCGACTTCGCGTCGATCGCACTCGAATACACGTCGATGCACACGAAGTGCACGGGCCCGTACACGAAGTCGTAGTAGCGAGAACCGAGATCGAAGTAGTCGATCAGTGGCTGCGCTTGCTCGGTGATGTCGTCGTGGTTGCCGATCGTCGCCCAGACCGGCACCTGGGCGGCGAGGTTCGCGAAGGGTTCGAAGTACGCCTCGTTGTAGTGCTCACGCCGTCCCTTGGGATAGCAGACGTCCCCGAGATGCAGGACGAGATCGACATGGCTATCGACGATGCCCTGTGCGAGTTCCCATTGGTATCCACGACCCGGTAATAGACCTTCGAGCCATGGTGCCGGACCGAGCGAGACCTTGGCCGACGCATACGTCCACCACGGGATCTTCCCGGAATCGCCGAATGCTGCGAAGCGCACCTTCCCCGTTCCCTCGGGGGGCGCGGTTCGTAGACGCCCCGTCATCCGTGTCTGCACGTCGCCTTCGCGCAGGGACAGTTCGTAGTCGTAGGTGCACGCGGGATCGAGTCCATCGAACGCGAAGACGAGTCGCGTCGTCGACGCTTCGACCTGGACGACCTTGGCTTGCGTAGCTCCGTCGTCCACAGGCGTGTGCCGCGACAACTTGGCCGTACCCGTAGCAGCCGACGGTCGCACGACGACGATGCGAGCAGCCGACGAAGTCACTCCGTACACGAGCGGCCCCGACTTCGGCGTCTCATCGGTGACTCGGACCGTGGCGACGAGGAGCGCGACCACGGCGGCTAGGGATACGATCTTGGTACGTCGTCTCACCCGGGCATCGTGGCACCGAAATCCGGCGCGACCAAGGTCTTCTCGGAATGGGGGTCTTCTCGGAATGGGGGTCTTCTCGGAATGGGGATGCGTCGGGACTGCGTCGCCCACGAGTGGATCGTCTCGATGCTAGAATCCCGCGGATGGTTCGATCCCTTCTGCCGCTCTTCACACTGCTCTTTGCGCTGCACGTCGCCGCGGTCCCCGCGACAGCTCAGAAATCCACCGATTCGTCGATCGGGATCTGGCCGTTCCTCGTCGGCAATATCGACGCCGATGTCGACAACATCATCGCGCGCTGCAAGTCGACGGGTCTCGACACGATCTACCTGCACTGCTGGCGGACGACGGGATCGCAGACCGGCGAACTCCGGATCCACGACGAAACCGGCGGTTGGAACACCGCTTGGGGCAGCAAGTCCGGTCTCGTGACGTTGACGCGGTTCATCGACAAGGCCCATGCAGCCGGGCTCCAAGTCGTTGGCGTCGTCCAGGTCTTTCGCGACGGAGGTCCGTTCCCCGACGATCAGGCCCACCAGAAGCACATGATCGAACGCGTGCTCCGCTACCTCGTACACAGCTACGACGTTCGCGGTAAGCGCGTTTACGAACTCGACGGGATCGCGTTCGACTACATCCGTTGGTTCGGTGGCAATCACTCGCCGACACTCGTCGACAAGTTCTTGCGCGACGCGCGGACGGAAGTCGGAACGATGCCCTTGCACGCGTTCGTAATCGCCGGTGCCTACGCGGTCGATGGCGGGAGCTACGACAATCGCTTCCGGACGTACGCCGAGATGCGCAGTTACCTGAGCCAGAACTACGGACAGGATTGGGAGAGCATGGCACGCGTACTCGACGTGCTCATGCCGATGGCGTACACGGCCAATGGACACGTCTACGGTACCAACCTGGCGTACATGCAAGGCTACCTCGATGCCGTGGCGCGTTATGGACGACAAGCCATCAACAACGTCCGGTCGACGTGTCGACTCGTTCCCGCGATCCGCACGTGGAACGACACGAGTGGGACGACGACATCGGCCACGATCGATGCGTGCTTCAAGGGTGCGATGACCGGCGGTGCGGACGGGACGATGGCGTTCCGCTACTACACGACGGCGCCGAACGCGTCGTGGTTCACGGCTCTCTCCAACTGGTGCAACGCGGGTCCTGACTTGCCGATCGCCGTGCTCGACGGTTCGACCGCCGGTGTCGGAGCCACCCTGGACAGCACACGGTCTTCCTCATCCAAGTACGCATCCGCGCAGTTGCGCGCACGATACGACGCGGACGGCGACGGTATCTTCGAATCGACCTCGGTGCCTCTCGGCCCGGCCCTACGCACGCTTTCGGGCCCCGGCTCTCGCATCGTCTCGGTGCGCATCGAGGACCCGAACGGAGGAAGCGCCATCACGAGTCGCGAAATCGGAGTGCAGGCAATCCTCACGCCGACGGCAGCGCAGGTCTCGGTCGCGAACGGCGGCAACGTCTTCTTGCGCCTCAATCCGGGGGTCACCGAGACCGGTCGCTTCTACGTGCTCTTGACGACGCTATCGGGCACGGCACCCGGCTCGTCGTTCGGCCACGGCGTCGAACTGCCGATCAACTTCGACTTCTTGACGATCACGGCCGCGGGTCTGCTCAATCAACCACCGTTCCTCGGATGGTTCGGCGCGATCAACGGCCTCGGATTCGCGGACGCGAGCTTCAAGATCCCTGGTGGACTCCTGCCTACGGGCTGGATCAACGGAACGATGCACGTCGCCGCACTGGACCTCGACCCTTCGACACTCGAACCACGCTACGCCTCCAACGCGACGGCGATCCGCATCGTCCCATGAACGCCACCTGCGCCATCGCTGGCCTGCTCCTCGCTGCGATCGCTCTGGGTCACGGGAGCGCTCTGGGTCACGGGAGCGGAATCATCTCCGGGAAGAACGGCGACCCGCGCAATTTGACGACGGCGTATCCGAGCTGTGGCAATTGCCACAACTCCTTCCCCAATTTCAACGTCGTGGTCGGCATCGACGGTGCGACGTCGGTCGCGCCCGGGAGCGCAGTCGCGATGCGTGTCACGGTCGACGGAGCCAACCTGACGAGCACTCGCGGCGGCTTCACGATGGAAGCCTCGGCAGGCGCCTTCGTCGCCGGTACGACGACGCGCACGGACACGACCAATGCGGGAAGGGCTGCGATCACGCACGTCAACAGCCTGCAGCGCGACTGGACCTTCTCGTGGACCGCGCCGACGACTCCCGGTCTCGTGCAGATCTTCGCAACCGCCAACGCGGCCAATGGAGACGGACGCAACAGCGGAGATGCGTGGGGCTGGTTCGGACCGATGAGCAACGTCCCGGGCACGCCGCACCGCATCTTCGTCAACGGCCCGCAGGTCACGTCTACCGGCGAAGGTTGCGCAGGAACCGATGGTTTTCGCCCGCTCCTCGGCATGGCAAACGCGCCGACCGTCGGCACGTCGTACGTCGCACAGACGCACAACCTGCCTGCGAACGGTGTCAGCGTGTCGATCCTCGGGCTCTCGAACACGGCGTTCGGAACGCTGCCACTCCCCCTACCGCTGCAAGGTCTCGGCGGCGGCTCGTGTGTCCTTCGAGTCTCCATCGACCTGACGCAGGTGGCCATCGCCAGTGGCGCCGGCAGCGGCACGGGGGTCGCCAACGCGACATGGGCGATCCCTGCCGTGACCTCCCTGCGGGGTCTCGCACTCCATCATCAGACCATGACGGTCGACGCGGGCGCGAACAGCCTCGGCTTGTCGTTCAGCAACGCGCTGTCGACGACCGTGCAGTAGAACCACCGCTCGCGATGCGTGACTACTACGACCATGCACCCGTGCGCATCCCCAGGACGCCGATCGTCGTCTCGGGATCGGCGGGGAGTCGATACGACGCGATTGCGCGCATCGTCGGTGGACTCACTTCGCTCCCCTTGCTGACGGTTCCCGACTTGATCGTGCACGCGACCGGCAAGTGCGCACAACGCGTTCGGGACGAGGACGGAGAAACGGCTCTGCTCCGCGCCTTCGAAGAGAGTACGCAACGCGCACTCGAGTCGACGCCCTTCGGACTCGTCGTCCTACCGCCAGAAGCGCTGACGCAGGATCGCATCGCGAGGATGGTCCGCAGCGCCGTCCTCGTCGCCGTGCGTCGTGAGTTCGAATCCGACGATCCGCGCGTGCTCGCCGCACTCGACACCGCGGTCTTGAGCATGCTGGCGGGAGCTCCCGATCACGCGATCGCGCTACAGATCGTCCGGACGCTCGAACTCGACGACGAACGATTGCGCTGACAGGGCACTCTGCTAGCACTACTTTGTCAGGTTCTCGCGCCACTCTCGGGACTGATCTGCCACATCGCTCGTCCTGCGGGGCCGTCCTGCCCCTT